>JANQPU010000096.1 GCA_028285315.1 Acaryochloris sp. IP29b_bin.176
TTCGTTATGGCTTTGACCATTTACGAGGCATTGTCCTCAATCTCGACCAGAGGGCAAATGAGTTCCGAGAGGTGCTACCTTTTTTGTCCTGTACTTAGGGGAAAAGCTTATAGTCTAAGGACTCCTGTGGTTATGGACACTGGCGTTAAGCAGGTAAACATCAGTAGGCATCAAAGCAATTTTGGGCTGAGATATGCATGGCCTCTCGCTCCCGCCTGATGTGAGTAGCCGGATTGGGTTCCTAGCTTTAGATAGATTATGACGCTCAACAATCCCCGCATTTAATTTGTTGCTTACTTATCTGCTGTCAATATTGTTGCGATATACTCCGATGCATCCCTTATTCATAAAAAAATCTAAATATTATTCGGTTTAGTAGCGAATAATACGGTAGGAATAGAAAGAATTCGGATCAAAGCGGTAGCCATTCTCAAGTGGATATATCCATAGGGGGACTTAGATATTTGACTCCCGCATGTGTCCATCCGAAGTACTGACCGATATCCGAGGAGGATAAGCGAGTGATTCCTTTAGCGTTTGGCATCAATACCATATTGGGCTTGTTGCTTAAATTATTAGTCACCAGTATCAGTCTTTTCATCATTTCCAAATTACCGTTTTTAGGGGTAGAAATTGATAGCTTTGGTAAGGCAATCTTTTCAGCCTTCATTTTTGGCATCCTCAACGCCTTAGTCGGTCCCGCCATGTGGCTTCTACAGCTGGGCCCCAAGGTCACTGATGTGCTAATCGCTGGCCCCATTCACTTTGTGGTAAATGTGATTATCTTTGCTTTGGCAGCTGCCCTAGTCCCAGGTTTCTCCCTCAGGAATAAACTGCTTGATCCTATCTTGGGTGCAATTTTGCTCACCGTTCTCAATACAGCGATTAATCACCTCTTACCCTTTGGAGGCACTACTAGCACTGCCTTGACCGTCACAGGTATTGCCTAGTGCGCTCATACGTTTTCGAACAAACCATTGATTTAATCGGGCGGCGGTAAGATATCTAATTTGACCTGCCTCTATTTATCTATATGAGGGATTTCGAGGGGGAATGTAGCAGAAGATGAGCTTTGGGGGTGGGTTGTTCGGGCTGCAATCGGCATGCGCCAGCCTGTACCAAAGGCTCGGTCCGTAATTTTCAACCCCGGCGGGGCTTGACGACGCTTGAACTCAGCCCGTTTGACCATCTGAATAATTCGGTCCACGATCGCGGCAGGATGACCCGCCGCGATTATTTGTTGGTTAGATTGATGGTTATCGACATAGCGATAGAGGATATCATCCAGAACCTCGTAGGGAGGCAGGGAGTCTTGATCGACCTGGCCCGGTTTGAGTTCGGCACTGGGGGGTTTGATCAGGACAGATTCGGGGATGATGGTTCCCGTGCCTCCCAGTTCAGTGGGAGTATTGGTATTGAGCCATCGACATAATTTATACACACGGGTTTTGGGAACATCCGCAATCGCAGCCAAGCCACCATTCATATCACCATACAGAGTGCAGTAGCCTACAGCCATTTCCGATTTGTTCCCAGTGGAAATGAGCAAACGACCGAATTTATTGGCAATAGCCATCAGCAAATTGCCCCGAATCCGGGCTTGAATATTTTCTTCCGCCACACCGGGCTCTGTGCCCGCAAAAACAGGGGCTAAGATCTGGTCGTAGGTCTGCATCGCCTCTGCGATCGCTAACTGAGTGGTAGGGATTCCCAAGTTTTTCGCTAGATCCTCGGCATCCTGAATCGAATGGTCAGAACTATAGGGTGAGGGCATGAGAGCACCCAAGACGTTCTCAGGGCCGAGGGCAGCGGCAGCAATCGCTGCGACCAAGGAGGAGTCAATGCCGCCGCTGAGTCCTAAAACTGCTTGGTTAAATCCACATTTTTGGGCATAGTCTCGAACTCCCAGGACAAGGGCGGACCAGATTTCGGCATTGATGTCGGTGACCGGATCCTCTATCCGGCTAGGCAGTAAATCGTGAGCCTCATAACTTAAGAACAACAAATCCGGTGCAAAACCCGTGGCCCGCCCCACCACTTCTCCCTGACGATTAACTGCCACACTTCGACCATCAAAAATCAAGTCATCATTGCCACCCACTTGGTTGGCGTAGATGAGGGGACAGTGATACTGCTGGGCATGGTGGCACAGCATTGCTTCTCGTAGTTCTTGCTTGCCCACACAAAAAGGCGAGGCAGATAAGTTAATGATCAAATCCACGTTGTAACTCATCAGTTCCGCAACTGGATCGATGGCGTAGGCCCGTTTGCCCCAGAAATCGGAGTTATTCCACAGATCCTCACAAATGGTGACCCCAATTTTGCCCTCTTTCAGATCCAACACATTGGATTTATTGCCCGCCGCAAAGTAGCGATCTTCGTCAAAAACGTCGTAGGTGGGCAGTAAATGCTTATGGAAATAGTGCTGAATCTGGCCATCATACAAATGGACAATGCTGTTAAATAAGGGTTTACCACCCTGGGCCACATTCTCTTGATTTCGGTGAACCGTCCCCACTAGTACATGCAGTTGGGTCGGTAGGCGGGTGGCGAGCTGTTGTAGCACGGTTTGGGTAGCATCCACAAAGCTAGGGTCAAGTAGCAAATCTCTAGGCGGATAGCCACAGAGCGACAATTCTGGGGTCAGGAGTAGGGTTGTCCCTTGTTGTGCCGCTTCGGTGGCAGCCGCTTCGATAGCCGCAGCATTTCCCACCAAATCACCAATGGTGGGATTAAATTGGGCGATCGCAATTTTCATCACTTATACCTACACAAACACTAGGGGTTTATCTCGAAACGGGGCAAAAGCTTCCGCATCAAAGCGATACAAACTCGCAGGACGCCCTGCCCCACGGCAAACTTTCTCGCCCGTATCCGCCAGAAATCCTAATTTCAACAGCCGCGATCGAAAATTAGAGTAATCCGTGAAGTTCTCCCCCAAGACGGTGCTGTAGAGCTGATAGAGATCGGCCAGGGTAAAGCGGTCCGGCAGCACATCAAAAGCTACAGGACTATATTCCAACTTGTTGCACAACCGCCGATGACCATAACTGAGAATATCTTGGTGATCAAAGGCCAGATTAGGCAGCGTTCCCAGGGGATGCCAATCAATCTCACAGCCCTCATCAGCAATCAGCATGGCATCTTCATATCGCACTAGCGCAAAATAGCTGACCGACAAGTAGCGTACCCCAAAGCTGTCGGGGGCCTCTCGCGGATCTCGGTGGGGACCCCCAAAGCTATAAAGCTGTTCTAAATACAGATTTTCAACCCGCAGCTTTTCCGCCAAGATCCGGTAGGCGGCAGCCTCCAAGGACTCGCCTTTCCGCACAAGTGTTCCGGGTAATGACCAATCTCCAATATAGGGTTCACTTTGGCGTTTGACGAGCAAAGCGAGGAGGCGATTCTGAGCTGTATCAACTGAAAAAATGACATTGTCGACCCCCACCTTGAATTCCGCTAAGGCTGGGGTGGGTTGGTCAAGAGTAGGGGTTGTAGTTGCTCGTCGGGGTGAGGATGGGGCTCGTTCCATGAGTACAGATGATGTTGTTGAATATAGGCAGCAATAGGAGGAGGGACATCGTTGATATCCCCCGTATGACGATAGTGGCTAGACGAAACAGGAGGACCTTGAAAATTTGCGATCGCAAGTCGCGCCCCCAACGCTTGTAATGCGCTTAAGGATTGAGGATGGAGCTGAGCATCAGGTCGGCGCAAAATAAGTAATTGCACTTGTTGGAATAAGGTTTCAACCCGGTACCAATGCGGTAAGGTAGACACCACATCTGACCCCACCACTAGGGTTAACTCTGTCTGGGGCCAGAGCTGCTGAGCCTGCTGAACGGTCATTAGGGTTTTAGAATGACTCAATTCAGCATGTAATCCCACCTGGTTATATCGCTGTTGTGAATCCTGTACCAGTAATGCCAACATTCGCTGGCGTTCAGACAGTGCAGACTGATGGTGCTTGAAGGGGTTATTGGATGCCCAGACGGCAACGTAATCGTATAGTCCCGCTAACCATTCAATAATGGATTGATGTCCCACGGTCGGAGGATCGGCACTGGTTCCAAATAGAGCAATCTGTTTCATAGATCAAAACATTTAAATGGCTGGATAGAAAGAGCTGGGGAACGGATGTTAGGCAGGCTGCACCGTTCGGCGAGTCTTTGCCGTTAGCGATTGCAGATCGTCAGATAACTGCACAGTCACGGGGGATGGATGAATCACACAACGGACCTGTTCTGGTAAACCTTGGACGGATGTTAAGGTCCGTTGGGCAATTGTTTCTAGAGGTTCAGGTGGCTCCAATCGTTGCCCTGCTTTCATCACCAGTTGTAAGAGCGGTTGACCGACGGAATGGGTATCATTAATCAAGCCCAGCTGATCTTGAGCCACCTGACCCTGATGCACCTGACGGAAAACCTGCTTGCAGCCAGGATAGGTGACTTTGCCATTGGCCTCTTTCATGACGGGCTTACCGTCTACTTCGACAAGTTTGTATACACCGTTAACAGGGCTTCCGGTCACGAGTTTGGTTCCCACGCCATAGCCGTGAATATAGGCCCCTGCTTGTCGGAGTCGTAAAATTTCTTGTTCATCCAGATCTCCACTCACCACAATTTTGGTTTTGGGTAAGATTTGATGAATTTTTTGTGATAATGCTACCAAATCCCCTGAATCTAAACGAATGGCGGGTACGTCTAATGTCCCAGCATTAACCTGAGCAGCTAGGGTTTGAGCGGCTGCGATCGTGTCATAGGTATCTATCAATAACGCGGCCTGGGGAAACGTCCGGTGAAAGGCTGAAAAGGCTTGCAGTTCCGTCCCTTGAACTGCAGTCATCGCCATTACTAAAGCGTGGGCCATCGTTCCACTGGGCTGTCTGCCTAGTTTTTGGGCTGCTAATACATTGGACGTGGCATCTAAACCTGCTGCCAAGGCGGCTCGAGCAGCCCACACAGACGCTTGTGGCCCAAATGCTCGGCGTGTGCCAAACTCCAAAACCGTGGCGTCGGTGCCCGCAACATCTCTTAACCGGGCAGCGCGCGTTGCAATTAAAGTTTGATAGTTGATCGTATTGAGAATAAATGTTTCCACCCATTGGGCTTGCCACAAGGGAGCCTCAATTCTCAAAAAAGGCTCATTGGCAAAGAGGGCTGTTCCTTCGGGGACGGCCCAAACATCACCGGTAAATCGTCCCTGCGCTAACATACTCCAAAACTGAGCTGGGGCATGACTGAATAAATTGGTTGCTTGTAAGTACTGAATTTGCTGGTCTGTAAACCTTAGGTTCTGTAGGTAATCCAAAACCTGAGCCAAACCCATAGCAATTAAATAGCCAAACTTCGAAGGCAAGTGCCGGACTGTTAATTCAAAGCTTGCTAGTGTTTCTGCGAGATTCTCATTCAAATAGCAAGCAGACATGGTGGCTTGATATAAATCGGTTAAGAGATTATAGTCACTGGCAGAGAGGTTTAAAGATTGATTCGTTACCTCAGAGGGCTTAACCAGTCCCAACATTATTGGACTCCTAGTGAATATGAATGAAACCCCTATAAAATAAGGGTTGAACGCTAATTGGGAAACGAGTTTAAATTCATTTTATAAGCGCTTACTTTAATTATAGTAAAAATTACTATAATTACAAGGTCGCTTAAATTTATTAGCGCATGATTGATATAGCCTAGGTCCACCAAACGGAACAATTTTGTGGATAGTGATCGTCAAGCAGATCACTGAAGTATGGGGTGAAGGATCTAAGAGATCTTTGCTACAGCGGCAAATGATAAGATGACCAAAACCTGAACTGATTACACCAGCGTCCTAACCAAGTTTATCGAACAGTGTTTATGCAACCCTCCCGTTCATTCATATCCAGTAACCGATACTTAGCCCTATTGGTTGCATCTGTCTCCCTTGTCTCCTTCTTCTTGCCTGTATCAGTTCTAGCTCAAAAAGCAGGAGACTTAGATGGCTCTGGTAATAGCCAGCCCTCTAGTTTAGATAACGTTGAAGTCTTGAGCCCCACAATCACAGGGGGATTATTTAGTATCCCAGCAGGGAAACGCTTGATGTCTGAGGCCGAGAGTGCATATGACTCTCAGAATTTTGATTTGGCTGCAAATAAGCTTCAAGATGCGCGTCAAATCATGAATCAGCTTTCCAACTTCTATTCAACTTTGACCTCAAGCTTTTTAGGGGTTGATCGACGCGTTTCCGAAAGTCACCGGCAAAAAGCCTTAGAAACAGCACAACTGAGAGACCAATCAACGTATCAGCTGGCGTTGGTGTATCGGGCTCAAAACAAACCTGAGAAAGCCATTCCCCTGTTGATTGAGATCATCCGCAGTCAAAATCCGTCTCGTGATTTAGGCAAGAAATCCTATCAACAGCTGGTTGAACTAGGCTTTTCTGACATTCCCTATCCTCGAACGCCAGGTGCAAAGACGTCTACATCACCTGAGGCATCCTCGGAGGCACCAGCAAATCCAAAGTAAATAGATCTGGCTTTTTTCGGTATTTTCGGTATTTAAAGTTGCCCAATTGACCCTTTGTTTAAAGTTAGACTAGTTGAGTTCTTAAGTTTCATCGAGCATCTAGATGATTAACCCGGATGATCTTACTTCCATGATTCAAGCTGGCTTGCCTGGGGCTGAAGTCTTCGTTCAGGATCTAACTGGGGGCGGTGATCATTACCAAGCTACGATCATTTCTGCCGAGTTTGAAGGTAAAAGCCTGGTCCAACAACATCAGTTGGTCTACCGCTCAGTCGATCCAGTGATGGCCAGTGAGCAGTTGCATGCCTTAGCGCTGAAAACGTTTACGCCTGAAAAGTGGCAAGCCCAACAAGCGGATGCGGTTCAGTCTCCCTGAATCACGCTGCTGTATTACGTAACTCATGACATCCTCATTAAAATAAATTTTTAGGATTCTGCTATGACCCCTGAATTGAAAGAACGCCTTGATAATTTAGTTCAAAGCAACAAAATCTTAGTTTTCATGAAAGGCTCTAAGCTGATGCCTCAATGCGGATTCTCTAACAATACCGTCCAAATCCTCAATAGCCTCGGTGTTCCCTACGAAACTGTAGATGTTTTAGAAGACTACGATATTCGTCAAGGGATTAAAGAGTATTCAAACTGGCCCACTATTCCCCAGGTCTATATCAATGGAGAGTTTGTTGGCGGTTCTGATGTCATGATTGAACTCTATCAGCAGGGTGAGTTGCAACAGTTGGTTGAGGTTGCCCTAGCTTCTTAAGTCAGGTGATGTACGGCTTTCTTGAAAGCACTGATACTACGTTGTTCTGGAACACAGCATTCAGCTGGAGGAAACGAGAAATCAAGGGTTACAAGTATTTAGTCGCACATCGCCTTGTCATTATCTGGACTTAGGTTATTGGATTGAGCTCTTTCAGTATGTTTAGCTTGTTGATGGGAAATCATCAAGGTAGTCGCTAACATCTGCATCGGGTAATACTAGAGTAGCCCGTTCACTCGCAATGGGTGTCTTGGGCTTTTCTGAGGTAGGAGCAGAATTGCTACTCTGCCGTTGTGAATCATCTGCCGAAGTCCCTGCCTGACTCATTAAGGTTTTTAATAGTTTCCGACTGAGCTCCAGATAGGAAGAAGACTGATCTGGTGACGAGGTTCTCTCGGGCAGGATGACCTTTTGCATCAGATACTCAATGGTTTCTTCCTTGACCCAACCTCTCCGAACTAGCACTTCTCCCAAGCGCATCCCTGTAATCTGCTGATCTGCCAGCGCCACTTCAATCTGTGCCGAGGTGAGTAAGCCAGCCTCCATGAGGTAATTGCCTAGCTTTTTGCTATCGGCAAAATTCTTTTGGTGAGAGTGGTTATCTGTATTTACCTGGGGTACTAGCTGGTTTAAGTTATCTTCCCACCCACATTCTTGGCAATCCCAATAGACCGGTGGAGGATCTTGTTGGATATAAGGGCTGCCACATCGGGGACATTTGCCTGTGAAGAAGGGATGATCTTTTAAGACTTTTAGATCGTCCAGACTACTCATGTGCAACAGTACTTCGGCCACAGAAGAGCGCTGGGTTGTTCGTGTTTGATGTTTCTGGCTATCCCCAGGGGTGGGTTGAGGGGATTTAGGAGCGGATTGAGCAGAAGCTTCATTTGCTGATGGGGAAATTGCCGTAGTCAAGCTGAACTCATGAATAAGGCTGGCTGTTTTTTTTCCGGGATGCGGATTATATATTTTGACCGAAGTGAACCCAGTTGGACGCAGCATCAATAATTGTTCGCGCAGCATTTGGATCAAAGTGGACTGTTGTGCTTTTTGAGGAGTATGCAACAGAATTTGTAAGCAATCGTCTTTATGCTTCACTTTGATATGAGCACCCTTAGGCATCAGGTGGCGATTGAGCACTACTGCAATTGCTTGTTGATTCCCTTGTTGAGCAAGTTTCAGAATTTTCGTTTGATCAACGTCCACCACAAATTTCTACCCTAGATTTGCTGTTCTCACCTATAGTTATCCTACCCATTATCAGGGTGTGAAATATCCTAGTTCTTGAAATATCATCAATATGGTGGGTTATGGCGACTAAATTTTGCCTTGGGTTTGTTTCCCTGAAAAGGTTAATCATTCAATCGCAAGTATCTGTTACCCTAACAAACGATAGCAACAATATTCAGTTGACGTTTAGTTCTCTGTATATCCAGATTCTAAAGCCAATCTAGATTATTGACCATACTGACATAGAAAGACTGAAGTTTTATTACTTTAAGACCTCATACTTTTCTTCTCAGCTAGCGACCCACCGATTTCGCTGAGATAATATTTGTAGTTTTTCCTCCTGCCCTAATTGTGAATAACCTGCGTACTGTTTCTGACACAAAACGAGCTTTTTACTCTATTCATACACGTCCCGTGAACTCAGTGTACCGAAGGGTTGTAGAGGAGTTGATGGTAGAGATGCACCTACTGCAGGTTAACGAAGATTTTCGCTACGATCCTATTTTTGCCCTAGGCGTTACCACTTCTTTTGAGCGATTCATGGATGGGTATCAGCCTGAAACAGATAAGGAAGCGATTTTTAGCGCTCTGTGTAAGGCTCAGGAAGCAGATCCAGTGCAGATGCGGAAAGATAGCCAGCGCTTACAAGAGCTGGCCCAATCAAAATCGGCTCACGAGATGTTGGAATGGATCACTCAAGCGGCTAACTCTGGTGGAGATGAGCTGCAGTGGCAACTACGGAATATTGCTCAAAATTCTAAGTTTAAGTACAGTCGCTTATTTGCGATTGGGTTGTTTACCCTCTTAGAATTGAGTGAGGGCAATGTCACTCAGGATGAAGAGTCCTTGGCAGAATTTCTGCCTAATATTTGTACCGTACTCAATATTTCTGAGAGTAAGCTGCAGAAGGATCTAGAAATCTATCGGGGAAATTTGGACAAAATTGCCCAAGTTCGTCAGGCAATGGATGATATTTTAGAAGCTCAACGTAAACGCAGAGAAGCGGATCAGGCTCAGAAAGGGAACTCGACTAATGAGGGTGAGGCCAATACCCCAGACTCTGAGTCGGCACCCGAGATCTCTAGTTAATTTGCTATCTTCATTGAGTAATGACATGACTGCTTCTGTCAGCCTACTTCCAGCCCATAGCTATAAGCAGAATCTCTTAAGGGAATCGCTTGTGGCGGTGCTAAAGCCTTTTGGGGGAATGGAGGCATTTGTAAGGCCGGGCGATCGCGTGTTACTCAAACCAAATTTATTGACTGGTGGTCGTCCTCAAAAGGAGTGCACGACTCGACCTGAATTAGTAGCGAGTGTGGCCGAGATGGTGATGGCAGCCGGGGGAAAACCTTTTATCGGTGATAGTCCGGCTTTTGGAAGCGCTCGGGGAGTCGCAGAGAACAATGGCTATGGGCCGCTATTGAAAGCGCTTGATTTACCTATTGTAGAACTGCATGGCAGCCGTTATCCCACAGAGAGTAAGACGTTTGATCATCTCAGACTCTCGAAAGAAGCGATGGAAGCAGATGTGGTGATCAATCTGCCTAAGGTGAAATCCCATGTGCAGTTGACGATGACGTTAGGGGTAAAGAATTTATTTGGCTGTGTCCCAGGCAAAATGAAAGCCTGGTGGCATATGGAAGCCGGTAAGGATGTCAATCGATTTGGGGAGATGCTGGTAGAAACCGCTCGGACCTTAGCCCCCAATCTAACCATTTTGGATGGCATTATTGGTCATGAGGGGAATGGTCCAAGCGGTGGCGACCCCAGATCCTTGGGGATATTGGCAGCGGCCAACGATGTATTTGCTCTAGACCGGGCCATCCTAGAGATTTTACAAGTAGATCCTGAGCAAGTGCCGACCATGGCTGCGGCTCTGCGCCTCGGCTATTGTCCTGCCTGGGAGGATATCGAGTTTCCCCTGCACTGTCCCCAAGCGATGCAGGTAGAAGATTGGCGATTGCCCGATAATTTGATGCCCATTGATTTTGGGGCACCTCGGGTACTCCGATCGACCTTTAAACATCTCTACATTCGTTGGATTAAAGAACCGATGGCAGCCTATGCTCAGCGATAGGTGAAGATAGCTTTTTTATTTTGGCGCAGACCTGCTGGTTAAAGACGGTGAGATATCATCGGGCTATTGGTGTGATTCGGGCTCCAGAATTGACGCTGGGGTTCCGCATGGCTCAGGCAATTGCTCAAGCAGGGATGTCTCTTATCGAAATTGCCTGGAACAGTGACCAAGCTGCCATGCTGGTTGCTCAACTTCGCGAAGCACTACCAGACTGCCAAATTGGTGTGGGCACGATCATGGCAGTTGACCAGTTCCATGCAGCCGTCGCAGCTGGGGCACAATTTTGTTTCTGTCCCCATGTCAATCTGGACATTATCCGTACGGCTGTGGCAGAAGATATTGCGATTATTCCTGGGGCCTTATCGCCGACGGAGATTGTAACAGCCTGGCAGGCAGGAGCCAGTAGCGTCAAGATTTTCCCGGTCAAGGTAATGGGGGGGAGCCAGTATGTCCAGAGTTTGCAGGGACCTCTGGGGCATATCCCTGTGATTCCCACTGGTGGCGTCTCGTTGGAGAATGCTGCGGCCCTGATTGCAGCAGGGGCGATCGGAGTGGGACTGTCGAATTATCTATTTCCTAGGCAAGCTCTCCAAATGAGAGATTGGCCAGAAATTACTCGCAGGGCAGAGCAACTGTTGCATCAGTTACAGGCTTATCGCTGCGAATAAAGGGAAAACCTGTCCTAGTGTTCTGTTGAATTCACTGCTCCCCTAAGGTTGGTTACAATGACGGGGAGCGGTGCTGTGGGTATTGAGCTTGATCTGTCCTGTTGAAACTGGGGAGCTGAGACATGATTGCCAAAGCAGAGTTACTGGCTGCGATCGCAGGCACGAATCGAGGCGTGATCACCACGGAAGCCAATCGCAGTTTGGTTTTAGATAAAGTCGTTCAGTTAGAGATACAAAACCCAATACCACAACCGCTGAGCGAACGAGAACGACTCAGTGGCGTCTGGCGGTTAATCTATACGACGAGCCAAGATCTGCTAGGCTTGGCTCGACTGCCTGTGATCCCTGCTGGACCGATTTATCAATGTATTCGGGGACAAGAGCTAAAGCTTTATAACGTCTTGGAGCTACAGGGCATCCCTTTTTTAGAAGGGGTGATTTGCGTGGCGGCTCGGCTGATGCCCGTGTCAGAGCGGCGAGTCCAGGTCAATTTTGAGCGCTCTATCTTAGGGGTCAAAGGATTAATGAATTATGCCTCTCTAGATACCTTAATCTCTCGTTTGGAAACCCAAAGCCCTGTTGCTGCGCTTAATTTTCCTCTCAATGCTGAACGGTCGGCGGGTTGGTTGGAAACCACCTATTTAGACGAGGATTTGCGCATCGGTCGAGGCAATAATGATAGCCTCTTTGTGTTAACCAGAGTCTAAAGGTTGAGGATGGCCCGACCCACTGTATACGCAGCCATTACCAATCATGGTTTTGGCCATGCCACCCGTACGGCGGCAGTCTTAGCTGAAATTCAGCGGTTGATACCAGAGGTGCTCTTGATTGTGGTCACAAGTGCCCCTCGCTGGTTGATTGAGTCCTATTTACCGGGTGATTTTATCTATCGGTCTCGGGTGTTTGATGTGGGGGTGGTTCAGAAGGATGGCCTGACCATGAATATCCCCGCCACTTTGACCCAGCTCCAAGAGATTCGCACCTACCAGGACCGCCTCGTTGCGACTGAAGTCGACTATATCAAGCAAATTGGTGCCCAACTGATTTTGGCTGATATTCCCCCTTTAGCGAGCGCTATTGCGGAAGCGGCGGGCATTCCCTGCTGGATGGCGAGCAATTTCGGTTGGGATTTGATTTATGAGCAGTGGGGGGAGGAATTTGCTGAACTTGTGGCATGGGTGCGGGACTGTTTCGGCAAATGCGATCGCTTGTTTCGTCTCCCCTTTCATGAACCCATGTCCGCGTTTACTAACATTACAGATATTGGCTTGACGGGAGCTTCTCCCCGCTACACAACCCTTGAATTGCGCCGCGTCTTTGGGATTACAGCTGATCCAAAAAAAACAGTGTTGCTCAGCTTCGGGGGACTGGGCCTCGCTAAAATTCCCTATCGCAATCTTCAGCAGTTCCCAGATTGGCAATTTATCACCTTTGACCGCCTAGCGCCCGATATCTATCCCAATCTCATCAAGATTACGGATCACAAATATCGCCCGGTAGATATGATGCCCCTGTGCGATCGCATCATTAGTAAACCAGGGTATGGCACCTTTGCCGAAGCCTGCCTCCTCGATATCCCCGTGATTTCTATCCCTCGGAATGACTTTGCTGAAGCGCAATACCTATTAGCGGGATTACAAGATTACAACGCTCATTATTTACTGGCAGAAAATGAATTTATAGAAAGTCAGTGGGAGTTTCTGTTTAAGCCCTTGGCTCCGCCCCGTCAGGGAACCTCCCTCCCCAAAGATGGGACTCACACCCTGGCAACCGCCATTATTAACTATCTGTATCAGGACTAGTCAAAGTATCGGTGCTCAATTCACCGATGCTAAATTAAATGCTTGAGACGACGCAGCCGATCGGAATAGCTGCGCATGACTTCAATGGCAAACATGGGGGTATTTTGGATAGCAAATAAAAACCGTTCCTGATTCAAATAGACTAAGCTACACTCACTCCGGGCAATGGCAGTTGAGGCGCGCACCCCCGAGGGTTGAACTAAAGCCCCTTCTCCGAAAACATCACCTGCATGAATGGTTTCTACAACCTTGCCCTTGACGAATAAATCGACCTTACCAGTCAACAGACCATACATGACGTCCCCAGCTTCACCTTCCGCAAATATCGTTTCACCTGCTTGTTTAAACAGGGGAGCATCGGCTTTATGAAAAATGCTGACGGTTTTTGCGGGGTCTGTCATGGGAACGCTTAATCTCCTTGGATTATTTCAAGGGTACGTCATAATCTTCAGATCTGCTCTGAACCTATCTCGTTGATTACATAAATTATATTTCAGTGAATTTTATTGCTCTACACTGTTTTGATTGAGTAAGCCTCTAGGAAAAACTTGCCATTCGTCTGCTCGAAAGAGGCAAGGCTGGCTTAACTGTAGAGGAGATATGGTTATTCCCCCAAAAGAGCAGGGTGGTCCTTTACTTCAAGTTGGGTTAACGGAAAACAAGTGATTTTACTTTGATGCGTGTTCCCAGTGAGATTGCGGGCATACTCTAATCGTCCACCCTTTCAGCTATGAAGACGGTCTCGATGAGCCGTAAAATGGCTGAACAGTGGATGGGATAGTTGCCTTTATTCTTGCCTATCTCCGTTTCAAGTTTGTTGGATTGTTTCGGCTGACGTAATCCCTATCAACTCATGCAATATCCATTAACCCTAAAATTCAAATTTTTTGCCCTCGCCCCTCAGATTTTTGTGACCGATAATACGGGCAGTCTGGTTTTTTATGTCAAACAGAAGCTATTTAAGCTAAAAGAGCAAATTACGGTTTGTGCGGATGAGGCCCAAACGCAGCAACTCTACAGCATTAATGCCGATCGCATTATCGATTTCTCGGCTCGGTATCATTTCCGCGATCGCACAGGCAAGGAACTCGGCTCCGTGAAACGCAAAGGCATGAAGTCTCTCTGGAAAGCTCATTATGATATTGCCGCAGGACAGTCAGAAGCCCCAGCGCTATCCATTCATGAGGAGAATCCTTGGGTCAAAATCATGGATGCCCTCTTCGCTGAGATTCCCATTATTGGCTTGTTTACGGGCTATGTCTTCAACCCCACTTATCTCGTTACTCGTGCCGATGGCAATGTGGTGATGCGCTTTAGTAAGGTGCCTGCCTTCCTATCCCGGATTTTTACGATCAAGCAGGTGGACCAAATGACAGAAGACGAACAACAGCTCGCAGTCTTAAGCTTGTTAATGATGATTCTGCTAGAGCGGAGTCGCGGCTAGGTTTGCAGATTCAGTGGAAATCGGCATCCCAAACCCCAATATAAATCCGGTCTTGCTTGTTGCGCTGAATGATTCCTTTTAGCTCACCCACCTGAAACTCATAGTCCTGAGCCTGTCTTTGATAAATCAAGGTCAGTTGTTCTGTGACGTGAGCCGGGGGGCGGTCTTTGAGCATGCCTTGCAGGGTTTGTTTAAGGGTCTTCAGCGCCACAGATGAGGCAAAAGCTGCTTCTGTTTGCCGCAGACGTTGGGTGTCCGCATCCAACAGAAAACCAAAATCTACGTGGTTAGGCTGAATATTCTGATACAACAGCCCATAACTATTTGGCCAATATCCCGGACTTTTCAAATTGGGGGGACCTAATGCGGACTGGATATCTGCCTCCGTCACGCCAGTGCTAAAGATAGGCACTTTCTTGTTGGCAAAAACTAAAACCACGCCGCCAGAGGCATTGGCTGTAGTCAGTTCTGCTGGAGAACGTTTCGAAACGGGTTGAGGCGAAGCAGTCGATGAGGGGGATTGAAAATCTGAAGTTTTGGATGGCGCGGGAGAGGGAGGCAATCCCACGGATCGGTCGGTTGAGGTAGGGATTTGAAGAGCTGCAGCAGGGGGTTGCTCCTTTGGGGGTTGAGGGTTCCTGGACAGTGCCCAAATGGCAGCACCGAGTCCCAAGCTGCCCAGGAGAAAGGCACCTACGATTCGCCAAGGTTTTCGGTCTGGGGGAGCAGGGGGAGCGAATTCTACGTCTTGTTCGGTGCTAGGGGCAATCTTGTCAGGACCAGTTTCTGCTAGAGCAGAATCTTCGGCCTCTAGCGGATCTAGGATGTGCGATATCTGTTGTTCCAGCCAGGTCTGATCAAAGACCAACCGATAGATTTGATTCGCGACTTTTACCTGCTGACTGTCTTGGATCAAGAGCCCCAAGCGGAGTAATTCGGTCTCTTCTTCTCCTTTTGTGGGCTGGGTTTGAACCTGATGCCACACGACTTGGTAGTAGGTTAACAAGTCAATGGGATCGCAGTTTGAATTCTGGAGGACTTGCTTTTCTAGGCTGCTTAAGTGCTTATTGGCAAATCCAGTCCGCCAATTGCGGATGATTTGGTCTTGGACGAGTTGCTCAATGACAACAGATTCTTCCCCGGCTTGGATGAATGAGCCCGTGCGCACGAGATGGGCCACTTTTTGATTCAACAGTGGTTGATTGTTGGTCCAGGTCAGAATCGCTTCTAAGATTCGATAGGGATAGGCCCCCGCTTTACCCAAATTGAGAAATTGTAGTCTGATTTGGTCGTAGGGATGGAGGGTCTGCCGTTCTCGCTGAATCCACTCTGGGTTAAAGACGGACCGAAACAAAGGATGGGCAATCTCTAATGAGTTGTGGCGAATAGTAACTAATCCCAGGTTCAGGAGGGCGGTTTGTTCTAAGTTTCCAGTGAAGGGAATATCGTACTGGGTCAGGATTTGCTCATACAGTTGGAGGAGGGAGTAGGGGTTGGCGAGTTCATTCTCTAGTAAGTACTCCCGCAGATGCTGCCAATATTCGGGCGTATTAAAGTTGATGGCTTGATCGGTCTCGGACTGCAGAAGCTGGGGGTTGTCCTGGAGGTGTAGATGAGTGAGAAAAAAGTTGATAGTTTTGAGGTTGACCCAACCGTTGGCTACGGCGAGGACACCAAATCGGAGTTGGGTTAGGTATTGTTGCTCTAGCAGGTAATCAATTTGGGTGTCGGTCAATAAATGGGCTTGCCTGAAATATTGTCCAAGGGGGATGAGGTCAGGATTGTGGAAGAGGGTGGGCCATGTTTCAGCAAAGAAGTGGGCGGTCGGTTCTCGAATCCAGCCATGCTCACTGAGGAGTTCTCCGAGGCGATGCTGATTAATGGTTTGCTCTTGCAGGGCGAGGTTGACTTGGGCGGCTGAGACTAATCCGGCTTGTTGGAGGACGGCTCCTAGGGGCTGGGTGGGGGATACTGGAGACATGGTGAGATTCAGTAATTGAGTTTTGTAAAAACTGCGTAAGTCTTTCGATCCTCTCTGAAAGAAGAGTAGCATTTCCAATATGGAACACAAGTTGAGATATGCCTGTTTTAGTCAGTCTTGGATGCAAGTTTCCCCAGTAGTTTTATGTAGGATAAACTACTTTTTTTATGTCAAAAGACTTGAAAGACAGTTGTAATTAACCCTCAATTGTTTATCCATGCTCTGAAAGAAATGCCGATTACTCGCATTTTTAGTAAATTAAGGATGAATAATGGCTAACCGACAAGTAACTGATTTAACTGATGCGGAGAAACAAGAGCTTTCTGCACTACTTGCAAAGTTTTTTCAAGATAAGTCCATCTCATTGGATTCGGTTGTAGTTGATGTATTAAAGAAAGTAGATTCGAGTGAACAGCTTTCGCCAACAACTAAAACAAGCCTGTCTTATCGAGCGGGATGTTGGACTTGTCAAAATCCACCTCCCAATCCAGCCGATCCCTGTTCTCCTTGGGGTTTGTGCTGGGGTTACAGATAATGTTTAATCCACGTTGAAATATTGTTCAACTGATAGGACAAATGCATAGTTGACCTATCAGAAATAAACTATCATCAGGACGTAGTGAATAGAAATATTTACTACGTCCTGTTTTTGGGAATGCCTGAAGAGTTTGATGCGGGGCAATTTGTAGTTCTATGCGATATCTGCAACTCAGCTATGTTGTACTTATACTTAGTGGAATTATAGGTACTACGAAGACTGTTCCAAAAGCAGCAGCAGAATCTATACCTGATAACTCCTTAGGGATTGAGTCTTCTACTGTGACGCCTACTGTCATCAATGGCCGACCCGCTAGTCTTATCCAAGGAGGCGCGACCCGCAGGAAGGCTACAGTCTTTCATAGCTTTGAGAAATTCAATGTGTCTGAAGATCAAGCTGTATACTTTGACAATCCTTCAGGAATTAGAACCATTGTCAGTAGGGTGACTGGTAATGGCCCGTCCAACATTGCCGGAACCTTAGGGCTATGGAATAGTATGGCGGGAACCTTGGGTAATGCCGATTTGTTTTTCATCAATCCTCGTGGAATTGCCTTTGGTCCCAAAGCTGCTTTGGATCTCAATGGTTCATTTATAGCTTCTACGGCAACCTCCGTTAATTTTGGGGATGAGTATCAATTTAGTGCGATTCATCCTAGTTCTCCCCCCCTATTAACCATCAATATACCGACGGGTTTGCAATTTTCTATGCCTGGCGCAACTATCTCCAGCCAGGCTGCCTTTAACGTTCCTTTGCAAACGTCTGGTTTAGCTGTCGCCCCTGGCAATACCTTGGCGCTGGTTGGTGGAAATGTTGCTATTCAGGGTGGAACCATTATTGCCCCAGAAGGCCGGATTGAATTAGGAGGCGTACTCAGTGGTGAGGTGGGGCTTCAGCCTGGCTTGAGGGGATGGAAGTTGGATTACTCTCAAGTCAAAAATTTTCAAGATATCCTTGTTGACCAACAATCTACTATTGGGGCTAACGGAGTTGGAGGGGGTGAGATTCATCTACAGGGTAAAAACATTGTTATTAACGACCGTTCAAGTCTTTTTGCAACGGTCAATTTTGGATTTGCTCCAGGAGGTCCCTTAGTAATTGATACCATTGACAATCTACAGATTAGCAATGGAAGCAGTATTGTTACCTCTACGTTGGCAGATGGCAATGCAGGAGATATTGTAATCAGGGCCAATAAGGTGTCTTTGCAAAACGATTCAGTTATTGCAACAGATTCTGCCAGTATAAATCTGGGATTCTTGCAGATACTCGCCAATGGGGATAGCGGTAATCTATTCATCAAAGCACCCCAAGCATTAGAACTCAGCGGAAACAGTCGACTGTCCACAGCAACTAATGGTCCTGGAAATGCAGGTCAGATTTTTGTGGATACTGGAGTTTTGGTTGTGCAAGATGGTTCAACGATTAGTTCCATTGCGTTACCTGGTAGTGCAGGCAGAGCAGGCCATGTCAGAGTAACAGCGACACAACTTTTTCAGCTTGATCGGGGAGTTCTATCAACTGAAACTTTTGGTTTTGGTGATGCTGGAGATATCAATATTATTTCTCCTCGCCTAGTATTTTCGAGTGGAGGTCAAGTTAGGGCATCCACTGCAAATCAGGGAAAGGGTGGAAATATTAATGCACTTGTGTCTGAGCAAATTAGTATTTCTGGTAGTGATCCTGATACAGGCCAATCCAGTGGCATTTTCTCTGTAGTTGATGTTGGAGCCTCCGGCCCAGGTGGCAAACTCACCCTGAATACAGAGCAATTAAACCTTTTTAACGGTGGTCAAATTTCAACCTCTTCTGCTGGCCCTGGCAATGCAGGCAAAATCGATATCAGGGCTTTGCAAGGGATTAGTCTGACGGATCCAGGGAGTGGGGTGTTTGCCAACACGACGGACACAGGACGAGGGGGGACGATTTCGTTTATAACCCCGAATTTTTTGATCACCAATGGGGCCGTGGTTGATGTGCGCACGTCTGGAGATGGTCCTGGGGGTAATATTTTTGTCCAGGCGGATCAGTTCACAGCTCGTCAAGGGGGCCATTTGGTTTCCACAGCATCGGGCCGAGGACAAGCGGGTAATATCACTCTGAATGTGCGAGATAACATCACCCTAACGGGAACTAAGAGTGGAGTGTTTGCCAACACAACCGTGGGATCTAACGGTGCAGCGGGGAGCATTTTTATCGATCCGATTCAGGTGTTAATTGCTAATGGTGCGGCGGTGTCAGTGAATAGTCAAGGTTCTGGGATGGGGGGCGATATTCAGTTACGCGCCCAAAACTTAACCCTAGATCAAGGGCAGATTACTGCTGAAGCGCAGGTAGCCCGAGCAGGAGATATCCAGCTTGATATTGACAACTTATTACTATTACGAAATGGCAGTTTGATTTCGACGACAGCGGGAGGCGATGCCACGGGGGGCAATATCGATATCGACGCCAACCTGATTGTTGCATTTCCCCAGGAAGATAGCGATATTACGGCCAATGCTCTCGATGGTCCTGGTGGCAACATTACAATTACAACCCAAGGTGTTTTTGGTCTAGAGGTCCGAGACACCCTCACCAATGCCAGTGATATTACGGCCTTTTCCCAAAACAATCCCGAGCTGAATGGCATCGTTGAAATCAATACGCCAGAGGTAGACCCCAGCGATAATCTCTCTGAGCAACCAGCGGTAGTAGAGCCGCCTACTGAAATTGCCCAAGGCTGTGAGGCCCAAGTGGCAAGCAGTAGTTTTATTTACAAGGGGCGAGGGGGGCTTCCCCAAAGCCCGGCAGCCTCAATGGGAGGGGATGCGGTTTGGCAAGACCTGCGTCCGCTGCAAGCACAGACTTCGGGCCAGCCGCTGAGTAAAACTTCTCCTGAATCTATGCCTGTAGTAGCTTCGACCTTCCAGCCAGTGAGGGTAGAAGCGAAGGGTTGGCAGCGGTTGCCTGATGGCAAGGTGATGCTAGTAGCTCAAACGGTTGACCTCAGCATTCGGCCACCTGTTGCTTCTTGCTAGCTCAAATTCCTCTGTCTATATAGGTTGCAGTCTTTTGAATAGGAAAAACTTAAAGGGCTGTGATCTAAATTACAAACTTATGTAAATCTCTGCATAATTGCTAGCTATTGCTCTGATTAGTAGATAATTTAGAGATTATATTAGACCTCTTGTAATATTCAGTTCACGATTTGCTACTGACTGATTTTTATGAGCCGATTTTGCCTGTATATTTGGGTCCCTACCATGCCTTTTGATCAATTATGCAAGAGGTCTATTATTAGGAGGTACTGATACTTTTCTAGGTTATTGAGCTTAAAATATTCAATTTTCAGCGTTCTATTGATCTATGAGGGAGGCAAACTATTCGTTGAGGTTTCTAATAGTTGTCTTAACTAAGCAGGTTCTTCCTTGGAGCTAATATCCATTTAAATAGCTAATTGCTCTAGACACGTTTATCCAAGTGATTGCTTATCGATTTTTAAAAACCACCGGGTTGTCTATTCTCAATTCAGTAGCTTTAGAGTCCTTGGAGATGGCCACTATTGAAAATTCTTTACAAATATTAGGAGTAGGAGGGACATTTCTAGCTTTATCTTTATACTTGGGAAATTTGTGGATAAAAAATTTCGGCCATGATATTGCTAATACAACCGAGACTAAGTATTTTCTTGTTACTCCGAAACTGATCGAAATTTCAAAAGTACTAATTGGGTCAAGCTTTAATCTAGAAACTATTAGATTAATTAATAATGGTACTATTGATGTAATAAGCGGAATAGTACTTGTTATAAGTTATAGTACTGATGTAGATGGCCTTACTAAGTTTGATCTTAAAACAAGATCGGGAGATATCTTTACATTCATAAATAGCGAAAAATTACTAAAGCAAGAAATTAACAAAATAAATGGTTTAGAGAATATAGAGATTTGCTTGAAGAATATAGCTTCTGCTATTCAAGACTGTTTTTCTCCAGAAAGAATAGCCTTAAGAGCGATCGGGAACTTAGACTTGTTAAATCGATCAAGAATTATAAGAATCAATAATCTTAATACATATAGAAATGAGCTTACAGAAGCTTTCAATTATGGCCAATCCATTACCTGCATATATAATCGAGTTGAAGGAGAAATTAGTGCTCTACAAATACAATCAAAAGAGATCAAAAAGTTAACTCTAGAGAAACAGTTACAGACTCCATCAATTGATCAAGAACCTGATGACCATATTCCTTTGCCGATTGACTTAGAGTTTGTTGGTAATTTTAGTGAGAATCAAAAGTTAGCTTTTCGGCAAGCAACACAGCGGTGGGGAAGTATTATTCGAGGTGACTTACCCCCAGCCACGATCAATGGCAAGAGAATTGAAGGTATCTCAATTACTGCCAGAGCCCTAGAAATTGATGGTCCCCATAATAGGCTTGCCCAGGCAAGTCCAATACATTTGCGACCAGACTCTCTATTGCCTGCTACTGGAATTATGGAATTTGATTCTGTTGATTTAAAGTTGATTGAAGAGAATGGCAGTTTACTTAATGTGATTATTCATGAAATGGCCCATGTACTGGGTTTTGGATCACTTTGGGAGCGGAAAGGCTTGTTGCAGGACATTGGTACAGATAATCCTACTTTTATTGGTAAAAATGTAATGCGGGAGTATGCCAAATTAATAGGTGAAAATCAGCTTGTCCCGGTTCCAATTGAAAACATGGGGAGGCAAGGGACACAATATGGTCATTGGCGTGAATCTATATTTGGAAATGAGCTTATGACTGGCTACATTGATAACGGACCTAACCCTTTCAGTAGAATGACTATCGCCTCATTTCAAGATCTTGGTTACTCATGTAATTTTGCATCTGCTGACTTATACAAAATACCTAATAAATGTCATACTAATAGATCAGGCATTTCAAAAAACACTAGTTGTTGTTGTAAGAATCATAATTAATAAGGCAGTGTTGATTGCTGTTTTTTGTTTTTTCGCAAAAATTCTCTATAGTTAAACAACAATATTTCATTCTGAGAAATGCCAATAAAAAGTTTTTATATTTCTATGGATTAAATTTTCTTTTATAGGAAAAAGTATATTTTTAGATCTTAAGTAACTAAACTGATGGAGGGACATTATGTCAAATATAAATAGCACACCAATCTTAGTCAAAGCTTTAGAAGTTTTAAGAGGAGCTAAAATTAATGTAGATCTTGTCGAAAAGATTAATAAGGGTAGAGCAGATATTCTCATTGGGGAGGTAATAACTCAAACCTATATGGGGGCAAGCGATAATCTTAGTCAAGTCATGATTCGAACACCTGAAGGTGAAGATTTTACTCTGACTAACAATTCAGATTTTAAGCTAGATGAAAAAGTTTTTGATAATCTTCCCGATACAAGCTTGATTAATAGGTTGGCAAATACTTATATCAAGAATATTAATCAATATCGTGTTGAATTCCAAAATGCAGCTAGATATGGTCAATCGGTTGCTCTAATTTATGACAGAATTTCAAATGAAATCATAACACTCAGTATTCGATCTCATATGAATATTCATGCAAACGATAATTATACCGAGAGCGCGCTGGGAGTGGTATGTCCTACTTGGCCATGTGGAAGGTAAGACACTACACAGTTAACGGGATAAAAGTCCTCAAATCACTTACAAAGTAGAGTAAACATTGGGAGCATGTCACCTTTGCAATCTAGTATTTATACTTATCCCAGAAATCCTTTATAGCCTTGCTTTTAGACATCAAGGTTTTGATTCTAAAATTTATGCATCTGCAAAGGTGACATGCTCCCGTAAACATTGAACATCAGCAGAGTTGCCAAAGTTGCTCCTTAACAAGTAATGCTAGACACTTTATCCTTCGCTGTGGACAGCACCGAAAAGTAGTTTGATCTCATGCTCTTATTTCTGTTTGTATTAACAGCTTATTTGCCGTATGTATATACTGAAGAGTTTTTGGACAGCATGTACTCTACAACTATTAAGTATTTTTTTTCCTAGGATTGTAACAGCACAATCAATTTATATAGATGGAACTACTCCTACAACTCCTGAACTTTGTAGAGTCAGTTGCACTATTAGTGGAGGCAAACAATATGGCCAAAATCTTTTTCACAGTTTTTCCAAGTTTAATGTCGATTCTGGTCAAATAGTATTATTCTCTGACCCTGGAGTAACAAATATTTTGGGCCGAGTGACAGGCGATAGTCAATCCAATATTTTTGGGACTTTAGGTGTATCAGGAGGTAACGCCAATCTATTTTTACTGAATCCTAATGGAATTCTATTTGGCCCCAACTCAAGTCTGAGTCTTTCTGGTTCGTTTGTTGCTACAACTGCTAATGCAATTCAATTCGGTAATCAAGGCTTCTTCAATGCCTCTATACAAGAGATTCCATCTCTGACTGTTCATCCCTCAGCATTATTATTTACTCAAAAAGCGGGTCCTATCATTAGTCAAGCAAGTACGTTTGGATTAAAAGTTCGCGAGGATAAAAACTTATTGCTTGCAGGAGGAAATATAACTATAGAAAATGGAAGTTTATTTGCTCCAGGTGGTCGCCTAGAACTCGGTGGTTTAGATAAGACAGGTTCTATTGATTTAAATTTTAATGGAGATGAACCAAGCCTAGGCTTTCCTGAGAACGTAACGCTTGCCGATGTCTTTCTTCTAGATGGAACTATACTTAATGTAGCTTCAGATGGTGGAGGAGAAATTACTATCAACTCTGAGAATTTATACATTTCAGGTTCGAGTAATCTTATTGCAGGAATTTTAGAAAATAGAGGCTCTTCGAAGAGTCAAGCGGGGAATATTGTAATAAATTCAACAGGTGTTGTTAGTATTAAGGAAGATAGTTTTATTATCAATGACATCAGTGACAATGGAGTTGGGAAAGCTGGGGATATATATATATCAGCAAATTCTCTTTTATTAGAAGAGGCTCTGATTCAGTCACGTACACGTGGAAAAGGTAACGCAGGGAACATATTCATTCAAATTGTTGACGAAGCTTCTTTCATCAATGGGGTAATTATAAGTACTATCGGTGCAGACTTAGATGGAACCGTTGTAGGTGTTGGAGATGGTGGGAACATTTATTTTACAGCTAAGAATATTTTATTAACGAACCTGTCCAGAGTGGCTACATTTGGGTTTGGATTGGGTAAAGTTGGGAATGTGTTTGTAGAAGCTACAGGTGATATTTCCTTAGAATCAGACAGCCGAATAGGTAGTAGTATCAGCGCAAAGGACCTATCATTTTTATCTAAAAATAGTGATCCAGTAGTTCGTGCTGCTGTAAGTGACCAAGCTATATTAAAAGCAATTAACACTCCAAGTACTGTTACAGTTAATGCACGATCTCTCTTCTTAACAGATGGTGGTCAGGTAGCTAACTTTTCAACTGGTACTGGTTTAGGAGTTGGAGGCTCTATAGTGGTTGATACTACTAATTCTGTGATTATTTCAGGATTTTCCCAAGGAACGGAGTTTTTAAGTCAACCGATCTTCTTCAGTGGTCTTGATTCTCAGGGTGTACCACAATTTGTTGGATTGCCAAATGGTTCGGGATTTTCTAGTGGGTTGTTTACTTTTGCTAGAGAATCAACAACTGGTCCCGCAGGGAATATCACAGTTAAGACGGGTAATCTTCTCATTTCTGATGGCGGTGCTGTGAGTACTCAAACATTTAATGCTAGTGAAGCTGGAAACATTACTTTAATAGTTAGTAACTTTACAGCTACCAATGGTGGCCAAGTTCGTAGTACATCAAGTGGGGCAGGGAAAGCTGGCGATATTACTCTCAAGGTGACTGAAAATATCACACTCTCTGGGAGTGATCCAAATTTTGAGGAACGCCTTACTACTCTCCAGAATGGACTTAATTTAATCGAATTGATATCTCCTGAACAAGCTAAAGAAGAAATTAGACTGCTTCGAGAAATTGGTCCAAGTAGTGGTTTATTTGCCAATACTACTCGTGACTCAACAGGATCTGGAGGTAATATCAATATCGACCCTCAATTAGTTCTAATTGAAAATGGTGCAGGCATTGCCGTTAACAGTGCAGGCGCTGGTCCAGGAGGCAGCATTTCTCTGCAATCAGACAACCTAAGCCTTTCCAACCGTGGTTTTATCTCAGCAGAATCTGCCAGCGGTCAAGGCGGAAATATTGATCTTGATATTGCTAATTTGCTGCTACTGAGAGGCAATAGTAGTATTTCCGCTTCAGCAGGCGATCAAAACACAGGTGGAGACGGGGGTAACGTCACCATCAACACCGATTTATTAGTTGCCCTCCAAAATAGCGATATCACCGCAAACGCCTTCACCGGGCGTGGAGGAAACATCCAAATTACCTCCCGTGGCGTATTTTTATCCCCCGATAGCGACATCTCCGCCAGCTCCGAACGCGGTATAGATGGTCAAGTCGAAATTAATAACCCAGAAGTTGACCCTAGCGAAAGCCTCACCGAACTACCAGAATCCGTAGAGCCCCCCCAAGAAGTTGCCCAAGGCTGCCGACCCGGCCAAACCCTCGGCAACAGCTCTTTCGTCCATGTTGGACGTGGTGGCCTTCCCCTTGGCCCCCACCAAACCCAAACCCCCACCACCGTCTGGCAAGACCTCCGTGCCCACAACCTCCAACCCACCTCCGCAGCCACTACAGAGACTTCACCCTCATCCCTCACCCCCAACTTACCTCCCAACATCATCGAAGCCAAAGGTTGGAGAAAAGACTCCCAAGGTCATATCTACCTAACCGCCAGCGTTCCCCAACCCGCACAAAATTCCCAACCCACCGTAACTTGCTAGAGACCCCAGATTGACCGAAAATAGAGGTTTGAATCAAGAAACGGGGCAATTTTTAGTCATTTATGAATGTGGGCAAAGGCAACCAGAAAATCACCATACCGTTAGCCACTGCAAGGAAGAGGAAATCAATGGCTCATAAACTGCTGCCCCTCAGCCGTAAAGGATTACGCTTGCTTGGGGTTGCATTGTGCAGTGCCTGCCTCGTTCTTGGTCTGAGCCTAGGGCAACGTCCCGCCCATTCCACCCTCCCCGCAGCCAACCAACTTTCCATCAATGCCCCCGCTACCCCTCGCCAGCGCCTTGCCAGCACTCCCACCCAACTGATGGAGCAAGGGAAAGCCTATTACCAAGGCGGACAATATGCCGCCGCTGCCGAAGCCTGGACTCAAGCTGCCCAAGCCTACAAAGCCCAACCTTTAAATCAGGCCATTGTCCTCAATCAGCTCAGCTTGGCCCAGCAAGAACTGGGGCAGTGGCTACAAGCCAAAGACAGCATTCGCCAAAGCCTCGATATCATCGGTGACCCGCCAGCTCCCGAAAACTTATCTATCTATGCCCAAGCCCTCAATTCGCAAGGGAGTTTGTACCTCTCTCAGGGCGATCCCAAAAGTGCCCTGGACACTTGGGGAAAAACAGCCGAGATTTACACCCAGCTTGGAGACGAGATTGGCCGCATGGGTAGCTTAATTAATCAGGCTCAGGCCCAGCAAGTCTTGGGCCTCTACTTACAATCGCGTAAAACCCTAGAAAAAGTCACCGATGATTTGGACCAACAAGCGAGTCCAGACATTCGAGCGACTGGATATCGCAGCTTGGGCAACGTATTGCGCTTAGTCGGCAATCTTGATGAAGCCGAGAAATACTTAAAGCTCAGCCTGAGCAATGCAACGGCGACGGATGCCCCCCAAGAAGTGAGTATGACCCAACTCAGCTTGGGGAACACCGCCCGCGCTCGCCAAGACTATGACGCTGCTATTGCCTATTATCAACAAGCCGCTCAATCCCCCATCCCCTCTAACCAGCATCAAGCCCAGCTCAATCTCCTCAGCGTCTTGATCGAGAAACAGGATTGGTCCCAAGCCCAGCAACTCTGGCCCCAGATTGAACAGGAACTGGTTAAACAACCCCCCAGCCGCCGCAACATTTATAGTCAAGTCAATTTAGTCAAAAGCCTGGTGAAGCTCAATCAGGACTCACCCAGCCAGATGCCCACTATTCCTGAGATTGCCAATATTACTGCCCAGGCCGTTCAGCAATCCTACGATATTGACGACCCTCATGCCCAAGCCTATGCCTTGGGCAATCTAGGGCACCTATACGAACTAGACGAACAGTGGTCAGAGGCCCGCAAACTGACGGAGCAGGCACTATTTATTGCCCAGGCGAACAATGCCAGCGAGATTAGCTATCAGTGGCAATGGCAACTGGGGCGGATTATGGATGCCCAGAGGCAAACCGATCAAGCGACCTCTGCCTATCGAGGGGCCTTTCAGACCTTAGAGTTCCTCCGCAAAGACCTGGTCGCCACGAATCCTGAAGCCCAATTCTCGTTCCGCGATAGTGTGGAACCCGTCTATCGACAGCTCGTGGATCTACTGCTACGGGATAGCAACCCCAGCCAGGAGAATCTGAAACAGGCTCGCGACGTAATGGAATCCCTGCAGCTCTCAGAATTGGATAATTTCTTTCGCTCCGCCTGCTTAGACGGCCAAATTATTAGTATTGAGGACATTGACCAACAATCAGCAGCCGTGGTGTATCCGATCCTGCTAGAGGATCGGATTGAACTGATCACCAGTTTGCCTCAGCAGGACAATCTGAAGCATCAGACGATTCCCGTTTCCCAAGCTGAGGTAGAAGCTACGATCGATCAGTTCCGAAAGGAAATCGAAAGACCCTTTACCTTTATTGAGACTAAGGAGTTGGGGCAAGTTGTCTATAATTGGCTGATTCAACCCCTGAGAGCAGACTTAGATCAAAGCCAGGCCGATATGTTAGTTTTTGTATTAGATGGGGAACTTCGGAACCTTCCCCTCGCTGCCTTGTATGACGGTGAGAAGTATTTAATTGAGACGTATGCCCTTGCTTTAGCGCCGGGGATGCAGTTAATTAATACCAAGCCCCTCCAGGGGCGTGAATTACAAGTGATTGCTGCAGGGATTAGTAAAGAACGGTTTGACTATCCACCTCTCAAGTTTGTTCCGCAAGAACTAGACAAGATTAGCCGCTTGGTCACCAGCGAAGTTCTGCTGAATCAGAGTTTTACAAGCTCGGCACTGCGGGAACAGATTCAATCTTTGCCCTATCCCATCGTCCATCTTGCTACCCATGGCAAATTTAGCTCTGAAGCAGAGCAAACGTTTCTGCTGGCCTGGGACAAAGAAATTAATGTGACCCAGCTCAATGAGCTGCTTCGCAGTAGTGAGCAAGTCCGACCGGAACCGATTGAACTCCTTGTTTTAAGTGCCTGTGAAACGGCTGCGGGAGATCGACGCGCGGCCTTAGGTCTTGCTGGCGTCTCCATTCAAGCTGGAGCGCGTAGTACCCTGGCCTCGCTCTGGAATTTAGACGATCAGTCTACTGCCGTGTTAATTGGTGAGTTCTACGACCACCTCGTTCAAGCGGAGACATCGAAGGCTAAAGCATTACAGGAGGCCCAAATTGCCATGATTGGCAACCCTGACTTTCGCCATCCTGCCTTCTGGTCAGCCTTTGTGTTAGTGGGGAATTGGCTGTAGATTCAGTTCTCATCAAAAAATGCCAGGAGCCAGAATTGAACTGGCGACACGAGGATTTTCAGTCCTCTGCTCTACCGACTGAGCTATCCCGGCGCGGTC
>JANQPU010000097.1 GCA_028285315.1 Acaryochloris sp. IP29b_bin.176
ATTCATGCGGTTACCGTCGAAGGCTTTCTGCTCAAAGTCTCTAGCTTTATCTGGGTATATGCCCTGGAAAAGGCATGGGTTAACTAGCAACTTACGTTAGTAGCCTTACGCTTACCAGCGGAGGAGTCGCTGCCACCAGCCTGACGTTGTGGTAGGCTGCTGCTGTTGCTGTCGATGTTGATCGAGTTCTTGAGTTAACCGTTGGTTCGTTGCCCGCATCTGGGCTAGTTCAGCGGTTAAGCTGACATTTCGCTGAAATATTTTTTGTCGTTGTAACTCTAATTCTGTGATTTTCTGGTGAGCCTGTTCGAGTTCAGGATTAAGCGGCGTTGGTTCAGACTGTGGCCATTGAGCATCTGACTTTGCCATTAAGCGTTGGGATGTTTCTAATACCTCAGCATCCACTGCGGCAGAAGGGGTTTGCCAAGGGTCATCACAATTGTCAACAACTGACATGGCTTAAGGGAGTGTAGGCGAGAGAAACTATTGGTAGTTTACACATGTTTCTTAAGAAATAGTTGCGAATGGAGAAATCAGCCTAGGGATCCAATGATAAGGAGAAATTACCTGAGTTTTTAGTGCTTCGATCCTAAATATTGAAATTGTAGCTTGTTTTACAAATAAGATTTTTTACGTGCCCACCGGGTACTTTGCCAAATGCGGAGGCAAAGCACAGCCCCAATTAAAGCTCCCAAAGACCATTTTATTGCTCGCTTCAACAATCCAGGTTGCTCATTTTGAGCTTGCTCTTGAGCAACTTGGGCTTGTTGTTCAATGGCAGATCGAGCGGGTGCTAACAAGGCTGGAATTTGAGCTTTGATATTGGGTAGCGGTTGGCTAGTATCCAATGCTATGGGAGTTCGATTATTGAGGGCTCGATTCAGCAGGCTTTGAAACTCATCAACGGAATTCGTCTGATTTAACTGTTCCTCCAGCTGCTGAACTAGGGCAAGGCGCTGCCCTTGAAAGGTATTAATTTCTTCTATTTTTAAGTTGTGTATGCGGATTGAATTCACAACACACAAGGGAATGAGGGCTAATAAAACCAGCGCTAGAGTGAGCGTGACCCAAGTTAAACCCTTGAGGATTAATTTTTCGCCAGGACGACGATGCTCCTGCTCTCCCCAAAACACCATGACAAAGCCGATCAAAGGAACGGGAATCCGTTCTACGATGGCTCCAATACTGCGAAACTCCCAGATGGGATTCATCAATCTGAGGGGGATGAGAAGTGCTCCCAGGTCTAGCAGCGCTAATAGTAGCAGGCCATAGCCTAGCCAGCGGACTAAAGTAATTGACCGTGATTGAGTGGCATAAGCGCGCCAGAGGTGGTCTAGTTTAGGTTGAGTCATGGAGTTCGTGATCTATTTCCGCCCGATCTTACGTCTTTAAGGGACTTATTCAGGAGGATTAAGCTGAGCTTGGTGGACGATCCACCCACAAAATAGGCCAAAGAGGAGGACTGTCAGCATGACGAATAATAAGGCTCCGTCATTGCTATGCCAATAGTCAAAGAGAGCCGGATTGTTTTGGGTCGAGAGGAGCGCTAACATCGCAACGCGGATGCCATTGACGAAGAATCCAAGAGTGACCGCAACAATAGGAGCAATAATTTTGGCGGCTGTCGGCAGGGGGAACATCAGCAGAAAAATGACTGTAATGGCGAGCATATAAGTCATCAAGTTCAGACCTGAGCAAGAAGGGACAACTCTGACTGCCCCGTCGGGTAACTGGATCAGATTATCCGTGAGTCGGACTGAAAAACCCGAATACCAGAGTAAGTAGGTTGAAAACTGTGCTGTGACCGGAGAGATATCTGGTAAGAATTTCAGCAGCAGTTTAGGCAACCCTAAGCAAAAGAGGATCAATAATTCCGTTCTATATTGTCCCAGTGCCTGATAACCCGAGGCTAAGAGCATGATGCCAATGGCAGCTACAAAGGGGGCAAAGCCCAAGTACAATCCTGTGGGTGGCCGAAAGCCTTGGTAAAGGATGCTCCCCACAATGCACGTGCCAAGGCCCAGCGAAAGGGTGTTGCTGCCTAGCTGCAACTGCGTTCGCCGATCCCACAGATTAGACAAGGCAGCCAACAGAAAGACCAAACTCATGGCGAGATGAGCCACCTTATCTGCCCGCAGATTAACGGCGAAGTAGCTCCCTAAGACGAGGCCAACCAACCCCAGCAACACAACGGCTGGAATTTTAATTTGCTGGCCTTTATAGATGGCAATGCCTTTAATGGTCATTAACTGCAACCGCTCTCTTTCTCCATCAGCAAAGAATATTCTCTAGATTAGCAATTGTAGGGAGAGGACAATGCTCCAAAACGTTAGTTTCTGGAATTGGGGGATGTTAGCCATGATGATCAAGCCACTGTTGTAGGGTTTGGATCAAGATTTGGCTTTCTTGCAGGTTAAGATTGTTGGCTAGGGCCAAAGACGCCTGACGTTTGAAATTGACCATGACGATCAGATCTTCTGTGGTCAGAGGCACGGCATAGATGTTGGTAATGTCAGCGTTGGGCTGGGATTGTTGCCAATAAGTCCAGCCGAAAAATTGATATTTGACGAATAAGCGGTGATCAAAACTTTCGATCAAGGTACTCGTTAAGTTTTGTTTGAGCCAATGAAGGCCCGTGACCCAAGGAATACTGCCCAAACATATCAGGAGCACCCCGATGCTAATCCCTCCGATATCCCTTGAGGCGAGAGCTTGGCGAGTATAGACTAACCCGAAAGGGAGCAGGGCTAGGCTAATAATAATCAAGGGTTCCAACAGCGTGAGAAGTGTGATGCCTGCTAGATCCTGCAATTTGGTTAAGGGGGCTGACCAAATGGGGCGTACAAGTACCTGTAACTGTTTTGGATTGGCATGAATTTGCAGGCGCTGGTTTTCTAGATTATCGAGGAGAAGGTCTGACTCGGAAGAATTGAGGGGAGTTAAAGCCGATAATGCAGCTCTAGCGGTGTCAAATCGATCGGCTAGGGCGGGTGCAGTCATTCTCTCCAGCCATGTGGCTAGGTGATTGCTGAGGGTGATGCGATCGCGAAATTGCAACTGCAAATCGGGCTGAGCTAATTCGGCTGGAGGCAGCCCCGTCAGCAGATGTAGTAATGACGCTCCCAAACTGTATAAGTCAGAGGCTGGGACCGCTTGACCGCCAAACTGTTCTAGGGGGGTATATCCATAAGTGCCCACCACTGTAAACGAGACGCCTGTTTGAGGCCATTGACTTTGAACTGCCCCAAAGTCCACCAAAAAAACTACGTGGCTAGGCGTAAGGATCAGGTTGCTGGGTTTGATGTCTCTGTGAAGGATGGGGGGATTCTGCTCATGCAAGTAGATGAGAATCTCTAAAACTTGAGAGGCCCAATCGTAAATGTCTGATTCCGAACATCGACGGCCTTCTTCAACTAATGTTTGTAAGCTTTTCCCAGGAATATATTCTTCAATCAGGCCCAACCAAGGATCGGGGATTTGGATATGAAAAGAATCAAGATATTGAGGAATTTGGGGATGATTAAGCTGCTGGAGAACCTCAACTTCTCGCTCAAATAATTTCATCTCATCCCATGCCATCCCTCGTCCAAAGGCTAGGAACTTGATAACGACTAACTTTTGTTCAGAAGTGGTTTGACGGTCGATTGCCAACCACGTCTGCCGGGTGGGTTGAGCCCTCAACTGCTGCCGCAGTTGGTATCGTTTCTGTAATACTTGCCCAACCGTTAGCATGGCGACTAGATTGCATTGGCCTGATGACCTTCCCCTATCTCAATTATGATGGCTCAAAGATGCAGACCCTAGAACTGGCACAAAGTCTTTTAGTCTCATTACCTTGATAATGGTGAACGGTATTTTTCTATGGCAACTTATTTGGTTACAGGTGCCAATCGAGGTATTGGCTTAGAGTATTGTCGACAACTTCAGCAACGGGGAGATACCGTGATTGCCGCCTGTCGGGACTCATCAGCAGAGCTGGAAACGCTGGGCGTTCAAGTCAAAACTCAAGTCGATATCACCTCGGATACCTCAGTCGCTAATCTAGTCCAACGTTTGGCAGGGCAGACCATTGATGGGCTAATCAACAATGCTGGAATTGTAGAGCGAGTGACTTTGGAGGGGTTAGATATTGAGAGTATTCGCCATCAGTATGAAGTGAATGCGATCGGCCCTTTGCGGCTGACCCATGCTCTGTTATCCAACCTTCAATCTGGTTCGAAAGTGATTCTGATGACCAGCCGGATGGGCTCTATTGGCGACAATACTTCGGGGAGTTCCTACGGCTATCGCATGTCGAAGGTGGCGCTCTGCATGGCGGGAAAGTCGCTGTCCCACGATCTTAAGCCTCAGGGGATAGCCGTGGCGATTTTGCATCCTGGTTTGGTACAGACGCGGATGACCCGCTTTAATGCTCAAGGGATTACGCCTGAGCAGTCTGTACAAGGATTGTTAGCTCGCATCGATCAGCTAAATCTAGAGAATACGGGGACCTTCTGGCATGCCAATGGCGAGGTACTGCCTTGGTAAGACAGGGGATGAAGCACTCTAATTGTGCCTAGAGGGTTCATCTCGTCGCCAAAACTCAACATAAAATTCTGCGTCTTCGCTGGGTTGGACCTCGTGTGTGACTTCCGGTAGAACGATTCCTTGGGTATGAGGGTCCAGCGTTTCTTCGCTATGGAAGGGATGATGAATTCGGTAGAGGAGCGTGCCTCTAACAATGTGGATGATGCCCCAAACCCCAGCTTTTGTAGAGTGTTGCTGGCGTAAGCCGGGTGGAATCGTTTTGGCATTAAAGACTGAGGTCTGTTTGTAGGGAGCGTAGCTGTCAGGGATAGTTTTGCGATCGCACCATCCACATTCCAATTCAGTCCCGATCCTAGAATCTCGACCTGCAGTAGTGATCACCCAAGGACGGGGAAATAAGGGGGGATCATGACGGGTATGTTGGGTATGACCACAATCTAGGTCTGCAACCCAATGAGATTCCTGATCTTGATGAAAATCAATGATTTTGCGTCGCAAAAGCTGTTCCCACGATTCCAAACCATAATCAAACTGTAGAGCAATCTGGAGTCTGACTATACTCATCCCAGAGGTATAAACCTCATCAGGCATAGATTCTCTGGAACTATGGCCGCGTAAAACCCACTGTTTGGGCTGATAAAACTCATAGAAGTGCAAGTCTTTGATGCGGGGAAATTCGACTATGGCGTTAATTGATGATGTGAAACAATTGTGTGATCGCATTGCTTCTGAAGGATGGCGCGATCTGCTGTTGGCCCATGGATTGGATATGGCAGCCCCCGATTTAGCGGCTGAACTAGCGAAACCCCTGAATCAAATTAATCGTGACCTACCTGGATTTGAAGACTTTGCCTTTGAAGGCCAGCGAGGCATTGAACCCGGTTATCCTGCCCGAAGCTTGCTCTATCATGCGTTGGCGTCCCCGAATGTTACGACCGGAGTCGATGGATTGACGGTGGTGAACAACGGAGTTGGGGCGTGTTGTCCTTTCAATCGGCCCCATCCAGCAATTCTGCATTACAAGCAGCCGAAGCGGCAACGGGAGAAACCCTATCGGGGCCGGTGTATCAGGTGGAATTTTACCGCCGAGGCAATCAGCGCCCCCATCCCGATGACCATCGCAAGGTCTATATAGAGATGCGCGATCGCATTTCCGTATTTGTGGGAGTCTTACCCTGTGTGCTGGTCAACCGCAATCAAGAGGGCTGGCAACGTGTCGTCACTGCCTAACGCTGATGTCGTCGTTGTGGGGGGAGGACCGGGCGGCACGGCGACGGCCATTCACTGTGCCCAGAAAGGTCTTCAGGTGATCCTGTTGGAACAAGCCGAGCTTCCCCGTCCCCACCCTGGCGAAACCTTACATCCGGGCATTGAACCCCTACTGAAAAAGCTGGGTGTCGCAGAACAGGTGTTAAATGCTGGCTTTCTAAGGCATCCAGGCCATTATGTGGAATGGCAAGGAGAACGCGAGTTTCAGGCTTTTGGGGAAGATGAGCAGGGACCATGGTTGGGGTTTCAGGCGGTGCGATCGCACTTCGATGTGCTGCTCCTGGAACAGGCTAAAGCCTCTGGTGTTCAAGTACTCCAACCTTGCCGAGCCTTGGAACCGATTGTGAATCAGGGGCAAGTTCAAGGGCTGAAAACTACCTTAGGAACTATAGATGCAACCTTTATTGTTGATGCTGCGGGTAGTAGTCAGTGGCTGGCTCGAAAATTAGGACTTAAAATCCTAAGTACAGGACAAAAAAGGTAGCACCTCTCGGAACTCATTTGCCCTCTGGTCGAGATTGAGGACAATGCCTCGTAAATGGTCAAAGCCATAACGAA
>JANQPU010000098.1 GCA_028285315.1 Acaryochloris sp. IP29b_bin.176
TGAGATGGGGTTTCACTCTACTGACTCGACTCATAGGGGGGTGAAATAAACATAGGCTCAGCCTATCTAAATAACACCCCTAGGCACAAATTGGTATCAATAACCGTAAGGTCTCTTGCTCATAGCGGTTCACGGCATAGTCGATGGGTTCTGGGGCAGATCGGCGAAAATGACCGAGCTGTCCAAACATGGGACCGACACTAGCCATTTGGAACATCAACCACGCCATCACTTGAGCCCGACCAGCAACATCTGCCGGCAATAATTTCCCGGTTTTTTCCGCCAAGTAAATCAAGATGGCACCTGACTCAAAAATGGTCACACCTGTATCTTCGTCTTTGATGGCTGGAATTTTGCTATTGGGATTGAGGGCAACAAATTCGGAACTAAACTGTTCTCCTTTGCCCAAGTCAACTCGATGAAGGGTGTAGGGCAGCCCTATTTCTTCTAGGAGGATGGCGGGCTTGCGTCCATTGGGAGTTGTATAAGTGTAGAGATGGATCATGGTAAGCACCTTTCAAGTTTAAGCTTGAGATTTGATCAGGCATCATCGCTTTCCAGGCTGCTAGACGGTCTTTGGCCAACTTCCTGTTTTTTGTAGAAAGGGAGAAAACTCTTGAAAGTCAACCTGTAAAGGTAATGCTGATTTGAGTAAGAAGCCTGCTTCCAGTTTGATTTGAACTAATCGCTCTGCTCCTGCAAAAGACTGCAGATCGTCGCCCTCCCAAATCACGTCGGCCTTGCCTGTGAATGTCAGCAAATCCCCCGTTTGAAAGTTGGGTAACAGTAATCCAACTCGTGGATCGAGGATCAGGTTACCGATGGTATTGAAGGCCAGGTTGCCGGCAAAGTCTGGGAAGGTAAGGGTTTTGGGCTCATCAACCCGGATAAACCCAGGTTTACCCCCTCGATGGGAGACATCAATGCCATGGGCTAGGTTAGATGCACTATCGGCATAGCGAGTGGCAATAAAAAAGGTATCCGCCGATTCAACCACAGCTTGAAGATCTGAATCCAAGGCGTCAACGGCGGTCAATGCAGCCGGGGGCGCTTGTTCAGGTATAAACTGCACGTCACGGGTTTGGATGTATTGAGGACAGTTGCCAAAGGTTTGTTTCACCTCTACGACAAATCCTGCCGAGGTGATCTGTTGGATCACGCCATTCATCCGGTTGCGCCGTCGGGTGGGTAGTTCTATCCCTAACAACCCCACATCAGCGCCTACTTTTAGGTTTTGATTGAGCGGGTCACCTGCGATGGGCTGAGCTTGAATGCTCAGGGTTTGAGGATCCGGGGAGGAGATAAAGCCGGGCTGACCAGCCACAATTGAAGCCCAAGGACGTCCTTCCTGATCAACGCTACCCACTAGGAGGAAAGGCAGCTGCGGATAGAAGGTCCGATGCTGTTCTGGCAGAAAGTCTCGGATGATTCGGCGTCCTTGTTTTTCCATGCGATCGCGAATCCCATACCGTTCTTGAACCGCCTGTTCTCCAGCATGAAAGGGGGATGTTTCTCTTGTCCAGCCTGACATAGGGATGACCTCTTCAATTCACTCTAAAAGCCCATTAACCCGCCGCAATCAATTCCATCCGAATGCCGCCGGGGATGGAGCACATCATGTGGTGCAAGGGAGTACCGCCGAGGGGCTCGGGGACAAACTCAATTTCAACGCTAGGGGTACTACTCAAGGTTTGATGCAATTCATTTAACGCGGTCAGGCTTTCCACCTTGAGGGCAAAGTGATGTAAGCCAATCACATTTTTGCGATCAAAGGGGGTTGCCTGTTCTGGGTTTACGGCTTGCCACAGAGTAATCATGATCGTGCCATCGGAAACAAATACAGCAGGGTAATCCGGCTTTTCACCCACTTGCTTGAATCCTAGGGTATCAATAAAGAATGCGCGAGTCTGTTGTAGGTCGGGAACCGTTAATCCAATGTGGTGGGCTCCTTGAGTTACTGCAATATCAGCCATGATAAATTCCTCTGATTTTAATGAGATGGACAACGAGTCGTATAGCAGATGCCACTAATGGGAACTGACATTACTTTTGATATGTTTATTTTATACAGACAGGTCTGTATATTGTCAAGTTATCGCCAATCAGGCGTCGGCTATTCCTGCTGGTTTTACAAAGCAAGGGTTGAGTTACTCCAGCCTGAAAAAGTATGAATCGGTCATAGGGCTTTACGATCCAGCTTGCCAAGAGACGTGTAGGGCAGCTCTTGGCGAAACTCAATCACCGCAGGCATTTGGTAGCGAGCCACACGAGGTTTGAGCCACGTCAACAGCGTTGATTGATCCAATGAGTGAGGAGGTTTGGGGATAATGATCGCTTTCAATCGTTGCCCAAACTCTGGATCAGGAATGCCCAAGACCACTGCTGCATCAATACCTGGATATTGAAGGAGAACATTTTCTAATTCCAGAGGATACACATTTTCACCGCCCGAAACAATCATGTCATCCACCCGACCGCATAAAAATAAGTTTCCCTCAGTATTTCGATAAGCCAAATCACCTGTTTCGATCCACCGCTTAGCCCCCGCAGACCAGGCGCTGCGAATACAGAGTTGGCCTTTTTGGTATGACTGAGATGATCCTTCATGTCTAATATTGACCTGAACACCCGCAATCGGTTTACCAATTGATTCGGGCTGCCGCTGCAACAGATCTAGATCTGCTAAGATGCAAAATCCAGCTTCAGAGGTGCCATATAAATTAAATAAAATTGGTCCCAATTGCTTGAGGGTAGTTTGAGCCAAAGCAGGTCTGAGTAGCGCACCTCCTGTGAGGATACGTTGAAGGGACGACAAGGCCTGGGCATTGTAATTGAGCATCCGGCGCAGCATCAAAGGGACTAAGGTAATCACCTCAATCTTCTCTTGTGCAATTAGGTTACAAGCTTGACCTGCATCAAATCTTCTGGTGAAGTACTGTTGGGCACCCAAGGTCACCCCAATTAATAATGCCGCTAATCCAAAGCCATGATAAATAGGAGTAGCGATATACACCGTTCGATACCGATCCAGGTTGACCTGAGAGAGTAGGGCAACAAAGGGGGGGAGAAAATCGAATAGAGACGGTTTACGGCTCGCAGGTTTAGGTTGGCCCGTTGTTCCACCCGTCATCACAACCACTTTCCCCGTCTTGACCTTTTTTAGGGGAGATTGAGTTATCTGAGGCGACACTGACATCCGATCTAGGGAGCTGCTGGTGGGATGATAGGCTGGAATCGCTTTGTGGCCAAGAGATAAAGTATTGATCAGCGGAGAAATCTCTGAATCATAAATGTAATAGTCAAAGTGGAGCTGATTTTCAATGGTCTGAATCTGATTGGCACTCATTTCTGGATTAATCAAAAAGACATCGGCCCCTAATCGGGAGACGGCAAAGATGGCTTTGATGGCAGCCGCATGATTCCGACATGCGATCACAACTTTCTGCCGAGGCTGAATCCCACACTCCTTCTGCAACCCCCTTGTGACGGCCTCTGCCTGTTGCCATAGCTGCAAATAGGTCAATTCTTCCTGTTCGTCAATCACGGCAATCCGCTCAGGATGAAGCTTGGCCGCAATCCGCAACAAAGCCATTAAATTGATACCCGTCATCCAGATCGCTTCTAGCAAACGATACAGACCGACAACGGTTAACAGGCGGGTCCGATGCAGTTTTCTCAGCAGAGTAAAGATCATGGCTATATCATCTCTGCCTCATATACCAACTCCATAGCACCTCTCCAGGCCACCGCAGAAGTACTGACGCTAATTGCCCGATCATCAGCCACCAAGGCGCAATGGTACGGGGGCGGGAAATCATCGCTTTGCAAATGAGTTGAGCCACCTGGTCAGGACTCAGGGCAGGCATGTTCTGATAGGCTTTCGTCGGTGCAATCATGCGGGTCCGCACCAAAGGTAAATAGATGGAAGTAGTCTTTACACCTCGGGCGTTCAGCTCTGGGGTAGCACAGCGAAGCCATTGATCAAAGGCTGTTTTCGAGGCTTGATAGGCGGCCCATTGAGGCGCAGGTAATAAGAGGACATTGATCGCAGAAATATTTATAATATGGCCGCGCTGGGCAACAAGGGTGGGGATCAAGGCGAGGAGAAGCTGTACGGGACCAAAGTAATTGATATTCATAGTCCGCGTAAAGTCATGGAGACGGTCAAGGGAATCAAACAGACCTCGACGAATCGATTTCCCCGCATTACTAACAACAATATCGATGTCGTTGGGAAGCTGATTTAGTTGCTCTAGTAAGGCTTTAACTTCTGTTGGCTGTCTAAGGTCGCAGGGAAACATATTTGCTCGTCCCCCTCGCGCTTCAACTTGCGTCTTGACAGCCAATAATTTTTCTTCTGTGCGTGCGACCAGAATAAGATGAGTAGTAGGTTGGGCTAAACGTAAGGCTAAACATTCCCCAATACCATAGCTTGCACCAGTGATTAGTACGGTTTTGCCTGCAAGACAACGGTGGAGTTTAGATTGATTAACCCAGTGGAAGGGAAAGAAGAGTAGATCCATCACACTTCACTGTACCGCCTCTCACTGGCTTGGAGGCTCTCAGAAAAATGATTGGCGATACTTTAGCCATTTCCGTGAATATGGAACTCATCTTAATTGAAGTAAACCTTCAGTAAGTTGGTCTACTCGTGGGGAGGCTGGCTTCAGCCTAGTTTTTTGGCAATACAAGCGAGGTTCTCCAACATCTCCCTTGAAAAATGCAGTTGAGATGCCATCCCCCAATGATTTTGCTTTAACGGATGACTTTAACCGGAGTCCCCAATGCTACGAGTTCAAACATCTCCTCAATGTCTTCGTCGTACATGCGGACACAGCCGTGAGATGCGGCTCTGCCAACAGAATCACGATTGGGCGTGCCATGAAAACCAATCCAGTTATTGCCGTCTGTCCAAAATCCCATCCAACGACGACCTAAAGGATTCTCAGGGTCACCACCCGGAATCACATATCCCTTGAAGGGGTGTAGCCAAGGTGGATTTCGGTATTTTGTTTTCACTTCAAACTCCCCTGCGGGCGTTGCCCAGCCTGCCCGTCCGATCGCAACGGGATATGACTTAATAGCTTGGTCATGCTGATAAACGGTAACCCGCCGCTTAGATAAATCCAGTACTAATCGCATCGGGTCAATTGCAGGCGGTAAATACTCCGTTGCATTCTCTAGACCCGGTAATGGTGGTGCAATTGCAATTTCTTCTGCAGCTTGCACAGGTTGAAAGGTCGTAAAGACACCTGCTAATAAGCTAAGAGCGATCAGTTTAATCGAAGGATGGCGCATGGTCACAAACGATATCTCAGTAAGGCTAAGCTCCTCTACGAACTCAGCGTTTCTATTCTAACGAATAGAAAAAGGCTAATCTGGCAAAGGCCAACCTTTAGATTTCCCACGAACTAAGCAGGAACCAGCAAAAGGCTAAAAACTTAAGAAACCGCTGAGGCAAGTTCTGCAAGTTGAGCCTGCTGATCTTGAGCAATACAAGTCTCTAAAATCAGCTCTAAGTCTCCTACCAATACTTTTTCTAGAGGGAAGTTTTGGTTCAGACGATGATCCGTCGCGCGATTGTCTTTGTAATTATAGGTGCGAATTTTTTCAGATCGAGCCCCGGTTCCCACCTGGGATCGACGCATGGAAGTGACTGATTCCTGTTGCTCTTGCAGCTTCATTTCGTAGAGCTTGGCCCGCAAAATTTGCATGGCCCGTTCTTTGTTCTGAAGTTGCGATCGCTCTTCCGTACAGAAAATTCGAATCCCTGTCGGTTTATGGACGAGATCGACTGCTGTCTCCACCTTATTCACGTTTTGTCCACCCGCACCCCCCGATCGTGCCGTCGACATCTCGATATCTTTAGGATCAATCTCTATTTCAACGTCATCCACTTCTGGCATCACTGCTACCGTCGCTGTAGACGTATGTACCCGACCCGAGGCTTCCGTTGCTGGCACCCGCTGCACTCGATGCACGCCAGCTTCATATTTCAGCTTGCTATAAACGCGCTCCCCCTGAATTTCCAGGATGGCTTCTTTGAAGCCTCCCATTTCACCATCGGAACCGCTGAGTAACTTGACCCGCCATTTTTGGCTTTCCGCATACTTAGAGTAAATTCGAACCAAATCCCCGGCCCAAATACTGGCTTCATCCCCTCCAGCTCCTGCTCTAATTTCCAACATGATATTTTTTTCATCGTTGGGATCGCGAGGCAGCAGCAGCACTTTCAATTGATTTTCCAGAGACGCTAACTTTTCAGCGAGTTCGGCCGCTTCTAAAGCTGCCATCTCTTTAAGCTCTGGATCCTCATCACTATCTTTCGCCATCTGCTGAGTATCCGCCAATTCTTGCTGAGTGGACTTCCAGTTCTCAAATGTACTGACGGTTTCTTCCAAAGACGCTCGGGCTTTGGCCACTTCCTGGAACTCAGTCGGGTTTGTAGCCACTTCTGGGTCACCGAGGCGGCGAGTTAACTCATGAAACGTTTGCTCAACGGATTTAAGCTTTTCTAGCAGATAGGCTTCAGCCATGGGTCTGTACTAGGCACTGGAAAGGACAAAAAGGAGGGGGCAACTTATATTCAGCCACCCTACTTCTCGTCTTTCTTCTTAGAGTTGCCTTTACCACCCGCACCCTGGCTTTCGGACATGCCATACTTACGCATAAAGCGTTCTACCCGTCCTTCGGTGTCAATAATCTTTTGGGTACCCGTAAAGAACGGGTGATTCCCCGACCAAACATCAACATGAAGCTCTTCTTGGGTTGAACCCACCGTCATCACGACTTCCCCATCGCAATAGACTTTGGCTTCGGGGTACCACTTGGGATGAATATCAGGTTTTGCCATCGGTATATCTCTAATCTAAATGTCTATATATTTTGATCCAGGTGATTAACGCTTGGAGTATTGCGGAGCTTTACGGGCTTTGCGCAAACCATACTTCTTCCGTTCTTTCGCTCTCGGATCGCGAGTTAAATAGCCTTCTAACTTCAAGGGCTTCCGGTTTTCGGGATCAAGCTCACACAAAGCCCGAGCAACGCCTAAGCGAATGGCATCTGCCTGGCCCGTCAAACCACCCCCTCGGGCATTGACCAACACATCATAATCGTTCTCTAACCCTAGGGATTCTAGAGGTGCCTTCGCATTGGCAATGTAGCTGGGATTAAATTGCAAGTACAAATCCCCAGGCTTGCCGTTAATGGTCATCACACCAGTGCCGGGAACCAGCCTGACCCGAACAATAGAAGATTTACGACGGCCTGTGCCTCTATAAGCAACGGCATTAGATTGATCAGTGGCTTGCATTATGATTTAGCTCCTGGAATGGTCTGAATAGATAAAACTTCGGGCTTTTGGGCCGCATGGGGATGATCCGGTCCCGCATACACTTTGAGATTGCGGAATAACTGACGACCTAGGGCATTTTTAGGCAACATACCTTTGACGGCTTTCTCAATAATGCGTTCAGGAATCCGCTCCTGTAGATGGTTGAAGGTTTCGGTCTTCATTCCGCCGGGACGACCGGAATGACGGCGATAGAGCTTTTGTTCCCCTTTGTTGCCAGTGACCGTCACTTTCTCAGCATTGACCACGATCACAAAGTCCCCCGTGTTCATGAAGGGGGTGTAGGTGGGCTTGTTTTTGCCCCGCAGAATCATTGCAATCTGGGTGGCCAGACGCCCTAGCCGTTGATTTTCAGCATCAACGACATACCACTTTTTGTCAGCGGTCGTTACGGTGGGTAAATAGGTCTTTTCCATGAGAGTTATCTATTTCAAAACAGGGAGAGGGGTTAGGACGCTGGATTCCAGCAATATTCAGCGGGCACACTCGACATCATCAGATGGGGAAAGGTATCAAACCAAACGTCAGGAGAGAAAGGGAAGTCAGGATATCCCACTCGCAACAAGCACAGGCCCTTGGCTGGGGCAGAATATTTCACCTGGTCCCGTCGCTCAGCCTGCCACAACTCCGTAAAGCTATCGGGAGAGCGCAGCCCTCGTCCCACCTGAACCAGTAAGCCCACAAGCAGACGCATCATTCCGTACAGGAACCCGCTCGCCTGAACTTCAATCTGAATCAAAGGGCTGTTGTCATGGGCTTCAACCGTTGACCGCCGAACACAGGTCGCTTCCTGCACATCCACCCAGGAGTGGGGGCGACTGGAGCCAGCACGGTGAAAGGCAGCCAGGTGATGACGACCAATTAGGGGATCAAGGGCCGCTTGCATACGCTGCACATCTAAGGGCTGGTAATAATAATGCCAGCTATAGGGGCGCAAGAACAGATTTGGGCAAGGATCCGTATATAAAGTGTACCGATACCGTCGCCAGGTTGCAGAAAACCGGGCATGCCAATCTGGGGGCACCAAAGCTGAACCCCGAATCAAAATATCCTGGGGCAAGCGAGAGTTGAGGATGCTCGCCCACCGATGGGCAGGAATCGGGGAGTCTACATCAAAATGGGCCACTTGAGCCGCCGCATGCACCCCTGAATCTGTTCGGCCCGCACCATGCAAGGTAACAGGATGCTTCACGATTTCAGCTAGGGTGTCTTCGATATCGGCCTGTACACTCCGATGTTGCGGTTGCCGCTGCCAGCCATGAAAATGAGTGCCCAGGTACTGAATAACCAGGGCAACGCGTTGGGACGTCGTAGACGACAATGGCATGGCCAGTCCTTAGGTCAGTTCGATAATCGCCATCTCAGCATTATCGCCTCGTCGACGGATGGTGCGAATAATGCGGGTGTAGCCACCGTTGCGATCGCCATAACGATCCGACACTTGATCAAACAACGCATGGACCAACTGCTTGTCATAGAGATATCCCAAGGCCTGACGGCGAGAGGCCAATGACCCATCTTTAGCTAGGGTGATCATTTTTTCCACTTGGGACCGCACGGCTTTGGCCCGCGCCTTAGTGGTCGTCACTCGACCATGACGAATAAGCTGAGTGGACAACGCCCTGAGGAGAGCCTTACGCTGATCGGCAGGTTTGCCTAACTTATGAACTCGACAACGATGACGCATGGAAATTAACCTTAACTTTTCGACTTTTCTGTGGGCATAGTGATACCAAGATGATCTTGGAGGGCTGCAATCACCTCGTCTGCGGACTTAGCCCCAAAGTTCTTGATTTCGAGAAGATCTTCTTGGGAGTACTCCAGTAGGTCTGCAACACTATTAATTTGGGCCCGCTTCAGACAGTTGTAGGCCCTAACGGATAGATTCAGACCTTCAATGGGAATTTGATTAGTTTCGTCTTCTTCCTCAGTTTCAATATCCTCAACCACGTTAAAGGTGGCATCCTTGAGGGGATTGAATAGATCAACCAAGATAGTAGCGGCCTGGCTTAAGGATTCCTGAGGCGTTAGGTTGCCATTCGTCCAGATATCCAGAATCAGTCGATCCTTTTCTAAGGCACCACCGACCCGAGCATCTTCCACTTCATAATTGACCCGACGCACGGGCATGTAAATGGCATCAATCTCAAGAAAATCAAGAGCTGCGGCTTCATCTCTATTCTTGCCAACAGCATGGTATCCCTTGCCCTGCTCGATTCTAAACTCCATCTCTAAGGTGGCATCTGAAGATAGAGTAGCGACGTACTGAGTCGGATTAACAATCTCAACTTCAGTGGGTAACTCAAAGTCATCGGTCGTTACAGTGGCTGGCCCTTGGACAAATAAGCGACCAATCTGAGGATCGTTAGTATGGCTTCTGAGAACAACCTGCTTCATATTCAGCAGGATATCGAGGACGTCTTCTCGAACCCCAGGAATCGTTGCAAATTCATGGTTTACACCAGCAATGCGAACAGCGGTGACTGCAGTCCCTCTCAGATTAGAGAGCAACACTCGTCTGAGAGCATTGCCAACGGTTGTTCCTTGCCCCCGATCTAAAGGCTCAAGAATGAACCTGCTATACTGGCTAAAATCCTCTTCAACTGTCGTTTCAAGACATTCAACCTGAAATTGCGCCACGAAAATCCCTCCCTTGTTGCTGTGCTCGAAATGTAAGTAGGTTCGCCGAACCTGTAGAGTGCGAAAAAAGTTTTGTAAGAGTCAGCTTTGGCCTAAAGTCGACGAAAGCGAAGTTTTTTAACTTTGCGGATAGGCGGAATTCACCATCCAATTCAAGGAATACTCATCAGCATCTGTCTTGCATCAGCTCGTCAGCGAGGTGGCAAGACGGATGGAGCTATACCCTAAACGCGACGACGTTTTGGAGGACGACAACCGTTGTGAGGAATGGGAGTCACATCTCGAATCAACGTAATTTCAAGACCTGCACCTTGCAAGGCTCGAATTGCTGTTTCGCGACCAGCACCTGGACCACTTACCATCACTTCAATTTGGCGCATGCCTTGATCCATTGCCCGACGCGCTGCACTTTCAGAAGCAGTTTGAGCAGCGAAGGGAGTGCCCTTTTTGGCCCCTTTGAAACCGCTTGAACCTGCAGAGGCCCAGGACACGACATCACCATTGGTATCGCTAATGGTGACAATAGTGTTATTAAATGTGGACTGGATGTGAGCAACTCCATTAGGAACATGCTTTTTTTGCTTCCGCCCACCGGAACGTTTAGATTGTTGCGCCATACCTTATATTCTTTTGAACCAACTAAATCAGCGATAAAAATACAGAAGGAAGAGTGTTATTTCTTGCTGGGGGCCTTCTTCTTACCCGCCACAGTTCGCCGAGAGCCACGACGAGTCCGGCTGTTGGTTCGAGTGCGTTGGCCTCGAACCGGCAAACCAGCCCGGTGACGTCGTCCTCGATAGGAACCAATGTCCATGAGTCTCTTGACGTTCATGGATTCCCAGCGACGTAGGTCCCCTTCGACCTGATAACCAGCCACAGCATTACGGAGAGCAGCGACATCCTGATCGCTTAAATCTCTGACTCGGGTATCAGGGTTAACGCCCGTTGCTTCCAAGATCTCATGGGATCTGGTTAATCCAATTCCATATATATAGGTCAGACCATACTCAATCCGCTTGTCGCGGGGCAGGTCAACTCCGGCAATCCGTGCCACTCTGTTATTACTCCCTAGGCTGTTTAATCAAAAAAATTTTGTGTGGCTGTGAACACACTGTGTTTTGAGACCACAAGAACGTTAGTGAAGGGGATGGCTACCCTTGGCGTTGTTTATGCTTGGGGTTAGAGCAAATCACCATCACGCGACCACGCCGACGAATGACTCGACATTTATCACACATTCTCCGAACGGATGAGCGAACTTTCATACTAGATTAGAGCACTACAAAACTATTACCATATCACTTCTATGAAAGTCTCACAAGTTAAATTTGGTGAAACTTGAATAAATGCTGAGAGGCCGCTGCCGGCCTCTCAGATAAAACCCTGTCAGGCATAGCTTGCAGTCGGATCGGCCTCCTAGATCAGCGAAAAAAAGTCCTAGCAGAACTTTTTTCTCTACTGTCCAAGGCAAATAATTAGAATTTTCCAGGTCAATTCCTCCAAAATTCTGACTAAATCGATTTAAAGTGGATATCTAACCCGATATGCCTTGCGTCAGAAAATAGCAGCACTGCGGGGAACAGTAGTTTCTGTCTTGACTGGATCATGAAGAGTGCTTTCCTAGATCGGCTTCACAGTCCCGAACGCCCTGTCATTGTTTTTGATGGCGCTATGGGAACCTCTCTACAGATGCAAAATCTGACAGCGACAGATTTTGGCGGTCCAGAGTATGAAGGGTGTAATGAATATCTAGTCCAGACAAAACCAGAAGCTGTCGCCACGGTTCATCGTAACTTTCTCAAGGCCGGGGCAGATGTCGTCGAAACAGACACCTTTGGTGCCACTTCGATTGTATTGGCTGAGTATGATTTGGCTGATCACGCTTATGAACTTAATAAAGCTGCTGCTGAACTCGCCAAGCAGATGACTGCTGAATTTTCAACACCAGAAAAACCTCGGTTTGTGGCTGGATCGATGGGGCCAGGGACCAAGCTTCCCACCTTGGGGCATATCGATTTCGACACCTTGAAGGCTGCTTATATCGAGCAAGCCAAAGGGCTGTACGACGGAGGCGTTGATCTCCTCCTAGTAGAGACTTGTCAGGATGTTTTACAGATCAAGGCAGCATTGAATGCCATTGAAGCCGTCTTTGCCGAAAAAGGGACCAGACTTCCCTTAATGGTGTCTGTGACCGTAGAAAATTTCGGCACCATGCTGGTGGGGTCTGAAATTGGTGCCGCACTGACGGTTCTGGAGCCCTATCCCATCGATATTCTGGGTTTGAACTGTGCCACGGGTCCTGACCTGATGAAGGAGCATATCAAATATTTATCTGAACAATCGCCCTTTATCGTCTCCTGTATCCCCAATGCCGGGTTGCCCGAGAATGTGGGTGGACAGGCTCATTACCGCTTAACGCCGATGGAACTGCGGATGGCGTTAATGCACTTTATCGAAGACTTGGGTGTGCAGGTGATTGGGGGGTGCTGTGGCACTCGCCCGGACCATATTCAACAGTTGGCAGAGATGGCCCAAGATTTAAACCCCAAGGTGCGAGACGTTGGGTCACGGCAGAGCCTACCGCCCTATGCCCCGTTACCGTTTGTTCCTGCGGCAGCCTCAATTATGACAACGCAGTCCTACGATCAGGACAATTCCTTTTTGATTGTAGGGGAACGACTTAATGCCAGTGGTTCTAAGAAATGTCGCGAAACCCTGAATGCAGAAGATTGGGATGGGTTGGTATCGCTGGCGCGATCGCAGGTCAAAGAAGGTGCCCATATCCTCGATGTCAACGTGGACTATGTGGGGCGCGATGGCGAACGAGATATGCGGGAACTGGCCTCCCGACTGGTAAATACCGTCTCTTTACCTCTGATGCTCGACTCCACCGAGTGGACGAAAATGGAGGCGGGCCTAAAAGTGGCCGGGGGGAAATGCATCCTTAACTCCACCAACTATGAAGATGGGGAAGAGCGGTTCTACAAGGTCTTAGAGCTGGCCAAAACCTATGGCGCTGGCGTGGTGGTGGGCACCATTGACGAAGATGGCATGGCTCGAACGGCAGAGAAAAAGTTTGAAATTGCTAAGCGGGCCTATGATGACGCCCTAAACTATGGCATCCCTGCCTATGAAATCTTTTTTGATCCCCTGGCCTTACCCGCCTCTACGGGGATTGAAGAAGATCGCAACAATGCCAACGCCACCATCAGTGCCATTCGGCAGATTCGAGATGAATTGCCGGGTTGTCATATTATCTTGGGCGTCTCCAATGTTTCCTTTGGTTTAAATCCTGCCGCCCGCGTCACCCTCAACTCAGTGTTTCTGCATGAAGCGATGGCGGTGGGCATGGATGCAGCGATAGTCAGTGCCAGTAAGATTCTGCCCTTGGCCAAAATTGAGGAGGAGCATAAACAGGTCTGTTTAGATCTGATCTATGACCGCCGTCAGTTTGATGGGGAGGTTTGTACCTATGACCCCCTGACCAAGCTGACCACTCTATTTGAAGGGAAGACAACGAAGCGCGATCGCAGTGTCGATTCCTCCCTACCGATTGATGAGCGTCTTAAAAACCACATTATTGATGGGGAACGGATTGGCCTAGAAGAACAACTCGATATTGCTCTCAAAGACTATGCCCCCCTAGAAATCATCAATACCTTTCTGTTGGATGGCATGAAAGTGGTGGGTGAACTATTTGGGTCAGGGCAAATGCAGCTTCCCTTTGTGTTGCAGTCCGCCCAAACCATGAAGGCGGCAGTGGCCTACCTAGAACCGATGATGGATAAAGAAGAGGCAGACGATAGTGGCAAAGGGACGGTCGTGATTGCCACGGTTAAAGGGGATGTCCATGATATTGGCAAAAACCTGGTGGATATCATTCTGTCCAACAACGGCTATCAGGTCATCAACCTCGGTATCAAGCAGCCAGTGGATACGATTATTGCCGCCTATCGAGAGCATAATGCCGACTGTATTGCCATGAGTGGCCTGTTGGTCAAATCCACGGCCTTTATGAAAGACAACCTGGAAACCTTTAATCAAGAAGGTATCACCGTCCCCGTCATTTTGGGGGGCGCGGCCTTAACCCCCAAGTTTGTGAATGAAGATTGCCAAAATACCTACAACGGTAGGGTGATTTACGGCAAAGATGCCTTTGCCGATTTGCATTTTATGGACAAACTGATGCCTGCCAAAACGGACGGGCAATGGGATGATCGAAAAGGCTTCCTCAATGAGCAAACGGAAACCACCCAAGAGGTCTCCACCAATGGGTCACAGCCCAAAACCAAAACGCCTCAGCCAGACGGCCCCGTGGATACTCAACGGTCTGAAGCCGTTGAAATAGACATTGAACGCCCCACTCCCCCCTTCTGGGGCACCAAGATTCTCCAACCTGAGGCATTGCCTTTTGAGGAACTGTTCTGGCACTTGGATCTGCAAGCCCTAATTGCAGGGCAATGGCAATTCCGCAAACCCAAGGATCAGTCTAGAGAAGAGTACGATACCTTCCTAGAGGAAAAGGTCTATCCGATTCTGGAGAACTGGAAGCAGCGGATTGTCGCCGAAAAGCTCCTCCATCCTCAGGTAATCTATGGCTATTTTCCTTGCCTAGCGGAAGAAAATTCCCTGCATCTCTATGATCCGCAGGTGGTAGAGCAGGGGTTTGATACCTTGCTGGAACCGATCGCCACCTTTACCTTCCCGCGCCAAAAGTCGATGCGGCGGTTGTGCATTGCTGATTTCTTTTTACCCAAGGAACAAGGCATTGCCCAGAAACGGTTTGATGTATTCCCCATGCAGGCGGTCACGGTGGGGGAAATTGCTACGGAGTTTGCCCAAAAGCTGTTCGCCGATGACCAGTATACGGAGTATCTCTATTTCCACGGTCTAGCGGTGCAAACGGCAGAGGCCGTAGCGGAATGGACCCATGCTCGGATTCGGCGAGAGCTGGGCTATGGCGAGAGTGAACCGGATAATATTCGGGATATGCTGGCTCAGCGTTACCAAGGTTCTCGGTATAGTTTTGGCTATCCGGCTTGTCCGAATATGCAAGACCAATATAAACAGCTTGACTTGCTACAAACGGACCGAATTAATTTGCATATGGATGAGAGTGAGCAGCTCTATCCTGAACAATCCACCACGGCAATTATGGTTTATCACCCTGTTGCAAAGTACTTCAGTGCTTAAGTCAACAGCGCCTCTCTCCATTGGCCTGGGTGAGGCGCTGTAGGCAATTGGGGTGGGCAAGCTGTGGACAGAAACTACGGTTGAGGCGCATGGGCATGAACCCAGGTTTTTAGCTCGTTATAAGCGGATGTCTCGCCTATCATTTTGCATTGCTGAAGAAAATGGTAGAACCGTTCCAGCGGCACCCAAGGAAAGGTGGGACTGACGGGAGCATCTTGATATTGTCCTTGCTCCAACTGATAAATTCTCAATATCTGGCCATCAAAGCGCCACAGCTCAGGAATTCCCATTTGGGCATAGAGGTCGTTTTTATTGATATCCGTATGACTAATATCCACCTCCACAACCAAGTCAGGCGGTGGGTCAACGTCGAGGTCAACCGTTCGCCCACGGACCACCGATTCATTTTGGAGGTAATAGCATCGATCGGGTTCAGCGCCTTTGAGGAGTTCCTTGCGTCTTAGGGTGGTAGAGGCCATGCCCTTAATGTTTTGACCTGTCTCAAAGGCCAAGGTGCGAATAAAAACTCCAATCACATCACTGGGGTTTTCGTGAGCTTCCAAGGGGACCATAAACTCTAGGACTCCTTTGTCATAGTGAAGCCGCACGGCTCGATGTTCACCAAAGGCAGTCAGAATGTTCTCATAGGTGTCCCAGGAAATATTATTTAAGGTAAGGCGCTGCTCTGCGAGCAGAGTCTCTGTCGTTTCCACAACAGGTAGTTGAGTTTGCATTATCTCCATGCTCCTGAACGCTTACCTTGTCAGCAGAAACATTGAAACTCCAACTGACGGCAACTAGGATATTACTACTATACTCTTGCCGGGAAAGAATCCTTTCTGCTGTAATTATTCTAAGTACAGGACAAAAAAGGTAGCACCTCTCGGAACTCATTTGCCCTCTGGTCGAGATTGAGGACAATGCCTCGTAAATGGTCAAAGCCATAACGAA
>JANQPU010000115.1 GCA_028285315.1 Acaryochloris sp. IP29b_bin.176
TCACCTGCCTGTTTGAACTTGAAATCCACCGCCAAATAGTCAACTTTTCCAAGTTATTCAAATATGGTCAATTCTCACGAGCTAATTAGGATTGCTATAATTCGATTAAACTGCTGTCAGCCGTTTTGTTTCATATTCTTTAGATTTTGAGGATAAGTCTCAGAGCTGATTTATAAAGTAAATCTTAAAACACCTACATCCCTTGTACGGCAATAACGATGGCATCTGCAAGCTCGATTAAACTTATCTCATAGATCCTTGTTTTTAGAAGGTTTCAGTGACTTAATAAATCAGCTCTGAGATGAATTTTCTATACTTTGTATCCGTATAAAATACATTGCTGATCATTTACAACTTCTAGTTGCAGGGAATACTGATTGGCAATCTCAATCTCTGAAGTCTTTTAAGTAATGGTATGCAAAGTCTGTATCGCGAGGTTTTCTTGTGAGTCATTCTGCATAAGTAATGCTGTGAGCATCTCACAGAGGCTGATTAGTCCTCAGATAAATTCTGCATTGTTGTGCAGACTACACGCAATGAGCAGCAGAACTGATACTATTAACAGTATATTTGTACTATAAAAATTCAATGCACTGTTGGAGTAATGCCCTATGGATTACAAACCTGCTGGTTTTCGTACCCTGACTCCTAACGCCACCTATCGAGATACCAAAGCAGCGATTGAGCTGTATAAACGCGCCCTGGGCTTAGCGGTCAATACATTACTTGAAACCCCAGATGGCACGGTGATGCATGTATCGGCAACCATTGGCGATGCCCAGTTTTTTATGAATGATGAATTTGACGGAGCCCCCCGACAAGCCCCCGATCCAAAATCACCCGTGGCCTTTTACCTCTACCTACCCGATGTTGATGCCAGCTATCGCCAAGCCATCGAAGCCGGAATGACCAGTGTGAGCGAGCCAGAAGACATGTTTTGGGGCGATCGCACGGCAACCGTATCTGATCCCTTTGGCTATGACTGGACCCTAGCCACTCAAGTCAAAGAAGTCCCGCCAGAAGATGCGATCGCAATTTTTAATCAAATGATGGCAAAAGCAGCTTGATTTCAGTTCTTCAGATCCTTCCCCGATCGAGGGGTTGCACTCTCCCCCCGCTCTCTCAGAGCCTATCTGACAACCACTCCTTTCAAATTCCTGAACTGACAGTTGAGCAGAGCCGAAGCCTACTTATATCCCTTGCGCTTAAACCTGCGTAACCTGGGAGCTGACAGCAGTCGCTGCTTGACAGAGCTGTGTTGCTACATGATGCCCAATTAGGTATGCCGTCATCTGAGGGCTGACCCTGGGCAGCGGTGCAGCAGACAGATCCGCAACATAGATATTCTGACTACCCAAGACCTTGCCCGTATCTTCGGGGGATTCTAGTCCTAAATCAATCGCTTTGCCAAAAATACATCCCCTGGACAAATGTTGTTCAGTTAGGAGATCATTGCGGCTGTAATGGCGAATATAGGGCTCAACTTGGTCTTTTTGGTAAGGCATGCGGGTCAATAACCGAATCAAAAATTGGAAGATCGGGTGCGGCTTGTCACCTAATGACTCCATCAAGGAGAGTTGCTCCGAAATGGCAGTCTCAGCGACGGTGAAGTCTAGATCCTTTCCCTGAGCCTTCTCCTCAAAACATCGGAGAATGATTTCATAGGATGACTGATCAGGCTGAGCGAAACGCTGACGGTCAGCAGCAGGGATGTAGTACCCTTCCCGAGCAATATTGAACTTCACAATCGCTGAAATCAGGTTCCATTCATGCTTTCCTATTTGGTCAGGATGCACGATTGACCAGAGAAAATCATCCAAATGGTTCAAAATGCTAACCAGAAACCGGCTGACGCCCTTAAGGCAATTAAACAAACCAGGGCTTTGAATCATCCACCGCTTAATACCATTGGGAATCCAGAACGCCAGAAATAAATGGGACACCAAGTACAACAGCACATCTAGCTGACCGGAAAAGAAATCAAAGTTGCAAACCGTTGACTCTTCGGTGGGCTCTTCCGAGGGATTGATTTCCGTGGTTGCAAACAGGGAAACGTATTGATCTTTTAAGGTCACTTGTAGTTTGTCATCCAGCAAATAAATGCCAAAGGGTAGAAGAATGTGATCATTAACATGCTTGCCAATCTCCATATTCTGGAGTTGAGCCCGATGTTCGTATAGCAACTGAGGTGTTGCCGCTCCGGCACCGAGGATGACTTTCGTCTGTTCCCCTAGCGGATAGGTCTGAGCTTGTTCATGGTCTAAATTCAGTACAGTGATGGCATGACAACGTTGTTTATCCTCTTGGGCAGCGGTTAAGTGGAGTTCTAAAACACGATGCCGGGTCATAAAATCTAGGCGATCATTCTCATACCAATTCAATAACGACACCCCACTGGCCGTTCTCTGCCCAAATTCATTGAACTGTGTGGGGAAAATATGAATCTGGCGCAATTTGCCGTCTGGATAGACGGGAATACAGCCTGCATTTTCTTCATTAACGGTAAAATCGTGGTTTTCTAACGCTGTTCTGATATGGGTGGCAACCTCAGTTAAATTTTGCTTCGGATCGTCACGATGGAAAGAGGCTGCCAATTCTGCCTTGCTGTCGTCCCAGTATGCTTGGTTATGACCAAGATGTTGCGCCAACCAAGCTGAGGATTCAAAGATCATGGTGTAATTGATAGAGCCTCCCCCACCCATCGTGCTGGCTCTGCCTGACAAAATGGGCAGATTATCTGGGGTGCGAGCATTGTGAAGCTTAAAGATATTCCCTTCTGCATAGGATTGGGCCCAGTTGCGCTGATGGGTAATATCGCTCGTTTCAAAGAAGTTGTCTCCTTCCTCCAACACCAAAATTTTTCCTGCAGAGGAACAAGCCAGATATTGCCTCAGAAACGCACAGGCCCCATTGCCTGAGCCGACCACCACTAGGTCATATTCTTGGTAACTGTCACACTGGATTATCTTGGTCATCTTCACCTCCAATGGGTATCGAATATATAACCTTGGCGCTCAAACCCTAGACAAATTTAGAGATACGGATGACGACTTCAAAAGCACCAAAATATTCTCGCGAATCATATCTTGTTGTTGCATCCCCTAAATTGATAGTCACCAAGCTGATATCCAAAGGGGATGGAGTAACGGCAGCAGCATCTCCTGGGTTTGCGATCGCACGCGCAATTGGTGTATAAGATTTAGCCTTAACAAATGCACCGGGATAGGGGATAAACCCTTTACTGATTGGGGTGTCTAAAGGCTCGAACCCAATATATAAAGACGGAAACAACCAGTTTTGCTGGCGAAAAACCCTAACTTTATCGCTAGATATCATCACGGCTTGAATTGAGTCACTATCGGCAGTGACTAATTCTTGACTAAAAAGCGGAAGATACGCCTTGGAATAGCAGATTGTATCCTGAATTATCACTTTTATGTCTTGCCTAATAGACATAAGATTATGCTTATTTAATGAAAATATAAAATCGCAATCCTACCATCGATTCTAAGCTGGGAGTTAACCCTAGACTTAGGGATAAGAGTCTCCTGAATTTATCCTCAAAAATAGAAATTACGCGTTACCTATACGCTTAGTTTGAGTCTTTAGGTCCAACTTTTAATAAGTTTTGCAAACTTAGATCATGTGATATTTAATTAAGTCATTTGATTTTGGTTGAATATCCTGGCTATTCTCAAAAAAGGCTTTATTAGCATTGATCGGATTCATTTTATTGATGTAACGATTTGTTGGAATGATGGGGGTATATGCATGCAAAAAAATAATGGCCCCAAATGGGACTATGTCGTGAGCAATGGATGTAGAATCTACCAGTCTGGAAGCCACATTGATGGCAACTTCATCCGAGTTTATACACCTGATATTTTTCCTGAAGAGAAAGAAAAGGTAAAAGCCATTGTCTATTTGCATGGCTTTGCATTGTGCATGCCAAAATTCTATCAAGATCATATATTCTCACTCGTTAAACAAGGCTATTTTGTCTTCTTTCCTGATTTTCAAAGAAGTGACTATCCAGATGATGTCGAAACGGAGCAGGCTAGCAAAGAAACCTACGAGAAAAATGACTTTGGTTTCTGGTTATCAGCTTCAACCAAGGTCTTAACAACGACACTAAAGCCCAAGCAATCCTTCGAGTGCAGGATGGTCTATCGGGATGACCAATTAGCTAAAAAAGAGCAAGACAGTATCTGCGGAAGTTTTGAGGAGCCTAGCTTATCTAGATACCGTCAGGTTTCTATCGCCCTAGTGGTGTTACTGGGACTCCTAAAATTAATTGCCTGGTTCAGGAAAAACTACGGTAAGAATCTGATTCGGTTGATTTCAACCGTCGGCTGGAGTTTAGCCGAAAAGCCCCCGGAATGGGTTAACCATGCTATGACGCTGACGGAGAATGCCTGGGGACAGCTCTGCGCTGATCATTCGGCCCTCGATCCAGACAACATTGAGTTTTATGTGTTTGGCCATTCTTTAGGAGGACTGCTCGCGCTCAGTTGGCCCTACTACGTTCAGGCAGAAGGCAAACAACGGTTAGCGCCACAGCAAATTCTGGTTGCGGATCCAGCCCCCAGCACTGAGATGGGAATTCCCTGGTTTGGCATTTTGATTTTGAAGCTATTTCGATCGCCTTTTGCCCGAGAACCGATTACTATCAAGATGATAGGTCCAAAGCTAAATGTACCCGTGGGCATCTTGCATGGTGCGGATGACAAGCTCGTTAAGCCGCAAACTTGGGTAGATGGACAACATCCTAACTTCGATCAGATTGCGACATCTGAAAAGGCGATTTATTTCTCCCTCTCCAACAAGCAGAATGATCCGCCTTTGATTGCTTTTCACAATCAAGCCGTGACGGATACGACTTACTTTGATGATGACCTGTTTGATAATTTTGGTGGCGTCAAAGATGGTCCTAATGCCTACAATGGCGAATTTATCTGGCCGGGATTTAATCTGGTGCTGGATGGCAAAGTAGCTGCAAATCAGCTGTTTGGCCAATTCCCCTTAAATAAAATTCAAGTGACGAAGACGTTACCTGAAAAAAGCAGCTTATTCAGTCAACCCCTGATCCGAGGGTTGATTGTTCTGATCATTTTGGGTTTGGGCTACTGGCTATTGCAAGCGAACTAAATTCACAGTCTCTGGCCCATCACTATTTGGAGAACGCTCGTTGCTCTGAATTGGCCCCATGTTGCGATCGCAGTTGATGGCAACCCGATCGTTGAGGGATTTTGAGGGGAGCCCGATCCGACCATCAATATTCTGAACCAGCAAGGTAATGGGCTACTGAAGCAATCGGTATGGGCAACCTATCGTGAACCCGGCGCTGAAATCTTTCTCCCACCCCAAGATTGGGATAAGTACCCAGCCTGGAATACCCCTAGACCATCCCTGGATGGCAAGCAAAACAATGAACTGAATGGTCTATTGGGATGATGGGTGATGACTTAGGTCGCAGCCTGATAGCGGGATTCAACTTCTGCCCAGTTGACAACATTCCACCAGGCATCTAAATAGTCACCGCGACGATTTTGGTATTTCAGGTAGTAGGCATGTTCCCAAACATCATTCCCTAACAGGGGGATATTGCCATCTAAGAGCGGACTGTCTTGATTGGGAGTACTGGTGACGGCGAGCTTGCCCTCCTGGGTGAGGACTAGCCAGGCCCAGCCGCTACCGAACCGGGTCAAGCCTGCTTTTTTAAACTCATCTTTGAAGGCATCAAAACTACCAAAGGTCTCATCAATGGCTTGCCCGACCTTGCCAGTGGGTGTGCCCTCAGAATCTGGGGTCATACTGGCCCAGAACAAAGTGTGATTAGCATGACCGCCCCCATTATTACGAACTGCGGTCCGAATATCTTCGGGAACGGTGTTAAGCGTCTTGAGCAGATCTTCGACGGATGTGCCAGCCAAATTGGGATGTTTTGCGATCGCAGCATTCAAATTGTTGACATACCCCGCATGATGCTTGTCATGATGAATTCTCATGGTTTGGGTGTCAATGTATTTCTCCAGTGCAAAGTAGCTATAAGGTAGCGGCGGCACTGTAAATCCTTCACCTGCATCAGCCTGGGCAATCAGACTACCAGATGGGGTGTCAGTAATCGCTTGAGACCATGCTGCGGGTTGAATGGCATTCCAAGTCACCACACTCACAAACATGACAACGATCAGGAGAGTATTTGAAAGTCGAAACCGCATAAACTTGCATCCAAGAAAGTCCTCAATTCTTGCATTAAATCAGATAGCGGCGGTCTAAGACTACTATTTTTTGCGGTAACGTACAGGAGAAGCACAGCAGTGAGATTTCTTACTGCAGATGAAAAATCTTGCCGTGATTTTGGGCATCACCTATTTGTTAGCAAATTAGCCTTTGACGGCTCCTGCTGTGAGCCCTTGAATGATCTTGCGCTGAAAAAATAGGACCAACACCACCAAAGGAATGGTGCCTAACACGGTCGCAGCAGCAATCGGACCATAGGGGATCTCAAACACTGAAGACCCACCAATTTGAGCGGCTGCCACGGGAATGGTCTTCATACTTTCGCGAGTAATAAAAGTGAGGGCAAAGATAAATTCATTCCAGGCAAAGATAAAAGCCAGAATACCAGTGGTGACAAGTGCCGGTAGCGTGGTTGGCAGGACAATCTGCCAGAGCATTTGTATCGTGTTGTAGCCATCGACCTTGGCAGCGTCTTCTAAATCTCTGGGGAGCTGCTGGAAAAAGCTGCGCATGACCAAGATAGTCAGGGGTAAATTAATAGCCGTATAAGGAACGATCAGCGCCAGGTAGTTATTCGCCAAGTGCAAGACTTGGACGATTTCTAAGAGCCCGAGAAACAGCAGAATATAGGGAAATAGCGTGACAATCAACACGGCTGAGAGCAGAATCTGTTCTCCTGGCAGGCGCAGCCGGGCTAAAGCATAGGCGGCAGGAGAACCAATCCCCAAGCACAGCAGAGTCGAAGTGATGGCGACTAAACTGCTGTTAAACAGATAGCTGGCAAAGGGGCGACGGCCGATCAATTCTGTATAGTGTTGCAGGGTATAGCGCAGGGGAATATAGATATTCGGCACTTGCGAAATATCTTCATTCACTTTTAACGAGGTTAAGAGCTGCCACAGAACTGGGGCCAGACTAAACAGGACCACTAGCAAGACTGAGCTTGCCAACAGCAAGCCTTTCAGTGAGATAGAGGCTGGCTTAGCCGGAGCGGAAGGTGCATCTGGGGTCATGGGTTACTGGGCTCCCGAAATATTGGTGCGAAGTTTGGAGAGTAGCAGGGTTGCGATCGCAACCGCCACAATCAAGACTAAAAAGGTCACAACCACTAACGCCGCCCCATAGCCAAAGTCGAGATAGCGCATCACCGTCGAGTAGATGTAAATGGATACCATTTCCGTGGCCCCAGCGGGCCCCCCTTCCGTCATCACCTTAATGAGGTCAAAAACGCCAAAGGACTGAGCAAACCGAAACAACACCGCAATCAAAATTTGTGGCATTAACAGGGGCAAGGTGATTTGGCGAAAGCTCTGCCAGGGGGTCGCACCATCTATGGCATGGGCCTCGTAGAGATCGGCGGGGATCGACTGTAATCCTGCCAGCAGCAGAATGGCGACGAAAGAAGTGGTTTTCCAAATATCGGCTGCAATCGTCGCCAACAGGGCCAGAGTCGGTTCTCCTAACCAATTGATCGGCTCCTGAATCAGATGCAGCCGCATCAAAATATCGTTAAACACCCCATACTGATCATTAAAAATCCAGGTCCAAGTTAAGCCAATGAGGGCCGTGGGTAAAGCCCAGGGCAAGATAGCAATGGTTCTCGCCAGTCCTCGGCCTCGAAAACTCTGGTTAAGGACGAGGGCAACGCCCATGCCAAGGACGAGTTCAATGGTGACTGCGATCGCAGTAAAAAACGTGGTATTCCCCATACTTTGCCAAAACCGTCCGTCTCCTATCATCCGGCTGTAATTGCCGATGCCAGCAAACACAGGCTGTAAATTTGTACCTAGATTTTTGGTAAATAAACTCAACCAAAAAGCCCGACCAATTGGATAGGCAAACACTAGCAGCAGTAGGAGTAGAGCCGGAGCAATCAGCAACCAGCCGGTCAGTTGCTCCCGTCCTCGAACTGTATTGAGCTTGGACATAGGCATTCTCGGCAATCATGAGTAGGTCAGACTTCCCTCTAGAATAGTAGACATTGCCCCACCCACTGCGAGTCAGCACTCACTGAATCCGGGATGTTGCCTTGCCATCCGTTTTTGTCATCAGATAAAAAACGTTAAGCACCACCTCTCAATTTTTATGAATCAAGGCTACAGTGGGCTAGAGAAGGCTTTTTCTTCCTCCTTGCTGATCCCGCAATGCTCTGCTGCCTGAATCCAGATTGTGAAAAGCCGCTAAACCCTGACACGCATAAGCATTGTCAGCATTGTGGTCTTCGCTTAGTCCCCCTGTTGAGCGATCGATTTAGGATCCTCCACCCCTTAGACCGGGGTGGCTTTGGCAAAATCTATTTAGCAGAAGATACACACAATCACCATCAACGCTGTGTAGTCAAGCAGCTTGCCTACCAATCCCAGGGCACCTGGGCGATTCAGCGAGCGGAAGAGTTATTTGCGCAAGAGGCCCAGCAATTACAGCAACTGGGTAAAAACCCACAAATTCCCACCCTATATGCTTACTTTACTGAAGGTGCGAATCTTTACTTGGCCCAGGAATTTGTAGAAGGGCATACGCTGCTGAAGGAACTCCAACAAACTGGGATCTTTGGTGAAGCTAAAATTCGCCAGTTGCTACTGAATATTCTGCCCGTCTTGCGGGATATTCATGTGCAAGGCGTGATTCACCGGGATTTAAAACCAGAAAACATTATGCGACGGGATGGTGATGACAAGCTGGTCCTGATCGACTTTGGTGTCTCCCGACGATTTACAGAATCGATGCTCATGAAAACGGGCACGACCCTCGGATCTCAAGGCTATGCAGCCCTAGAGCAGATGCAGGAAGGAAAATCGATCCCGGCTAGCGATCTCTTCAGCCTCGGTGTCTCTTGTTTTCAGTTGATGACCAATAAGGTCCCCTATACCTTTTTCTTGCAGTATGGCTATAGCTGGATCAGTCATTGGCAGCAGCATATTCAGATTCCCCTGAGTTCGCAGCTACGGGCAATTTTGGATAAACTCCTGCAAAATGATTTGCGACAGCGGTATGGTTCAGCCGCCGCCGTCCTAGCAGACTTGCAAGCACAGCATATTGTTCAAGTTCCGACAGCAACCCCCAAGACGCTCTCACAGCTCTCCATCGCCCCGACGAAGCTGGTGACCAGTCAGCCCCATAACAAGCCTGTGCCGATCCCGCCACAAACAACGCTCTCGGCCCAACATCCCTTGCTCAAAACCTTTCAGTTTGAAGTGGTCACGGTGAACGCCAAAGGCGAAATTGACCAACGTCGGCCCAAGGATGCAGCGTTTTTTCAAGATAGTTTGGGTAATGGTGTCAAATTGGAAATGGTGGCGATTCCAGGCGGACAGTTCATGATGGGCTCACCCAATCATGAGCTACATCGAGATGCCAATGAAGGTCCGTACCATACGGTCAAGATTGCCCCGTTTTTTCTAGGTAAGTTTGTGATTACCCAACTACAGTGGCGGGCGATTGCAGCGTTGCCTAAAGTCTTGCAAGATCTCCATTACGATCCTTCTAAATTTAAGGGGGCCACGTATCCAGTCGAGCAGGTGTCATGGCGCGAGGCCATCGAGTTTTGTGCTCGCCTGTCTCAAAAAACGGGTCGTGAGTATCGCTTACCCAGCGAAGCAGAGTGGGAATATGCCTGTCGAGCTGGGACGACGACTCCTTTTTCCTATGGTCCCACGCTGACTTCCCAGCAGGCGAATTATCAGGGGCAGTTTACCTATGGCCATGGCCCTAAAGGGATCTATCGGGAATCGACGACGCCTGTAGGACGGTTCTCTGCCAATAACTTTGGCCTGTATGACATGCATGGCAATGTCTATGAATGGTGTTTAGATTGTTGGCATAAAAACTACGATGGTGCGCCTGTAGACGGCAGCCCTTGGATGACAACAAAAGATAGTGATCCCAGGGTCTTACGAGGCGGATCTTGGTATAACAAACCGCGTTACTGCCGAGCTGCTAACCGCAGTCGCTACACCCCCAATAACCGCGTCAATGATATTGGGTTTCGTGTTGCCCTAACCCTGTCTTGAGTGTTTGGGGCTTGTGGAGGGGGATTAGGTTTTCAAAAGCTGTCGCGTTTCTTGGGCAGCAGCTTGCAGGGCTTCGGTCGGTGTTTGCCGTCCCGTTAAGGCAGCACTCAGATAGCGCTGTAAGATATCCGATGCCTGGGCGTATTGGGCAATCGGGGGACGCAGGACCGAGCTTTCGATCACTTTTTTTAAGTCGGGCAAGTACTCATACTCCGCCACTAAGACCGGATCGGTAAACAGGGCTTGACGACTGGGAACAAATCCAGACGCCAACATGAATTTACGCTGTGCTTCTGTACTGCTGAAATATTCAACGGCACGCCAAGCTGCATCGGGATGACGTGTCGTTTTAGAGATGCCTAAGCCCCAACCGCCCTGACAAGCGCCACTGTTTAACCCCGCTGCATGAACCATCGGCTTAATGCCGAATTTCCCTTGAATTTTAGAGCTAGGTTCGGTGTTGCCCAATTTCCAAGCATAGGGCCAATTGCGCATAAAAACGGCGTTGCCACTCTGGAACTGAAGGCGAGCAACTTCTTCGTCGATGGCGGTGGTGCCGGGGGGAGAAATCTTGTCGGCGACGGTGGTTTGCAGGAATTTGAGGGCTTCAATGGCTTCTGGACTATCCAATCCCACCACTTTAGTTTCTGGGTTGACCCAGTAACCACCAAAGCCTTCTAGCATTTCCACAAACATGGCAGCAGCCCCTTCATACTGCTTGCCCTGCCAAAGATAGCCCCATTGGGCTTTGTCTTGGGATTGCAGCGCTTTGGAGATTTGAAGCAGGTCAGCGGTGGTTTCTGGCGGGTCAAAACCTGCGGCATCCAATAAATCCTGGCGATAATAAAGCATGCCACCATCGGAACGGAAGGGCATGCGGTAAAGGCCGTCTTCGTAGCGGCCGCCATCGACATCGCCTGCCATAAACTCAGAGAGTTCTGCTTCGCTAATCCGATCAGAGAGGTCTAAGAGCCACCCCGCCGCCGCAAATTTGGGAGCCCAGACGATATCCATATAGATCAAATCGTAGGGAGAATCGCCCAACAAAAACGAGGTGGTATACAGGTCTTCCCGCAGATTAGTGGCATTGGGGCCTTCAATGAGATCGACTTTGATGCCGGGGTTTTGGGCTTCAAAGTCATCGACGATCATCTGCCAGTTAGGAATTTCTTGCCCCTGGAGCATCATGGACAAGCGGACAGGCTGTTGGGCCCATACCCAGTAACTACCGATCACACTCAGACAGACGAGTAGACTGAGTAAGAGATACCGCAGCCGTTTCGACAGGGGCTTGAACGGCGTTTGGAGTCGCCGGAGTTGCGATCGCATAGTCTACCTCTTGTTAATCAGCTCTTGGCAGGCGTACTCATCACTCTAGATCCCCCGTGGGCAAAAATCAAAATCCAATGGTAGGCAAGCCGTCTGCCAGCAATTAAGGTAAAGAAGGGTAAATCCAAAGTCAACACGATGACTGATTCAATGCTGCCACAGACTGACATGTTTCCGACCGATCAGGTGAAGCCGCAACCCACGATCAAGTTTTTGCAGCAACCGACGCGCCCGGACTGGATCGAGCAGGCACTTCAGAACCTAGACACGATTTTGCTGGACCACTCTCACTGTGAGCGCAAAGCGGCAGGAGTAGCAGTGAACATGATGTTTCGCTATCCGTCCTATACCCAGTTGGTGCGAACGTTGACGGCGATTGCCAGAGAAGAATTGGAGCACTTTGAACTGGTGAATCAGTGGTTGGATCGGCGAGATATTCCTATGGCGCCCCTGCCTGCCCCCCCCTATGGCTCGAAGCTGAATGCTCAAATCCGCCGGGATGAACCGGAACGCCTGCTGGATATGCTGCTGGTATCGGGGCTGATTGAAGCCCGCAGTCATGAGCGATTGGGGCTACTGGCTCAGCATCTCCCAAACCCGGAGTTGGCGAAGTTTTATCGCAGTTTGATGGCATCGGAAGCTCGTCACTATGGAGCCTACTGGGTATTGGCAACTATCTATTTTGAGAGTGATGTGGTGACGGCTCGTCTGCAAGAACTGGCTACGGTTGAAAGTGAGCTGCTAGCCACGCTCCACCCCCACCCCCGGATTCACAGCTAATGCAGGATCAATTTCGCGATTTTGTGATTCGCGCCTGGCAACCCCAAGATCGGCAGGTAGCGGCAGAGGTAATTCGGTCGGTGTTGGCAGAGTATGGGATTGGCTGGGAACCCGATGGAGCGGATCGCGATGTTTATGAGGTGGAGATGGCCTATTGGCAGGTAGGGGGTGCCTTCTGGGTGGTGGAGCAGCAGGGCCAGGTGGTAGGCACGGCGGCATTTTACCCGGTGAATCGGGGCGTGGGTACGGTAGAGATTCGCAAGATGTATTTGTTACCCCAGGTGCGGGGACAGGGGTTAGGACGCTGGCTGTTGCAGCGGTTGGAGCAGGAGATTGCAGCGCAGGGGTTTCGGGAAGTTTGGATTGAGACGGCCTCTGTGTTGAAGGAGGCGGTGAAGCTGTATGAGGGTAGTGGGTATTTGCCAGCGACGGGCATTGAGACGGAGCGCTGCGATTTGATTTACTCAAAGGTTTTGCGATCGGAGTAATGAGGCGAGTGACCGACAAATGGGTGCTACTTTCCCCTCCTGGGAGGGGTTAGGGGTGGGTTTATGGTTGGTGCTATTCTTCTGACCCACCCACCCGTTGGGCACCCCTCCCGAGAGGGGATGGGCTGCTGGGATGTTTGGGTGGGGTTTGGCTGGTGTTGCTGGGGTCAAGACTGTTTAGGTTCAAAGGTGATGCCTTCGTAGATGGTGGTAACCGCGAGTTCGACGTCAATGGAAGTTAGGGTGATGGTATCTGCAGCGGTCTCATAGGCGCGAAACATCCAGAAGTCGCTGTCGGTTTTGGTGTATTGCTTTTCTTCCAGGTCGTATTGATTAATCAGCAGATATTCTTGCAGGTCTGGGATGGAACGATAGAACTTGAATTTATCGCCCTGATCATAGTCTTGGATTGATTTGGACAGAACTTCAATAATCAGCGATGGGTTGAGTAATGTGTCTGTTCGATTTTGATAGTGTGAGGATTCTCCTCGTGTCACCAAAATGTCTGGGTAGGTAAATCGCTGATATTTGGGAATCCATACCCGCACATCATTGGTAAACAGATGGTATCCTTGTTGGCGCAGTATCGCTTTCAGACCACAGAAGTTGGTGATGATTTCGTTATGGTTAAATGACCCACCTGCCATTGGAATAATCTCACCATCATGATATTCACTTTTAAATTCGGCTTGTTCTTCTAAAGCCAGGTATTCTTCTGGGGTGTATCGGGTTTTGGCTTCTGCGGTTTGCATGGTAGCCCTGCTGAATCACCTTCCTCAATCATAGGCAAGATTTTAGGGTTCTTTAGTGGTGGCTCAGTTTGTTGGGAAAGGCTGATGCATCGCGGTAAAGGTTAAGCTACAAATACCCCCATCATTGAGGTCACACGCAATAGAGTGATGCTAGTCAACCAACGTTACGGTACAGTACAGCAGGTTCGGGCCAATGCTATCCACTGATTCTGAAGTTATGGGCAAAGTAACGACAACCCTCACTGTTACCAATCGTATTGATCAAGGAATGGTGACACGGGGGCTGTTGCCTGCGGAGCAAGTTCGGTCTGTGATGTTGGAGAAAGTGCTGGTGGATACGGGGGCGACGACGTTATGTCTGTCTGCGGATGTGATTGCCAAATTGGGGCTGGAGCTTTTGAAGGAAGTGGATGTGGAAACGGCCCACGGTATCGGTAAAGCCCGCATTTTTCGAGATGCCACTATTTCGCTGCTGGGGCGAGAAGGGACGTTTGAATGTTTGGAATTGCCGGGGGGACAATCGCCTTTGTTGGGGGTTATTCCTTTAGAGGCTTTGGGGTTGGAGCTGGATTTACAGAAGCAGTGTTTGCGGGTGTTACCGACGACACCAACACAAACCTATTTGACGATTTTGTAGGTTTTTCGTGCTGATGGGACTAGGTTGCTTAATCTGATGACAGCAAGGATTGAAAGGCTGAATTATCCCGAATAGGGTCAAAATCAGGGTCTGTTTTCGCCATTTCTCGATATTCTTCTGGTTCTAGAGAGATAGCAATCTTTAAGTTTTCTACTGCGGCTTCAGGGTTGGCTTGTAGGGCATAACAGCAAGCTTTATTATAAAAGGCTTGATGCTTATCAGGTTTGAATTCTAAAGCTTTGTCATAGCTAGAGATTGCCTCTTCGTACCGCCCTAAATCAAGCAAAGCGCCCCCCCAGTTGTACCAGACTTGGTCGTCATTTGGCTTAATTTCTAACGCTTTGCCATAGCTTGTGAGTGCTTCTTCATAACGACCTAAACTCCCTAGAGCAACACCTCTATTGGTCCAAGCTCGATCGTTGTCTGGCTTAATTTCTAATGCTTTGTCCACGCTTGTGATTGCTTCTTCATAGCGACCTAATCTTCCTAGAGCAACACCTCTATTCGTCCAGGCTTGATCGTTCTCCGATCTAATTTCTAGGGCTTTGTCATAAGTTTTGATCGCGTCATCATAACGGCCTAACTCACCCAGTGTAACCCCTCGGTTGTACCAGGTTTGATCATTATCTGGCTGAAATTCTAGGGCTTTATCATAACTAGCAAGTGCAGATTGATAATTAACCTCAGCCATAAAAAGGTTTCCTAACTCAAAGAATAGGGCAGATCGACGATTAGGGTCAATGTGAGTGTCATCCAGCAGTTCTTGGATTTCAAGGATTTTGTGAGTACGTTCTTGTGATGAGAGAGCTAAATATTTCTCATAATCACCTTCAAGAAGAATTCGTGATGATTCCTGCTTAAGCAGAGTGAGATCAGTTCCAAATTCCCAAACCCCCGATCTCCAATCAAAAAAGTCAGGTGCCCGCCGAGTAAAGTATTTCAGGGCAAACAGTGGCACCAAAAAGATAAAACAAATATCAAAATCGTCCCGAAATCGTTCTCGCTGCAAATTCAAGTGGCCCAAAATACGGGGCAGCGTATTGAGGTTGTAGTATTCCCCTTCACCCTGGAAACCTGGTTTGATATCCCCAATCAGAGATTTTTCAATACCCGTAATAAACAAAACATCAATCTGGCTCTTGTTTGATAACGCCGCCACAATCTCATATAGATTATCGATGGGCTGCTCTAACCTCAACACCTCAATCTGCTTTTTTAGCGTCGATGTGGAATGAGTTTTCGACTCACGCCCCGTATCTTTTTGCACCCGCTCAATCAAGCGTTCAGCTTCCCCAGGCGAGCAGCGCACAAACAACAACCCAAAGCCTTTAGTCCAGCGTATCGTCCTTAATAAAGCCTGATACTCCGCTTCTAGATCGACTTCTACATCTTTATCCCAATCAGTGATTTGCTGAGTCATGACGTTTCAGCCTCAGCGTCTCGAACTTTCTTGCCCTTAGCCTCAGACCAAGCAGTCTGAAATTCCTGAATGCCGCGAATTAAAGGGTGGACATCATACCAACACTGCAATTCATCATCCTGATCCAAAAAACGATATTCCAGAATGCAGCGGTTAAACAGCAATTCCCGATGCGCTAAATCATGCAGAATTCTTTTGGTCAGCGCAACCTTAGCCAGAATCGGCCATTGTTGTTCATATACCGCATGCCGATAGGTATTGCGAGCCTCTGTAATCGCTCGTTTCACTGTTCGGGCTGTGATCGGCAATGCTTGAGTCCGCCGTACTGAAGACTGTGCCAACAACATCAAATTGCGGACGTGCCCCCCACTCATCAAACAAAGTTGATCCAAAGTTTCTGGAGCATCAAAAATCTTCGAGTCCAACCCTAAACTAGGACTCACAGCTTCGGCCTGATACACTCGCTTGGCAATTACTTCTTTCATGGTGTCTAAACCCGGCTGGTACACTTCCCCATCAGACTCACGCACCATAATCATCGGCAACACCTGCGGATCGGTATCGTAAATATCCCGCAGGTCTGTGACTCGACCTGAATAAACCAGAGATATCGGCACCGTATAAATCACATGGCAATTTAGCGCCTTAAGCTGTTCATTGCGGTCAATAAAAATCTGCTCATGGTTGCTGCGTGCCTCTTCCCCAGCAATTACGGGTGTGATCCGGTCTAGGTTATCGGCAATCACCACCAGCTTTTGGGTCGATTGATAAGACGAGTTTGCCATCGCCTCTGCAATAAACTGATTCAGCGCCTCAATCAACGACACCGTATGGGGTTCAATGATTTGGCGAATCTTAGCCCGAGTGTCAGGGCTGGCCTTTAGCGTTGCGGTCAGTTTGGCAAACTGAGTAATTTGAGACTCAATGGAAATATTGCCCAAGGTAATTTCGCTTTGCAGCAGCTCTTTTAAAGCCTGCATCCGCGACTGTACCCATCGCCAAATCGGGTTTTCTTGCGGCCCTTTTAAGACCTGCAGTAAATGGCGGGTACAGGCCAGCAAAATATCCGTATATTGAGCATCCTCCGTATCAATATCCTCATCATCTGCGGCAAAATACACCACCTGAAAGCCATGCTCTTCCAAAAACTTCGCCAGTCGCAACAACTCCGTTGACTTTCCCGCCCCACGATGTCCGGTATAAAGCTGGTGGGTAAAGCGCTCCGCTAACAGAATCTGATTGCCTAACTCAACCAGGATGTCTCCATCTCCCCGCACTTCCCGGCAATCAACATACACCGGATCTTTGGCAGGCAAAGGCCGAAAGGGATCAAAAGCATTGTAGATTCCCCGTAAAATCTCAAAATCGTCAGCCACGTTCTGACTCCTACAGGTCTAAACCTTTCTATTCTTTTCTAACCTAGCCGTTTTTCAATTTCAGCTTTTACAGCATCTGCATTGGCAGGTAAGTGAACGGCAGGGTTGGCATACTGACTCGTTACATCTTTCAGTGTTGATTCATGGTACCCGACTTTAAAATCGGTGAACTTCAAACCGTGGGCCGTGCTAATCACCACCGTTTTGTCACTGGATTTGATCTCACCACGTTGGACCAGCTTGGTGAGCACAGCAAGGGCGACGCCCGTATGGGGGCAGGTGAACATCCCCGTCAAATCAGCCTTGGCAGCCGCTGCAGCTAATTCGTTTTCAGTAGCCTGTTCAACAATGCCATTCGTTTCTGTGATCGCCTTGACTGCTTTGTCATAACTCACCGGGTCACCAATTCGGATGGCGTTGGCCAAGGTGTCTTGGGCCGTCACACTGATTTTTTCTTTGAATCCGTTTTTGAATGATTCATAAAATGGATTGGCTCTAGTGGTCTGAGCTGCGACGAGTCTGGGCATTCGTGTGATCAACCCCAAATCCATCATTAATTTGAATCCTTTGTAGAGCGCACTGATGTTGCCAAGGTTACCCACCGGAATCACGATCCAGTCGGGTACTGCCCAATCAAACTGGCGAATAATTTCGATACCGACCGTTTTTTGACCTTCGATGCGCAGGCTATTCATCGAATTAGCCAGATAGATTGAGTTGTCTTGGGTGACTTCTTGGACAATTTTCATGCAGCCGTCAAAGTCAGTGTCGAGCGCCAATACATGGGCTCCGTTAGAAACCGGCTGGATGAGTTGTGCAGTACTAACTTTACCCGCAGGCAGAAAGATAACTGCAGGGATACCAGCATAGGCCGCATAGGCTGCTAGAGCGGCACTAGTGTCGCCAGTACTGGCACAGGCAACGGCTTTAACGGGGCTGCCTTGGGCCATCATTTGCTTAACCACGCTAACCAATACGGTCATACCGAGGTCTTTAAAGCTGCCAGTATGGCTGTTGCCGCAGAGTTTAATCCACAAGTCGGGGACGCCGAGTTGCTGCCCTAATCGTTCGGCCCAAAACAAGTTTGTGTTGCCTTCGAACATGCTGACGACGTTTTCGTCTGCTAATGAAGGAATCACCCACTCCCGCATTCCCCAGACGCCGCTACCATAGGGCCAGATCGATGTACTGGCTCGCGAATTGAGCAGTTGTTGCCATTGGTAGGCGTTTCGCTTTTTGAGCGGTTCCCGCTCATGATGCACCTCTAGCAAGCTGCCACAGATGGGACAGGTGTATATAACGTCATAGATGGAGTGCTTGCCAGGGCAACCGGCAATACAGCGAAAATAAGTAGTCTGTTGATCGGTATCCGATGTGGAAGCAAGAGTGGACGACATTGGAGCGCCTGGAAGTGAGCCATCAGTTGAAATCATTCTATAGCTGCTATGTGGGACTATGGGCTATCGTGTACAAACAAATCGAGTTGGACTGCATAAGAATACGTTAAAGCTATATGTAGCAAAGACTTAGGATTGTAACATTGCCAGATCTGAATATCTTGTCTAGACTAGAGCCTTTTTGTCATCCTCAAAGCCAATCACCAATGTTTCCAGTTCTGATTAAAAATTGACATCTCAGGAAACGCCGTTGGATTTTGATTCCGATTCAAAATGGCCTGCAATTGCTCCAACTGCGGACTTCGTCGCGGCAAATTCTCCACCAACTGATAGGAAAATATCCCCTGATCCAGCGTAAACGCTGCTGTTGTCCCTGCTGCGGCCCCCGAAGACCATTCAAAACTATGAACTCGGTAGGTGGCTGCACTAATGTGGCTGGTAGCAATACTCTTCCCCGTTACCAATAAGTTGTTGATCCGAGGTGGGATCATGGCCCGCAGCGGAATTTGATAAGGATAGGTTTGAGTTGCACCTTGACGTTCTCCTGCCCGTTCTTGATTTCCTGGTGTCTGGGGTGGACTCAGGGTCATACAGGGATGAAAATCAATCGGGTAGTGACCGATGCCCACACTATCGGGGTAGATGCGGGCTCGTGTCCTCAACTGCACCTCCGATAGGGACAGCCGATCTAAAATCACATCTAGGGTTTGCAACCCCGCCATGCGGGTAATCAAATTGCGGTAATCCGGCCCCGATAGAGTATTGCGGTAATAGGGCAGACGAAAATCCTGCTTAGTAACATCTGTTTCCGTGATCACAAAGCCTTGGGGATAGCCATAGCTATAGCGGCCAATCAAGCGCCGACTCTCGCGTATGTAAGGAAACTTCGATAGACCATGTGCGGTTCCCATCGGTGAGTCAAGCCCTTTTAGATACTGCAGATTCGGCCAAGGCTGTTTGGGGTGGTCTGGTAGCTTTGAATCCGTCGTCCCCGCTACGAGCCAATAAAAATAGCCCTGAGCCAATTCCTCTCCCCCCTTCAAACTGGCAATTCGTAAGCCACCTCGCCAGCCGCCGGGTTGTAGTTGCCCATCAGCCAAGAGCTGATCGCGGGTCAGAATCAGGTTGTCTTGGGGGGTGCCAGGGCCATAGTCGTTGCCCCCACCCCAGTTCTGCATGGAGATATCACCCACATTCACCACTTCATCTGCTGTGCCCGGTTTAACGCTAAAAATGCGCCGATAGCTAAACACTAAGTTGGGCGTTTGGGCATAGCGAGGCTTGTCAAAACTGTAGAAGGGTTCATATTCAGGGTAAAACCCAGGCGGCTCATGGGCAGGCGGTGTCGCGGTGGCCTGCATGGCAAAGGTGTAGGTACTGGCCTGCGTGCAGTAAGGATAAACCTGTTCACTGGAAGACGATGGTTCTAGATGCGATCGCGGATCGATGCCCAAACGGTAGGGGAGATCTGCTAACGCCAGCAATTCTCCTGTTTCTGTGGCTTCCACCACGACCCATTGTCCCGTAGCAGGCGGCTGGAATTGAAGAATGGTTTTGGTGAAGCGGGCAGAATCCTCTTCCTGGTAACGGTCTGCCAAGGTTTGGGAGAGGGGATAGGTATTGAGCGGGGATGCCCCCGGTGTGGGTTGGTGCTGAATGGCCCGGACTGAGGTAATTAAATCACCACCAGAATGGGTCGTCAGGGACTTGACCACCGTATTGGGGAACAGATGGAGTTTGCCCTTGCCTTCAGCCTCCGCCTCCTTCAACATCTTCAACAGCAGGGTATGCCCCTGCTTCGGTAAAAAGCAGACGAGGCTGACCCAGCAATCACCGGGGCGATCGCGTCCTGATTCCTGAATCAATCGCTGGCGCAACGTGGCATACCCTCTGGGAAAAATACCCCGTGTTCGCTGGCCCACGGTTTCGTCTAACGCTGAGGTGCCCTGGGAAGAAATTTGCCCACCCCACCAGTCCGTCAGTTCCGTCATACACACCTGACGACCTGCTAGCAGGGCTTCATAGGTGGTAGCAACACCCGCTAGCCCCCCACCCACCACTAGAATCTCGCAATTCACTGTGCGATCGACGGGACGTGAAGCAGCAGTGACAGCGCTAGATAGGCCCCAGACACTCCACACTGCCGAAACTATGGCCCAGAGAGATCGTTTCATCAGGTAATACGGATTTTTTAGGTGCAAATTTTAGGTGGGAGTTAAGGAGAATCTTCTGGTGCCGGGGAGGGGGGAGAAGAATCATCTGGATCGGGGCTAGGCGATTCTTCCGCAGGGGGCTCGCCTGTAGGTGTAGGACTAGGCGATTCACCGGGTGTCGGTGATGGGGTTGTGCCAGGGGTTGGACTAGATACCCCAGGAGGAACTGTGCCTGGGGTAGGAGCATCTGTGCTGGTAGGACTCGGTGTATCCTTGGGGGGAGGACTGGCTTTGGGCACCGGTAGAAAGTAAAAAGCTGAGGCCGCGATCGCAATACTCGCTGCCCCCAAGACGGCTGGCGTTGATTTTTGCAAGGCTTGCCCCGAAGCCGCTTCTGACCGCGATAGAGGTCTTACAGAGAGCGATAAGTTGGGTAGGGTTTGCTGATCAGCCAGGAGTTGATCCAGGGCTTCGACCAAATCAAAAAGTTGGAGGGTTGTCAGATTAACTCGGATTGGATCTGTGGCATAATCTGCCGCATCATTGAGTAAAGACTTTGGAATGGTTAGCTCAAAGCCATCCTCCTCTTGCGGCAGCAGATGAACGGCAGAGTCATCTTGGTTCATCTGGGTTAACCGACGGTGGGGGACACCACTCATCCAGGATTGGGTACATTGATTGGTGGCCTGAATCAGGCTATTCAGCAGATCTAGTCCGCCAGTGAGGGGTTGATTTAAATCCCCCAATTTGCACTCTAGGCGTAATAAAACATCTAACGAGCCACCTAAAACAGCATCGGACCTGGAATTACTGATGCCTTCTAGATTGAGGGTACAGTTGGGCAGAATAAATTGGCGTTGAATGGTCATTGGGGTTAGGCCACTTCTCCATCAAACAGACTAGACCAAAATCGCTCCATTCCGGCTGTTCCGGTACAAAATAGCACTTGTTCGAGCAAGCTGAGGGCCAATTCGTCCAGTCGGTCATTTTCTTTGTAAGCTGCAATAGCCGTGCGATTGGGATTCATTCGACTGCGAAAATGACGGCGAAATCGCTCTAAATAGTTGGCTAAGGGCACGCTGTGCTCTGGCGTTAACTGCTTCTGTGCCAATTGCCGCTGCACGTTTAAAAGCTGCCGGACTTGGGCCGTTTGCCGACGAGCAATATGACAACCCACGGCCACCAAGGCTTTGGCCTTATCTAAACTCAATGGGTCGCGCTGATGCGATCGCCTCAGGGGATTGGTGTTCCGAGACTGCCAAAAGTCCACCCGATTTTCGATCACATCTTGGAGCTGCAGTTCTTCCAAGCTCATCAACATCAATTCCGAGGCATATAAATCCAATGCCTCAATGGCCAGCAGCACAAAATCAAGTTGAATCCGGGTCCGTCGCGGACAGACTTGGGCGGGCACATCTGGGTCTGGCAAAGTCTTCAGAACGGGGGGAATGAATTTTTCGGTTGGGCTATCGGCTTGCATTACGATTCCATTACGACAAGAATACGGAAGATATTTGCGATGAACGGCTGAGGAAACCTTAGCATTGGCATCCAGATCTAGACTGCCCGCAGAAGCCCCTCGACGATGCGTTTCTCTAAAAGTTCACATTTAATCTGGCCTCATTGGGCCTGTTGTCAGAGGGGATAGACGAGGGCTATCCAGATTGCCAACCACATTAGTGTACGATTTCTGACGTACCGTCCCCTGTCCTTTAGCCAGGATAGAAGACCGTCCCTCCTGTTCACCTTGCGTAAACTCACAGCACCTATGGATCTCAAATCACTGATTCGCGATATTCCCGATTTTCCCAAGCCTGGAATTTTGTTCCGGGACATTACAACCTTATTGCAAAATCCCGACGGTCTTCGCTACGTCATTGATCGGTTCACGAACGATTACAGCGATCAATCGGTTGATTATGTGGTGGGCATTGAGTCGAGAGGCTTTATTTTTGGGGCTCCCTTGGCCTATCAATTGGGCGCTGGCTTTGTCCCCGTCCGCAAGCCCGGCAAACTTCCCGCTGCCGTTCATGCCCAGGAATATGAGCTGGAATACGGCACCGATCGTCTAGAAATTCACCAAGATGCCTGTCCAGCAGGCAGTCGTGTATTAGTTGTTGATGATCTCCTAGCAACGGGGGGAACGGCTGCTGCCACCGCCCAACTCCTCGACCCCTTGGACTGCACCCTGGTCGGATTTGGGTTTATTATCGAGCTGACGGGCTTAGCAGGGCGACAGAAATTGCCCGACTGTCAGGTCAACGTTTTGGTGGAGTACTAGTTATCGGTAGTGAACTGCTCGGTTACACCATTAAGCGGGTGTTTCAAGGTCTGATCACCCTCGTTTTGGCATCCCTATTGACTTTCTATATTGTCGATTTAGCTCCTGGTGATTACCTCGATCAGTTTAAAAATAATCCCCAAATGTCCCAAGAACGACTAGAAGAGCTGCGACAGGAATTTGGATTAGGCAATACCTGGGGCGATCGCAGTTCCGTAACCACCCTCAAGAGTGAGAAGACCACCGCTATAGCCATCAAACCAGATGGTAGCCAGGTCATTACAGGTGGGGCGAATGCCGTTACCCTCTGGGATGATAAGGGAACGGTCGTGAAGACGCTAAAGGGACATCAAGGTCCGATTACGGCCTTAGCCTTCAGCACCGATGGCGAGCTGATTGCCTCAGGTAGTGCTGACAAAACCATTAAGCTCTGGAAAACGGATGGCACTCTCGATAAAACCCTGGAAGGCCATGAAGATGCAGTGACGAGTTTGGCCTTCAGCAGTGATGATAAAACCTTCGCGTCCGGCAGTGGGGACAAAACGGTGCGCCTGTGGAAAACGGATGGCACCTCAATTAAAACGTTAGTCGGCCATACAAGCTCAATCTCAGTGCTAGTCTTTAGTCCAGACGGTAGCCTTTTGGCATCCGGCAGTGGGGACAAAACGGTGCGCCTGTGGAAAACGGATGGTACACTCCAGCAAACCTTGACCCATCAGGGGCTAGTTACGGCACTGCAGTTTAATCAAAATTCAGACGGCCCACTTCTCAATACCATTGTTAATCAGCAGACCTGGCAGCAATGGAATTTAGACGACAAATCTCTGAGAACCCAAGATCTAACGCAACTGCAAGCTCAACCCATCACCTCGGCGGCCTTTAGTCCCGATCGAACCACCTTTACCACGAGCGCGGGCAAAACGGTGCGCCTGTGGTCCCAAAAGGATAACCAGCTTTTAGGCAGTTTTGAGGGGAAACAAGCCCCGCTCCAAGGTCTGCAGTTTTCGGATAATGGGGAGCGATTAGCCTTAATCAATGCCGATCAATCGGTGCAGATTTGGCAAAAAGATCGCTCTTTGATCAAGCAGTATGGTCTTTGGCTCAAAAATATTTTTACCTTTGATTTTTCCCAGATCTGGAAAGGCAACTGGGGACAGATCTATCAAGGCGATTTTGGCGAAAGCTTTAGCTATCAGCGACCCGTCACGGCTCTAATTTGGGAGCGGATTCCCAATACGCTGCTATTGGCAATTGCTTCGCTAGTCATTAACTGGAGCATTGCCATTCCCCTAGGAATTGTCGGGGCGGTGAATCAGAATCAGTGGAGCGATCGCATTCTACGTATCTTTAGCTATATTGGTCAGGGTTTTCCCAGCTTTATCACTGCCTTACTGCTACTTTTCCTGGCCCAGAGCACGCCCCTGTTTCCGGTGGGCGATATGACCAGCATCGATCATGCGGATCTCAACTGGTTCGGCAAGATCTTGGATGTGGGCTGGCATATGATTCTGCCGACTTTAGCCCTCAGCGTGACCGGATTTGCAGGCCTACAGCGGATTACCCGAGGCAATATGCTGGATGTGCTGCGTCAAAACTACATTCAAACGGCCCGAGCCAAAGGCTTGCCGGAGAATAAGGTGATCTATACCCATGCTCTACGCAATGCCGTCAATCCACTGATTACCCTATTAGGGTTTGAATTCTCCAGTCTATTAGGGGGGGCTTTTATCGCTGAATTCTTCTTCAATTGGCCGGGGTTGGGGCAGTTGTTGCTGAAGGCCGTACAGGCTCAGGACTTGTACTTGGTGATGGCGGGGCTAATGATGGGGGCTGTCATGTTAATTGTTGGCAATTTACTCGCAGATATTCTGCTCGCTATTGTTGATCCCCGAATTAAGCTGAGCAATCTCAACTAAGCCCATGAATACTGCTCTTTACTACACCCTCCGATCTCGTACCGATGGCAATTATTTAGCCGCTCAGCCTGACCCAGACGCTCCTCAGCGCTACTTGCTGCTGTTCCCCGAGCATTATGATGCCCTCAGCTACCTCAATACCCATGCGCAAGCAGCAGCGTCTAAGTTCAGCGTTGAGTCCATTGGTAAGAGCCAAATTCGCGGTATTCTGGACCGCTGGCAATATCAAGGAATTGGCATAGTCCAAGACCCCCTTATCCCCCGCATAGAATTCATGAGTTTGGCAGGATGAAAATTGGCATCGTCGGCCTTGGTTTAATTGGTGGTTCCTTGGCCTATGACTTTCGAGCCTTGGGCTATACAGTGCTGGGCGTCAGTCGCCAGCCTCAAGCCTGTGTAGATGCCGTCAAGCTAGGGGCGGTCGATGCAGCCAGTGCCGATCTAGCCTCGCTCGCTCCTGTGGATGTGGTGTTTATCTGCACGCCTGTCAGTGTGATTGATGCGATCGCAACCCGTCTCATCCCTCATCTTTCCTCACAAGCTATTCTCACCGATGTCGGCTCTGTCAAAGGTTCGGTGGTCAAGGTCTTAACTCCCTTATGGCCACGCTTCCTTGGGGGACATCCGATGGCGGGTAGTGAAGAAACGGGGATTCATGCCGCCCAATCCCAGTTATTTGCAAGCAATCCATATATCCTTACCCCTACCGCTGAGACACCGCCTGATGTCATCGAGACGATGACAGCGCTAGTGGACAAACTGGGCTGTAATTTGTATAGATGCTCTCCTACGGTTCATGACCGAGCCGTTGCTTGGATCTCTCACCTGCCCAAGATGACCAGTGCAGCCTTAATTACGGCGTGCTTGAGTGAAGCGGATCCAGAGATTGTCAAATTAGCCCAATCATTTGCAAGTTCGGGTTTTCGGGATACAAGTCGTGTGGGAGGGGGCAACCCGGAGCTGGGCTGCATGATGGCACAATACAACCGAGAAGAACTGTTGCGATCGCTCCAGCAATACCGCCAAAGTCTCGATCAACTGACCGACATCATTGAACGCTCAGATTGGTCGTCTTTGAAAGCTTTGCTTCAGCAAACTCAGACGGAACGGCCGAAATTCTTGTAGGAGCTACATTAGAAATCTAAAGAATCTTGGAAAGTGTACCAATAGCAACAATGGGATTCTAGGGATAACCATAGGCTGATTGGCATCCAAACTTATCCTGCACTCCTTGGGAAAGTTTGGCTTGCAAACCTGAATCCAACATCTATGCAGCTAAAAGAAAAAATTCCAGTCAATATTTATCGCCCCAAAGAACCTCTAATTAGTAAGTGTCTGACCAATGAAGAGCTAGTCCAAGCAGGTGGAGAGGGATCTGTTCGCCACATCACTTTTGACCTCGAAGGTAGCAATTTCCATTACCTTGAAGGCCAAAGCCTGGGGATTATTCCGGAAGGCACCGATGAAAATGGTCGCCCCCATAAACTCAGGCTCTATTCGATTGCCTCCACCCGACATGGCGATCAGGGCGATGATCAGACCGTATCTTTGTGCGTCCGTCAATTGGAATACGATCACCCAGAAACGGGCGAGCGGGTGTATGGGGTTTGCTCTAGCTATTTAAATCAGCTCCAGCCCGGTGCCCCAGTCAAAATCACAGGCCCCGTGGGCAAGGAAATGCTCTTGCCCGATGATCCTGAAGCGAATGTGATTATGATTGCGACGGGTACGGGAATTGCGCCGTTTCGCGCCTATTTGTGGCGGCTCTTTCAGGAAACACATCCCGACTATCAATTTCAAGGCAAGGCATGGCTTTTCTTTGGGGTACCCTATACGGCCAATATCCTCTACAAAGACCAGCTCGAAGCCTTAGCGGCACAATTCCCAGATCAGTTCCAACTCACCTATGCCATTAGTCGCGAACAGAAAAATGCCCAGGGTGGCAAGATGTATATCCAACATCGCATTGCTGAACAGGTGGATGTACTTTGGGAGCTAATCCAGCAAGAGAAGACTCATACCTATATCTGCGGTTTGAAAGGAATGGAAGGGGGCATTGATGAAGGGATGTCCTTGGCTGCCCAACAGCATGGCATCGACTGGATGCAGTATCGCAAAGACTTAAAGAAAGCTGATCGCTGGCATGTTGAAACCTACTAACCGAGGTCTATTAACTGGGTATTCGCGATATCTTCACCTTTGGTTGATACTGTTAGTTCTAGAGATAAGCAAACCCTTTAAACCTCATTAGCGCGCATGGGTTGTCATCACCCAATACGTGCATTCCAACAAACAAGCTCCCTTAGTGGGGGCTTTTTTATTGGGCACTGACAGGCTCTATTCGTTAGGTTATACCGAATGAGGCTACGCAAAGACTCAGTTCTGACTCTAGGTCGCAGCCTGAAGTTCGTCTAGCCGAGCTAATACTTCTTCACTGTGGATAATGGGGCGCACCTTAACGTAGCGTTCTCGTAAAATACCGTCAGGATCGATCAAATAGGTGTGTCGCAGAGAAAAGTAGCTCATCCAGGAACCGTAGGCTTTACTGACGCTACCGTCTTCATCCGCTAAAAGGGGAAATTTCAACCCTTCGGAATCACAAAATTCAGCATGGCTATCTACAGAATCCACGCTAACACCAAGGATTTGGGTATTTCTCTCAATGTACTTGGGCAGGTCCTGCTGAAAGCGCTGAGCTTCAACAGTGCACCCTGGTGTAAAGTCTTGGGGGTAAAAATATAAGACCACCCATTTGCCTCGATAATCCGATAAAGACACCTCACCATCCCCCGTATTACTAGGCAATGTGAAGGTTGGTGCAGGCTGATCTAACGGAGGCGAATCACCTCCAAGGGCAAAGGCTGCAGGTGCAGTCACAACTAGGGAAAACACCAGCCCCAGAACAAAGAAGATATGAGTAAGGCGATGACGAAGCGGTTTCATATTTTGGTTATACATAGATTGGAGTGACCCTTGCACACTTGGCAACTTTGGCAACGAGCAGTAACCCTAGCTATGGGTTCAGTGCTAAGATAGCAAAGCTGTATTGATATTTCCTGGTCTATTTCATGGCTGTCCCAAAGAAAAAGACATCCAATTCTAAGCGCGATTCTCGTCGAGCCCATTGGAACCGCAAAGCAAATTTAGCTGCTCAAAGAGCGCTGTCTACTGGTAAATCTATTCTCACAGGCCGAGCCAAAGGCTTTGAATATCCGACTAAGGATGACGACGACGACGATGATGAGTAAGGGACGTGGGTAAGTATTTTCGCAAACCCAACATGAGCGAAAAGCAGCGTGTTCCTCCAGGGCAGCATCTGGCGAATCGGTTTCCAGTTCTGACCTATGGTGAAACGCCGCACATTACCCCCCAAGATTGGCAATTGAAGGTTTGGGGCTTAGTAAAGGAACAAACCTTTGTCTGGTCCGATATCTTAGCCTTACCTCAATCAAATTTCACCGCTGATTTTCATTGTGTGACTCACTGGTCCAAGCTAGATGTAAGCTGGGCCGGTTTTGCTGTATCTGAGTTTATGCAGCTTATCGACCT
>JANQPU010000121.1 GCA_028285315.1 Acaryochloris sp. IP29b_bin.176
GTGCCAAACACATCGAAGGTTTGCTGAAACAGGTGCTGGACCCGATCGGCTCGGCTGACATCAGCCTGAACTGCGATCGCACTCCCCCCTCCTGCCTCAATTTCATTGACAACCTGTTGAGCCCCTTCAGCACTGCTAGAGTAGTTGACTACAACCTTTGCTCCTGCCTGAGCCAAACATTTGGCAACACCAGCCCCAATCCCTGAGCTGCCTCCGGTGACTAAAGCCACTTGATCTGGCAATGGCTGCATGACCATATCCTTGGATGAACGCCAAATTTCCTCCCTGAGCCTAGCGAACTTCCTTCTCCTGTACCTCCTCCCCAAGACAGAGTTGATGTGACAATAACCGTCTTGTTAATCGGAGTTGGATAAATCAGTCTCATCTTCGTCGAAGCGTTTTTGCATCTCAAAGACCTCGATCAGTTCTTTATTCAGGAAGTAGTTGAGAAAGGTACGAATAATTGCAATCGCACCCAGTTTTCCTAACGCTTCAAACGTGGGGGCCACGGTTGTGGCTAGCACATCCGCACCCAACTGAAACTCAAGGGCTAACGCCAACCATCGGCCAAAGGTTAACCGCAATCGTCCCAGGGGAAATTGAATGCTGGAGCGACGGCGGCGCAAAATAATCGAGAGCTTGATGCTCACGGACAGGCCCAACACAATACAAACAGCCGCTACTGCTTCCAGTACCACTTCCAAAAAAGAGACGATGATTTCTAAGTTGCCTTGCAACTGCTGGACGACTTCCATCCGGCTTTCAACCTTTACCAAACACCCTGCCCAAGAGACTACCTTGTTGTGTGCCTTAATTGAGTTATTCTTGCCGGAGAATTGACACCTCAAAGGGCTTGAGCGTTTCAGGAATATCAACAACTTTATCTATTTGGAGTTCCGTGGACAGTAATACCCGCCAGCGATTGGACTTGCAGGATATACCCAAGTCAATTTCTTTGGCCCCTGAGAAGTTAATTAAAATCAGGACCGTTTCTCTATCGGTGGTGCGGGTATAGGCTAAATGTTCATGTGGATAGGCGATTAGACTTTTCCAGGCTCCCCGGCGTAAAGCGTCGCTCTGTTTACGAATCCACAGTAGCTGACGATAGAAATTCAACACGGAGTTCGGATCTTGCCCCTCTACCTCAATATTTACTTCAGCAGCATTCCGGTGAACGGGTAGCCACGGTTTAACTGTCTTACCAAAGCTAAACCCAGCATGGGTGAAAGAGTCCCACTGCATGGGGGTACGGGCTCCATCTCTAGAAGATTGTCCATCCTTCTGGTCAGGAGATGATGCGGTATCTTGCCGTTGTTCAGGAGGAATCTCCAGGTTGTCTTCCATTCCTAATTCCTGCCCGTAGTAGAGGACCGATGTTCCTCTCACGGTCAATAATAGGGTGGCGGCGGCTTTCGCCAGGGCTGCTGAATCCGTGCAAAGACTGCAGTCAATCCAATGGGATAGATGACGCGGCAAATCATGATTATCCAGAAAATGGGTGGGCCACGCAGGGTCAGGCACGAACCGTTCTTTTTTGACAATGGCCCGATGCAAATATCCCGGATACCATGGGCTAAACGGCAATTCAAAGGAAAAGGCTAAATCCAGTTCACCTTGGTCAGGCCCGTAGAAGGCAACGGAATCGTATAGCTGGTTATCAATAAAGGTTTCACCAATGAGGACTTTGTGCTCATATTCATCCAAAACCTTGCGGATATCGGCAATGATCTGGTGATTGTCCGGGAGGTTCTTGTCATACAGGTGATGGTAACTGTCATAATTGTCAGCATCCGTTTTGCCAAACTTTAGGGGATTATTCCGAAAGGCTGGGTCTTTGCTATAGGCACTGGATGCGTCCAGCCGAAATCCATCCACTCCTCGATCGAACCAAAACCGAATCACTTTGTAGATTGCTTCTTTGACAGCGGGATGACGCCAGTTCAGATCGGGCTGATGGGGGGAAAAAGTGTGGAAGTAGTACTGCTGACGTTGGGGCTCAAAGGTCCAGCCACTCCCTCCCAGATAGGACAACCAGTTGTTAGGGACCGCCTCGTCCTCGGTTGGATCCTGCCAAATATACCAGTCAGCTTTGGGATTGTCCTGGCTAGTGCGAGATTCAGCAAACCAGTCATGCTGATCGGACGTATGGTTGATCACCAAATCTAGGATGACCTTAATATCCCGTTGATGGGCTTCCTGGAGCAACACATCAAAATCAGCCAATGTCCCCAGATGAGGATGAATATCCGTGTAGTGGCTGACATCGTAACCGTTATCCACCATCGGTGAAGGGTAAATGGGACAGAGCCAGATGGCATCAATCCCTAAGGAAGTTTGATGCTCTGACTGACCATCATTGAGGTAATCCAGGCGTTGAATAATTCCCTGGAGATCACCCATGCCATCGCCATTGGAATCTGCAAAGGTGAGGGGATAGATCTGGTAGATAACACTATCTCGCCACCATTGGTCGTATGTGTTCACTAATTTGGTCGTATGATTTTGGGCAATTTGTTTGATTCCCGTGGCGACGAATCGCTAATGAAGCGTTCTAGGAGTTCCTCAACAGAGTAAAAGGATTAGCAGATGACCTACTAATCCTCTCTAGGTGGATATCGTGGGAAAAACATCAGGGGCTAAGGGGCTGATTAACTCACAAACTGCCCTGGGAAAAACTCGTTGCACAGGTGATTCAGTTGCGAGAGATAGAGTTGATCGAGTTGATCGGCAACCCCCGGCCAGCTGAATTTGCGGGTCACTCGCTGGTGTCCTGCCGCTCCCATTGTCTGCTGTTCCACAGGATGGGTAAACAGGTAGTCGATGGCATGGGCCAACTCATCTTCCTCTTGAGGTGGAACCAGTAATCCAGTTTCCCCATGAACAACGGTATGTTTGAGGCCCCCAACTGCGCTGGCAATGACTGGGGTGCCACAGGCCATCGCTTCAATGGCCACTAAACCAAAGGGTTCGTACAGACTCGGAACGACGCATAGGTCTGCAGCCGCATAGTAATCCGGGAGATGATCGTGGTCGATGCGACCTGTAAAGATGACTTGGTCTTGCAAACCCAGCTCGTTGACAATGGCCCGAATCCGGCTTTGCTCTTGACTATCTTTTTGGCCAGAGCGGCTCCCCCCTACAATCATGAGTTGCACCTGCTGATGATGCTGAACATAAGGGTGTCCGACCGCTTGGACCAATGTTTCAATCCCTTTGCGTGGATCAAAACGCCCCACATACAAGATGAGTTTCGTTTCATCCCGGATGCCTAACTGTTGCCGCGCAGCATTGCAGTTCTGATCCTGGAATTTTTGGGTGTCGGTGCCGCAGGGAATAATTTCAATAGTGCCGTCGGTAGAGACGAGCGATCGCAGATGGCCTTGCTCCTGGGGACTCGTCGAAACGACACAGTCAGATTGTTCCAAGCATTGCTTCTCGATCTGTAATCGGGTTTTGGCAATCATGGGAATAGTACTAACAGCCCGATATTTCACAGCCCCCAATGAATGATAGGTGTGCAAGAGTCGGGTGGTCTGGGATTTCCTTAGCGCTAGCCCTACCCAAGCAGACAACCAATAATTGGTATGGATAAGGGGATAGATAATGCCATTCTTGTTTTGAAACGTCTGAAAAGCAGATAGAAATTCAGGTAAGTATTCAAATAAGTGATCTCGACTCACAAATGCCTGAGGCCCCGCTTCCAATCGAATCGTTCGACAACCCAGCTGATGTTCAACGATATCTAGCTGGTCGGGGTTGGACTTGCGAGTGAACATGTCCACTTTCCAACCACGCTGAGCTAGGGCTTCACCGACTTGACGGACGTAAACATTCTGGCCGCCTGCTTCTTCACAGCCAATATCAACAGCAGGATCTCCGTGAACAGAAATTAAGGCAACACTTCCTCTTGTTTTGAAAGCCATGATTCTAACTCGATTTCTAGAAATCAAATAGGTTAATAATTGATGATTCTCAGCGTAAAAGAGCCTAGTTAGAATTCACATCATCCTCAGGATATAAATCCATTTGAAAAAGCAAACGTTTAATCCAGCATAAAAAGGGCAAGTTTTGTATCTTCCTAAAGACTGAATTTACAGATGCCGTATCATATCCTCAGAGAGGATGGCAATTTCCCAATCATCAATCATACTATTGCCAGATAAAAAGTGACTTTAGCAGTTAACAGAAACGCAATTTGTTTCAACTGCTCCCTGCTAACGATTCATCGAATTTGAGGAGTCTTCCATGAAAAAAACGCTCCAATCACTCCTTACTTGGGGATTTATAAGCATTACTACAGTTTGTACGCCACTGTTTGCTAGTCGGACTCAAGCCGCAGAGAGTATCTTTGTTCGTTATAAAGACACCGAAGTAACAGTGACGCGTAGCGAATTAAATGACTTTACTAACACTGGAGAGTTACCCACTGAGTTGCAGAAGTTACTAGGTACGGAAGAGGAGTTACCAGACATCGTTCGCACTGCTTTGTCTGAACAAATTACAGTCCCCACCTTCTTGCAAGACTTTATTGAAGGGTCGAACGGAGAGTTTTTACTGTTCAAGCTTGATCAGGCCATTGCTAGCGCATCCGGTAGAACAGAAGATGGGCTTGAATCCCTCAAAACGGCAGTTCTCAACTCTATTGAGGATGATCAAGTTTCCTTTATGGAAATTATCGATAAATACCCCCAGAACACCATTCGAGTGAATCTGACTAGCTTAGAAGGAACCTACAACCAAGTTAAAGGGTTTGTTGAAAAAACATTGCCTGCCCTAGAAGTCGCAAAAGACGTATTGTCAGACTTTATTTGCGATTGCGAGACCGCGCCCATGGCGGCAAGCCAGTCTTATCAGTCCCAGAAGGTGTCCGATCAGTGTGCTGAAAAAAACTCAAAAACTACGGTGTCGGAGAATAGCCATACGCCAAAATCATCCAATCTGCCAAACGATCCATCCAGCCTTAAACTTCCTACAGTAATCTCTGAAGAGTCTGGATCAGCAACTCAATTACCTGTCAGGTTAGCCCCGACTCAGTAGAACTGGATGGGAATATTTGAGCGTTCTCCCATGCACGGGTGGGCGTTCTTCTAATTCCCTTGTTCACTTACTGAAATGATTCACTACTTGTTACGGAGTCGATTAATGGTCACCTGGTATTCGTTATTACAAAAAATTAGGCGTTGGCAAAGAGCTAAAGGACGGACTTTAACTGCACTTGCTTCTATCTCAATTGTCAGTTTGATATGTTCTCCTGTTTCCGTTCAGGCTGCCGAAAAAGTGGTCTTTACTTACAATCAATTTGGTCAATCTCTGAGTATTGATGAGTTAGAAACATTTGCTGAGACGGGCCAAGCGTCTTCTAAACTCAAATTCTTTCTGGCTCGATCTGGACAAGATCCTGAAGCCGTCCGTAAGTTTATGACTAAAAGTCTCAAGGTAAAATTGCGTACAGTCGATAGAATTCTCACGCTATTGCCAGGAGAATATGCCTTGTTTCAGGCGGGTCAAGTCATTCATACGCCCAATAAAAAGGCCAACCTGCAAGCCCTTCGATCGGCTATCTTGCTATCTCTGAGTGACGACAATCAAATTTCTTTTTTAGAGTTTTTGCAGAAGTATCCAACCCCAGAGTTGTATGTTGATGGTGCCCGCTTAGCGGATGTTGCTGGCACCGTTGATAGCCTGATTGGCAGTGCTGAAGATGTAGCAGAAGGCACAGGTCCCCTAGCGGTTGCTAAGGATATTTTGAGTGGTTTTATTTGCGATTGCCAACCTCGCCCAGCCACGATTCGTTAGTCTACTAGCTCCATAAATATTCGCAATTCCCCAGCAGGATAATCCTTTTCCGATTACCTGGCTGGGGAATTGATTATGCAAAAATTTGTATATTCATTTAGATTTCAATCGCATCAAGGACATGGTTGTGCCACTGATGCTGAAATCGTTCGACTACTAGGGGTTGAAGAATAATGTTTGGGGGCGTTCCGGCTTTGACATCAATCCGTAGGCCCGAATAGGGACGACGTTTTTGGGAACCGTGCCCGTTTCGCCCGATATAAAGATGCGATCGCGCCACTACTCGCTGCTCAGTTTCCCCATCAGAATTTTCCCTTAGCTCAGGCCCCTCAGCCCGCTGACGGCGCAGACTAAAACCGCTGCCCCCGCAAACGACCCAATTGAGATGAGAATCTGCCTGCCCGGTATCTCCAGTCTTCAAGTACTCCAGGCAATGAGCATGACCATTAATCACTAAATCCACAATGGGCCTTTCTTGGGTCAGTTTACCTACTTCTCGCTGGACTTGATTGATACCAAACTGTGCCTGCAAGCGTAATTTTCAAATCTGTGAAATCCTCTCCTAGACTACTTTAGTCACTAATTAAAATTACACTCTTGGAGACTTATTGGTATGAGAACCCAACGCAGATTTTGCCGAACCGCTAATGTTTGTCCCTGATACCACTTTGTTGCTTCTGTCACATAGGGCGGATGGTGGAAGAATAAAATCCGGCCTCGGACATCCTCCCGCCATGATTTGATGAGCTGTCGCTTCAGCCAGGTCAACTGATCAATATTGATAGTAGACTCTGTACTCCTGGCGAGCTGTTTGTCAATATCCAGAACTTGCTCTTCAAGTTGTTCGACCTTGCTATAGGCTTCTTCAATATCCAAGTTCATAGTGGTAGCTGTTTCAACCGCCGCCGCTCTTAAGACCTCTGTCTTTTTCTGCATAAGGGCTTGGCGATCTTCAAGCAGTTGTTGCCTGCGGAGCTTGCCTGCTTCTGTATCAGGCAAAGATTGGGGGGCATTAAACGTATTGGAATCAAGCGCAAAAAAATCAATTTCGTAAAGGCGGAATTGATAGTACCGATTTGGGAGCCGAGTAAATTCACCTGGCCGATAACGCAGACACCTCTCGGATTGCGAAGCAGACGGGTAGTGGGTGTCTAGATGTTGCTGTAATTCTGAGTCACTCAACCCATACAGGTAATCCAAAAAAGCTCTGGCATAAGCATCCCCCTTATTAGCTATGCCTTACCCACAAGTCTTGAAAGTCAGACTATCGAGTACTTTCAATTATGAGCCAGCCTCCAAGTATCCGCGATGTCATGAAGCCTTGTGAGT
>JANQPU010000136.1 GCA_028285315.1 Acaryochloris sp. IP29b_bin.176
ATGATGTGATAGGACAGATCTCTTTCATCAATCAAATCTTCGGATTAGCTGCATAGTCTTGGATGGAACTCAGAGGAGTTTTGTAACTGGAAGCATTAATTGCGACACAACCAGATTTTGCATAAGCACCTTACTACGGTCTTGAGCGCCGCCTCCCAGGTCTTGAAACGAAGGCCTCTACAAAAGGATTCAGTCCCCTTCTTCGATAGTTGCTAACTCCATCCACCGCTCCGTGGCCGTCTCAATTTCCGTTTCCAATGTGGCGAGTTCTTCGGAGAGTTGCTGTACTTCAGAAAAATCACTAGGCGGAGAGCCATACAGCACATTCTCCAACTTGGCTTTCTTCGCTTCCAGTTCAGGAATCTTGTCTTCCAAGCTGGCAAACTCCCGCCGCTCATAATTGGATAGACGACGGGACCGTGAGGAGGATTGGGGTTTCCCCTTAGCTTTTTTGGGAACGGATTCAGCGGGTTTCGCTTTTTCCTTAGGTTGGCTGAGTTCTTCTTCGGATTCGGCCTGCTTGATATCCAGATAAATAGAATAATTACCTGGATAGCGGCGAACCTGTGCATTCTCTAGGGCAAAGATGTAGTCTACCGTTCGATCCAAAAAATAGCGATCGTGAGACACAACAATTACACAGCCATTGAAGTCTTCGAGATACTCTTCCAAAACTGCTAGGGTCTGGACATCTAAATCATTCGTTGGTTCATCCAAAATCAGCACGTTGGGAGCACTTATCAGTACCCGTAGTAAAAACAACCGTCGTTTTTCGCCGCCAGACAATTTGTGAATGGGGGCATACTGCTGGTTGCCAGGGAATAAAAATCGCTCCAGCATCTGCGAAGCCGAAATCTGGCTGCCATCCGCCGTTTTGACAAACTCGCCCACCTCCTTGATGTAATCAATGACACGCTGGTCCTGATGGGCTGCAGCGACCAGATCGTCTGAATGCTGATCAAAATAGCCAATATGGATGGTTTTGCCAATCTCGACCCGCCCTGTGTCTGGCTCAACCCGTCCGGTCATGATGTTCATTAAGGTGGATTTTCCAGTCCCATTGCCGCCAATAATGCCGATGCGGTCTTCAGGGCTAAATTCGTAGGAAAAGTTTTGGATCAGAGTGCGATCGCTATAACTTTTGGAAATCTGGGAAAGTTCAATCACCTTCTTGCCGATCCGACGACCCGGTGTATCGATATCGACTTTGCCCTGTGCCTCTTTAAAAGTTTGATCCTGCATGGCATGGATCCGGTCAATCCGAGCCTGCTGTTTTGTGCTGCGGGCTTTAGGACCCCGCTTTAGCCATTCCAGCTCGCGCCGCAGAATACCCTGATGTTTACGTTGACTTTTGGCGGCTGCCGTTTCAGCCAACGCTTTCTTCTCCAAGTAATAGGAATAGTTGCCAGAGTAAGTATACAAATCCCCGCGATCAATTTCCAGAATCCGATTGGTGACTTGATCCAAAAAGTAGCGATCGTGGGTAATCAGTAGCAACGCCCCTCGATAGCGCTTTAGGTAACTCTGCAACCATTCCACCGACTCTGCGTCTAGATGGTTGGTGGGCTCATCCATTAGCAGTAGATCAGGTTCTGAAAGTAGGGCGGTTGCCAGAGCGATTCGCTTGCGATAGCCACCTGATAAATCTCCCACCTTGGCTTCAAAATCCGTAATCCCCAACTTGCTCAAAATAATTTTGGCATTGGTTTCCAATTCCCATGCGCCCGTTGTCTCCATCTGGGCAAATATTCCCGCTAGCTTCGCCATCAGGTTTTCTAGTTCTACCCCCTCCACCTGAGACATTTGATGGGATAAGTCCTCGTAGGTGCGGACCAGCTGCATCTGCTCGCTACTGTCGTTAAACACCTGATCTAGCACAGTGAGTTCGTCGTCTAAATCCGGCTGTTGGGGTAGATAAACAATGGTTGCGCCCGAATTGACTTGGCGTTTGCCCCCATCAATGGATTCCATCCCGGCAATCATTTTCAGGACCGTGGATTTGCCTGAACCATTGACACCAATCAGACCAATTTTGTCATCGGGTTCAATGCTAAAGCTCGCGTCTCGCAGAATTTCCTTGATGCCAAAATCCTTGCGAATTCCCTGCAGCGTTACAATGCTCATCTGATTGGTGGTGAGATAATAAAGAGATTTCCCTCTTGAGATACGGGTCTCAAGGAAGCAAACACTCCAATTGTAGGGGGAAACCATGACTGCAGCATCATCTGAGCCCAACGGCAATTTCTATCTAGGTTGTGCAATCTGGGCCTATAAGGGTTGGTTAGGGGATTTTTACCCCCAGGGCAGTTCCTCCAGTCGGTTGCTCCAGCTTTACGCTCAGCGGTTAACGACCGTTGAAGTTAACGCTACATTTTATTCCACGCCATCTGCTGAAACAGTCAGTCGCTGGGCTGAGCAAACCCCAGAATCCTTCCAATTCTGTCCCAAGTTTCCCCGTACCGTCTCCCATGCCGGACTGTTACAACCCCATATTGATGAAGCGGTTGATTTTATCCAGATGATGCAAGGCTTAAGCTCTCGACTAGGGCCGCTTTTCGTCCAGCTTCCTCCTAGTTATGGTCCTCAACAGCTCCCGGACTTAGAAACGTTCCTAACAGAGATTAATCCATCTGATGTGCCCTTGGCTGTAGAAGTCCGCCACCCACAATGGTTTCAATCGCCTCATGCTGAAAACCTGAATAATTTGTTAACGTCACTCCAAATCGGCAGAGTATTGTTGGACTCGCGTCCCATTTATCAAGGACCGGATGATCCACAAGTACATTCTCAACGTCGTAAACCAAAGCTACCGCTGCAGCCTACAACCACAGCGCCCTTTACTGTGATTCGCTACATCAGTCACCCGCAAAGGGAGTTGAATGACGTTTTTCTAAAGAATTGGGTGAATATTCTACAGGCTTGGTTACGGCAAGGGATTGATACTTATTTCTTTGTCCATTGCCCTTTGGAAGAGCAGTCACCCAGGACTGCTCAGTTATTTCAACAGCTTTTACAAGAACAGATCACGATTCCACCGTTACCGTGGGATCAACTCACACACCCCTCAACTCAGCTCAGTTTATTTTGAAATAGCTTGCTGTAGAATTCCGCTTACTAGCTGAGAACCACCACTCAATCAGCCATTGAAAAGCGATTATTTTTCCGCGAGTTAAAATAGAAGAATCATCTACTCCTGCAAAAAATGGAATTATTACTTCACCAGTTAGGTGAACAAATCGCCTAGCGTTACGAGATTTTAGACGTTTTGGGACAGGGTGGAAGTGGTATTACGTATCGGCTTTGTTCAAATCTGGCCCAAAATAGGTAACACTCGCAAAACAAAGCAGGCCATTTTTAGAAATGACCCATCCAGGATTTATTCTTTTCCCTAAG
>JANQPU010000093.1 GCA_028285315.1 Acaryochloris sp. IP29b_bin.176
TTGAATTTGTGCATAATGCTAGAAAAAGGGGGAAAGCCTTGATGAGTAGCCTATTAGGCACCTTGCTTAGCTAACTCCCTGAAACACCGATTGAGCCAAGATTTATATAAAGAACTATAAACCAGGCATAAAAGGGTGAACTGGCATAGATGATGCCAATAGGGTTTAATTCGTATACTAGTTCACAGATTATTATGTTTCTATAAAATTAAATTAATACATCTGGTGTGATTAGAGTGAATTCATTTTCAGTACCCTTTGAGGATTTTCTGATTGCCAGCATAGTATGTAAAATGCAAGTAAATAAAAGAAATATCTCTGTTCTCTCTCTTGGAGTTTGTAATACACTAATTCTGAAGACTTACTCCCCAAATATTAAGTGACTCTAATTCTATGAAATAGTTATCTTTGTGTCTTGCAATTCTGCTAATCAATTAACAGGGCAACTATGAGTCTATTGATTTGCCTTTCGAACCGTCTTCAAATTCTGCTATTGCAGCACCCTTGTGCTTTGACTGCAATGATTCTGAGATTCTTTTATGTAGTAGATGTACTCAGTTATAGTATTGTTACTCCCCAGAAATTTCTAGGTAAACGACAACAACTTTTAGGGCAAAACTTTGCAGCTTTGGGTAGGATTATTATTGGTGAATATAGCCTTGCTGCAAAATTTATTGCAGAACCTCAGCAGAGAGAACCTTATATAGGTCGTTTTCGATGTATACCCAACCGATTTTCCAAGCATTTTTTGCTTTTTCTTTCTGACAAGGAAGTTAAGGGTGATAATGCTCATTCAAAAGCGAGATCAGCCATTTTGAATGTCGTATTTAAACCAGCCTTTGATAATACTGAGTCCCCAGAAGCTAAAGACCTCTTGGATCAATTAGCCACTATTGCCCATACTCATGGAAATCCTCCAGATTTAGATGAGATTAGCGATGATATCCAACGCACTGTTATCCAGTACATAATGTTGGTTCTGTTAGAAGCGAAGCCTTCTCCCCATCAAATATCTTCTCTTAAAACTCTATTCTTCTCTTCAAAACCGAGGGAATCATTGCTGATCTCAAAGGTGAAACCCTTAGCTCCTTCTGCTAAGCGATTGAAAGAGGTTGAACGATTAGAAGAGATCGCTCTTAACCTTATTGAGAACTCTCCTGTTGTTAGTAGATACAAGCCGACCAATGAACATGATTTAAGTCGAACAGAACTCAGTACTTTACTACTGCAAGCCATCGCAATTGCAGGATGTCTAGGTAGTGAGAGTTTACTCCGGTCCTTATTAACCAAGGTTCCACACGATCTGGAGATCGACGTGGACAATCGTCTTGAAGTGTTACGGGTTGTTTTAGAAACGGCTCGTCGGCACTCTCCAGTGAATAACATCAATATCATCACCCAGACAGAAACAGAAGTGACGATCAATGACAGAAAACGTAAGTTTCCCAAGGGTACATTGTTCTCCGCGAACATCGGGTTGGCTAATCTAGACGATACGGTCTTTAAGAACCCCTTAGACTTCAATCCCCATCGAGACAACCTATTGGCAGCACTTAGCTTTAACTCTGTGGGTGAAGCAAAGCGGCGTGAGTGTCCAGGGCGCAGTATTGCAGAAAAAATGGGTTCTGATTTATTGGTCGCATTGCGATGCAAAACTGTTAAGAGCCATTGATTCTTCACAACGTAGCTCAGCTTGCCAGACTTTGAAGTGTAACAATCTCTTCTAATTAAGTAATTAGAGGCTCATTGATTATGTCTCAACTCATATCTTGCACCAAGATAATTGGAGGTCCAATCCCAGTTGCTGCATGCGAGGTCTGAGTTGTTCGACATCAGTTATCAACGTCATCACCAGTAAATGGGGGAACCACCACTCCATCGCTAGTCGGGCAGCTTGACCCCATTCAGGCAAGCCTGATATGGCAGTTGTTAGATAAGCCCAATGAGCTAACAAATAGGCAATCATCGACAATACCAACCAGCGATACACTCCTGTCCGTGTGCCTTGGGCAAATCGATCTAAACTAAACCGATGCTTGGTTGTCTTGAACCATCATCTCAGTTAACCCACCTTTCAAGTGGACCCTTTCATTAGAAAGCAGCTGGACCTAAATTGTGTGGGCTTGCAATTTGATACCTAATATCGCAACAATTATTGAAATTATTTCTCAATAGAAATGCCAGTTGTTGATAAAGTATCTTGTGAGCCATACATTAACTGCTTCACTTTCTTCTAGAGTCCTTAAACGGACTGTATTTTGGTGAATCAAGCGCTCTCAATAACAGGGCAATAGGATTTCCGACTGAGCTCTTACCTCATGAAGAAGTTGGTGCTGAGCAAGAAGTCCATCAAGCGAATTACGCTGCAAACTCCCCTATCGGGAGAATTTATTTAAAGGCGATTTCTGTATGCAACAACCGATTGATTTAAAACCTGTAACTTTCCCAAAAACAAAAGATATTGCCACAATCTGCGTTTATGCATTGGGCCTGCTATCAGCAGGCTTGTTTCTATTTTTGCCTGTTGTCAATATTCTGAGCCCCAGTCCTTGGCAGCGATCGATGGGAGTGATTCATGGAGTTGCCGCTCTCTTAGCAACTGTTGTGATTGCATATGCGGGGCATCTAGCATTTCCCTTATTGCGGGGGTCTCATCGAATATTGTCACAAGTTCGCACCGTGATCTTTTGGGCCTCGTTTATCGCTTTTTTAGCGATTGCTTCTGGCAATTGGGCCTATATGCGATATCGAGCGCCGCTAGGGGGTGCCCGCCGCTGGATTTTGGAGAATACACCGTTAGTTCACTACTTATTTATGGAGTACCACAAATTTATAGTGCTGTTTACCCTGCCGTTAGGTGTAGCTTCAGCCTGGGTGTTGTGGCAATACGGCGATCAAATTATGGAGCGTCAGCATCGTGTGGTTCTGTCCGCTACCTGCATCGTCATGATGGCCATGATGTTCTTTGCCATGGGTGGGTTTGTTAGTGGGCTCAATGTAGCCCGTATTCACAGTTTGTAGTTCAGCCACTATTAACCGATGAAATCAATGTCACAACCGCTCTATCTCAAAGTGGGGAATTGGCTTAAACAATTTCCCCAATCTATTGCTACCGGAGCTTCAGAGGCCCCAACTGTATCTGGACCTGCTGCCGCTGCTCTCCTGAGCGCTGCATTTAGCTGCTTTTTATGCATGGTGAATCAACACTTAACGGTCTTATTTAAGGGTTGGAATGCCATTGTTTGGTCCTTAGGGGACTGGATTCCGGGGAGTCGCACTTCTGATCAAGTTTATGGAGAAATTGGCAGCTATTCTGGCAAGGAAACCATCATGCTTGTCAGTTGGCTCTTGAGTTGGGTGATCCTATATCAGCTCTGGAAAACGCGGAATATTCGCGCGAGCAGCCTATATGGAGGTCTGATCTTTTTTCTGGTGGCTGCCACTGTTATGAATTGGCATCCGATTTTCCCGTACTTACCTTTAATGCCCCATTAACGATATTCTTTGAGGTTCTATCAACACTATGCAAACTCAGATAAAGATCTCCTCAACTCGCTTAACAACACGCTCCATGCATAAGTATGTGATCTTTGGTGTGGGAATTTGGATGGTTTTTATAGGCACATTTGCGATCGCATATGTCCGAGTCAGCCATAGTCAACCCTTTGTAGGGGAGCCTTTTCAGTCCTTATCACCCCATGAAACCCAAAAGCCCGAGTCTTCCTATTAGATCTCGGTGTGCTGCTTGCCTTTTGGCCAACAGGGTGAGGTGTCATGAGGAATCAAAGGTGAACGGTTATTTTTTTCACGTTTATCTGAAGAGGATTAGTTCGGCTTATATCTATCCATATAGATGATTAGTTAGTATTAATTGATATTAATTCTCAATTAATACTAAGGTGTTGTTGGATCTAATCGGTTCCAAACTCTTCTAAAACAAGTGGGTTGCCATATCCCTCGATGAGGTGACCTCACTGGTCATGAAACCTGATTCACTTGAGCCGTGCTAACAAGGGAAGTCATAGATCCTGGCTCCCCTTGTTTTTTTGTGATCTGAAAGCTGGTTGTCCCGCTTTGAAGATAAATGCAGTTGATCTTCCCTCATTGTTTTGTTTCTCATTCAGTATGCACGCTTGGTATCGCCCCACTTTTGCACCAGAACATGGTGCTTTGCTGGTTTTATTGGGCTCCTTGCTTTCTGGAGCCGCCTTAGCCCAGACTTGGTCATTAGACACAACTTTGGCTTGCTGCTGTGCGGGTTGCGCTTTGCAAGCAGAGCATCCATTCATTGTCCAACTCAAACAGCGACGAACGTGGAAACCTCGATATTTAGTTTGGGCTGGTATCTATGGAGGGTCTAGCTTAGCTATCGCCATCTATCTAGCTGGTCAGACCCCAATATTGATCGGGTTGTATCTATGCGGTACAGCTGCGCTGATCCTAGATGCGATCGCAGTGCTGAGGCATCAACAGAAATCAATCGCGAATGAACTGGTCATGTTTGCTGCCATCTGCCTGTCCACGCTGTTGGCCTATGGCGCTACCACAGGTATCTTGACTACCCAAGCATGGGGCCTATGGATCTTGAATTCATTATTTTATGCCAGCGCTATTTTTACGATTAAGCTTCGCAAAACTAAAACAAATGATCTGAAGCCTGGCTTAATCTTCTTGGGTATTGCAGTTCTGATCACCCTGGGATTGTTCTATCGCCAATGGCTGTTGCCATTAACCGCCCTGACCTTTGCAGTGGCCTTTTTGAAGTTTGCCGTAGTTATTTGGCAACGAGACTGGTATACCCAATGTCGCTTCGAACATTTTGCCCGGTTTGAAACCTATTTCACAGTGGCCTATGTCTGCCTGGTGACGTTGACGGTGTTACCACCAACCTTGCCTAGTGCATGAATGGAGCATCAGCTCTTTATAGAACATAGCTGCTTTCGTTTAGGAGATGTGTGATGACAACCTACTACCAAGTCACTTTAGTCAATGAAGAGAAGGGCCTCGAAGAAACAATTGAGGTTCCAGACGACGAATATATCTTGGATGTCGCTGAAGATAATAGCCTCGATCTGCCATTTTCCTGTCGGGCGGGAGCTTGTTCCTCTTGTGCTGGCAAGGTACTAGAAGGCACGGTCGATCAAGCCGATCAATCCTTCCTAGATGATGACCAAATTGGGGAAGGCTATGCCCTACTCTGTGTCACCTATGCCTTATCGGACTGCATCATTATGACCGATCAAGAGGAAGGGCTGTATTAGAGCAATGGAGTGATCGATATGAAATCCTCGGCAAGAGACATAACAGACTGAACCAACTGGAGAACTCAATTAAGACTTACGAATCGTCCATAGTGGGAACTGCTGCGTTTTGGTAATCTGGACACCTTCAATCCCTTTACCGCTGAACGCATATTCCTTGCGCTGAACCAGGGGGATATAGGGAATATCTTCAGCTAGAATCTCCTGGACCTGGGTCAAAATAGTCTGGCGTTCTTGATCATCTTGAGTTTGGCGCTGTTGCTCGATCAGTTGATTCACTTTGCTGTTGTAGTAAAAGGAACCAAGAGAGCGGCTAGCGCCTTCTTCACAGCCCGTGGCCTCAGTTCCGTTGCTGCAAGACAGAAAAGGCTGAATATAGGTATCAGGGTCAAAAAAGTCAGGATACCAATTAACTAAATAGGAGGGATAAATCCCTTTCGACAAGCTGTTGTTGCCAACGGTAGATTCCACCCCTTCTAATTTCAGCTTGAGAATCCCTTGAGAGCGTTCTTCAACGACGGCTTTTATCAAGTTAGCGATCAGCCGCCGAGCAACATAATTCGATGGATACCACAGGTCCAAGGTAAGCGGTTTTTGGGCAGAATAGCCTGCAGCCGTCAATAGCTGACGGGCTTGAGCCGCATCCCCATCACCATATTTGCTTTGAAATACAGGTCGAGCTGCATCGAACGTACTAGGAATGAGGCTATAGAGGGGCTCTGCTTGTCCCTGGAAAACCCGTTCTTTGATCAAGGGTCGATCTACGAGTAGGGCAATCGCCCGTCGAACCGTTGCCTGATCTAACGGTTTCTGCTTCACGTTCAACACCATATGCGTGACGGCATTGCCCTTGGCCTCAATCACTTGCCAGCCAGCCGACGATGCTTCTACCTGTAGACGTTGAATTTGATCCGTTTCTAGGCCTTGATAGCCAACGTCAATTGCGCCAGTTTGAAACTGGTTAAAGAGGTTAGCGGGGGTCGATAAGAGCTGTAGATTGATGCCTTGATTGGCAGGCTTTGCTCCCCAATACTGATCAAACACATCTAAGCGGATAAAGTCGCTTTTATAATCAACCAGTTTGTAGGGGCCAGTTCCTACAAAACTTTTGGGTTTAAAGGCACCGGGACCAATGGAGTAAGCTTGCGGTGAAACCGCACAAGCCCCGAAAAAGGTCAACAGAGCAGGTAAGGCCGCAAAGGGCTGGTTGAGGGTAATTTGAAGTTCATCGTCTCTAGACGCTTTCACTTCTGAAATCGGCTCAGCCAGCAAGAAGGATGGTTGTCCGCCATTTTCCATAAACCGCCGCAAGGAAAAAGCCATAGCCTCGGCATTAAAGGGGGTGCCATCGTGAAACAAAACCCCTTGCCGCAAGGGAATCGTGTACGTAAGGCCATCCTCGCTGACAGTGGGCAATGCGGTTGCTAAGTGTGGCTTCAGCGTGGTGTTGTCTAAGTCATAGCTATAGAGGGTTTCCCCCATGTTGTAGAGCAATGTTGCGGGGAAGAGTTCATAAGCATCCGCCGGATCAATTGTCCGAATCTTGGCGGTGCTACCCAAGATAATTCGACCATCGCCCGAATGGGCAGGCAAGTCAGACGGACGGGGGCTACAACTGAGAACCAGGAACACGGCCAGACAAAATAGCCCAATCCACTTGCGAGAGGGCTTATGGCGCTGGAATCGGGTTGCGATCGCTTTCACAATACAACCCCTTGACGGCCACCCTCTAAGGTAAAAGCCTTCAGGTTGATTTCAACCCCGATAGTTCTACTCACAATACAAGGTATCCCGTGTATCTCGTCCTGTTACTGGATTAGTGCCTTGGGCAATCGCACATAACATTTCCATCGTGTCATCTCGCAAATCAACATCTGTAAAATCTGCACCATCAATAATGGCTTTGCGAAATTCAGCATTGAAGGCAAACGCTCCTTCTAGATTGGCATTGGTGAGATTGGCACGGGCAAATCTGGCACTATCTAAGGTGGCAACGCTGAGGTTAGCCCCTTCCAAATTGACATCTTCTAGGTTAGCTGCAAAAAAGCTGACCCCCCGTAAATCACTATGGCTAAAATTGCTGCCTCGTAGATCAGCCTTAGTAAAGCTGGCATCGGTTAAATCGCGATTGGAAAAATCAGCATTCAATAAAATCTCTTTGTTATACACATCTGCCCAGGCAGTAGGTAGCCAGTGGGTTAAACTTAAGATCACCAGGACTCCTGCCAACACACAACGCTGCAAGATGCGCCTCAGTTGGGGAAAACGGATAGAGAAGTTTGAATCATTCATTTTCATAATTCTTGTCTATTATTCGGGAATTAACGACGCCATCAGGGATGACAAAGCCATATAGTCTATCCTTATGATCCTATCGGACTCTTGCCTGCTTGACGGAAATATGACCTCACCTTCTCAACCTCGTCCCGGTCGATGGCTCCAAACTGCTCAAGTGGGAGAGTGGGGTGAGCAACTGGTCTGTCGGTGGCTCACGCAACAACATTGGCAAATCCTAGAGAGACGATGGCATTGTCGGTGGGGCGAAATCGACATTATTGCTAGATCTTGCTCCTCCAGCCGAGATGCACAAAGTGGTGCTGATCGCTTGGCCTTTGTGGAAGTTAAAACGCGTCAGTCTCGAAATTGGGATGCGGATGGTCGATTGGCAATTACGCCGCAAAAACAACAGAAACTGTGGAAAACAGCCCAAATTTTTTTAGGGAAGCATCCCGATCTATCCGAGCTATTCTGTCAATTTGATGTGGCTTTGGTGCAGTGTAACCCAACCTCAGAGCTTGCTCCCTCAGCTCAGGTCAATATCCATGATGTGTTGCAAGCTTCTACGATTGACTTCAGTCGCCCCATCCAAGTGGGGGCATATCAATTCTTGTTGCTGGATTATATTGAATCAGCGTTTACGCTGTAAGGCATTTATGAGTGTTCGCCTGTCTCTTCAGACGGATGTTCCAGGCCATTCAAACGGTGCTGCTTAATCCTAGTCCAGCCATCTTGGCCTGGAGTATGGGGTGTTGGATTGGGATTAACTCAGATCGCTAGGACTGGTTGGTGATCCCCTTAAGGGATCTTTTTGTTATGTATTCATAACAAAAAGATCCCCAAATATACTTACTTTTCGTTAATTGTCGATATTTACTGGCTTTTGAGCCTTGACGAACTTAGTGATCTCGGACATATTTGTTAACAAAGCGATCCCCAACTAGTTATATTTACTCAAGGTTAACTGTGGAATGACGCTCTCAACTAGTCCGTTACCCTTCGAGGTCTCTGCTGATATGTCTCCAGATCAATTGCCTTTAGAACAGATGACTTTGCGTCAGCTTCGACGTGTCGCCAGCCGTTATGGTGTGTCCCGCTACAGCCGGATGCGCAAAGACCAATTACTTGAATCGATTCGAGTGGCTCAACAAAAAGCATCGATACCCTCAACCATGGGCCACCAAAGTAGTCCCGATTTATCCGGCACTTTACCTGCTCAAGAACGGGTAGAAGCTGCGAAATTTGAAGTCGGCCAGGAGGATGCTGTGGAGTTAGCATCCATTGATGCCGAAATTAATGACTTACCTGAAGGATATGGTGAAACTCGTATCGTGCTGATGCCGCGCGATCCTCAATGGGCGTATACCTATTGGGATATTCCCAATGACCATAAGGTGATTTTGCGAAATCAGGGAGGACAGCAACTCGCGCTTCGCCTCTATGATGCAACCGATATTGACTTGGCCTACCAAGTTCCTCACAGTGTCCAGGAATATCCCTGTGATGAACTTGCTCGGGAATGGTATCTGCCGCTACCCGTTAGCGATCGCGATTACGTCATTGAAATTGGCTATCGCTGTGCCGATGGTCGCTGGCTCGTTTTGGCTCGTTCTGCACCAGTGCATGTGCCCCCCACCTACCCCTCTGACTGGGTGGAAGATCAGTTCATTACGGTAGATTGGGATATGGAGCTACGGGGTAAACAGCTGGCGACCCTGGTGCCCCCAGAGAAGAAGCCTGTGGAAGCTGCTGCGGATAACAGTATCTATGATCAAGTCTTTGGGATGGCTGAAGGAGTTGAGGCTCTGCGTGTTGCGGGTTCTCTCTATGGTTCCATGCAGCAGGTTCCTGTGCATGAGTCTGCCCTCAGCTCTTACGTCTTTCCCTCTGGGGTGGGTCTCTGGGCTATTCCGACGGCGTCCGGTCTCAATATGTCTGGCGTCGGTTTTTCGGCCTCTGCTCCCCCCATTCGCCCTCGCCAGTTTTGGTTAGTGGCTGATGCCGAGCTGATTGTCTATGGTGCAACGGAGCCCGATGCCACAGTCACCATTGGGGGCCAGCCCATTCAACTCAATTCGGATGGCACCTTCCGCTTCCAAATGTCGTTCCAAGATGGTCTGATTGATTATCCAATTATGGCCGTGGCTGCAGATGGTGAGCAGAATCGGTCCATCCACATGAAGTTTACTCGGGAGACCCCTGAGCGCCGAACCAACACCAAGGAAGAAGCTGTTTTGGAATGGCTCGTCTAACTTACGCCTTCTCGTAAAAATACGACTCATGCAACAAGGCTGGAGCTTTAAAGCTCCAGCCTTGTTGCTGTCTAGGGCATGTGACGACAGGGGCAAATACTGGAACTTCATAGGTAAAGAAAACTGCAACAGAGTAGTGATCCCCGAATCGGCTGGCTTGTAGGGTCCAGTTTGTTCCCAGGGCAAACTAAGGATAAAGCGATCTTAGGTTGTTCGCAAAAACGGGGATGCACCGTCAGTGAAGCTGCTCAATAAGTACTTTAAGTTCAATCAATCGTCCGCACCGACACAGAGCCACAAATCTGGCATTCAAGTTGGCCAATTCTTAATCGATCGCTACAAGCTGGTGGAGTTGGTGGGAACTGGTGCAATGGGGAGTGTTTACCGAGCCCAAGATCAGCTGCTTGGGGATGTGACGGTAGCCGCTAAGTTTCTGACTCATACCTTGTATAATGATGCGATCGCAGCTCGCTTTGCGAGAGAAGCGCGGATTGGGGCTCTGTTGGGCCATCAAAGTCTCAATATTGTGCGAGTATTGGACTATGGTTTGCATGAGGAGCACACGCCGTTTTATGTCATGGAGTTTATGCAGGGGCAAACCCTGGATGACCTAATTGGCGCAGGGCGCATCCCTTTAAATCGCTTTATTCACATCATGACCCAGGTTTGTGCGGGATTGAAGTGTGCCCATCAAGGCATCAATATTGAAGGTGAATTACATCAAGTGATTCATCGAGATATTAAACCCAGCAATATTTTTCTGATCAAAGATGCCAGTTTAGGGGAACTTGCCAAACTCCTGGATTTTGGGATTGCGGACTTTTTAAGTAGCCAGGCTGAGGAGATGCGATCGCATTCTTTTGTCGGAACGGTTGCATATGGATCACCTGAACAGTTCTCGGGTGCCGTCATCGATGCGCGGTCTGATATCTATAGTTTGGGAATCACCATGTTCGAAACCCTGACTGGCTACTTCCCGATTATGGCTGAAGCCAACACAATTGAAAGTTGGGCTCAGGCGCATCAACAGCTCCCTCCTCAGCGATTACGGGATGTCGATCCGACCCTGAAAATTCCTGCGGCCCTGGAAGACTTAATGATGAGTTGTCTGGCCAAATCCCCTGAGCAACGGCCCCAATCTGTTACCGAAATCCTCAAGACCTTAAAAAGCATCACTCATCAAGGATCTGGATCGAGCCAACCTTTGGTTGACCCATCATCCATTGACTTAACCTCAATTACCCCCCAAGAGCATACTCAACGAGCCAACCTAACGATTGCTGAGCAAACACAAGTTGTTTTTTGGTCCATTGAAGATCTAGCCTGGCGGGCATCCTGGCCAGACAATAAACCCATTGCCAATATTGTGTTTGCACAAACGATTCAATCCCCTGATCAAGAGGCAGTAGGCTTGTGGGTGATGTTAACCAAACAAGAAATTGAGCAGCGATCTCTCAGCAAGCGCCATAGTAATTTTCTCTGTACCTTTACCCCTCATCCTGCCATCCTTTGGATCACCACCCTATTTGATCGACAACAAGGTCCTCGGTGGCTTCCCTGCTACATCGATCTTAAGGATCCCAAGGGACAACACATCACCCAGTTGCTGAGTGAGATGGGATATTATCTGCTGATGTTTTTTGACTCATCCAACCCAGGTCAGCCTGTGAGTGTCGTTACTATTAAGATTCCACAACGCCAATGCCAACTGCTCAAAGATTGTTTATCTAGAGCGAAACAGACGACCGCGACAGGCACTTTGGTCGATAGTAAGCAGCTCTTGAAACAAAAATATCAATCCGTAAAGCAAAAAATACTCGCAAAACTCTGATGTTTAGAAGCAGCCCCACATCAATTTTGCGGTGAGTGCGGGGTGAGTGAGATCGCACAACAATTCTCTTCAAGCACCAGGATATACCCATTCACTGGGTTGTCGTATTACAAACCATAACCGTCTCTACGGTGTCTTCTTCGCCACAATAAACACGGCTTTGCCTTTGTCTGGTTGCCATTGATAGTCCAGCTCGAAACCAGCACTGGTCAAACTATCCACCAGTTCTTGCATTGTGAAGACCTTGACTAACGGGAACAACCCTAAGAACTTGCCAATCGGGGCAATCCACTTGAACCACGCCATCATATCCCCCAGACATATCGTACTGGTGACGAAAATACCGTCAGGTTTCAGCAGGTTATAGACCTTGGTGATAACGGCTTCTTTATCCTCCAGCAGGTGCAAAATACTCAGACCTAAGACGGCATCGAAGGTTTGATCGGGGACATTCAACTCATCAATACTAGCTTGTTCAAATGTAACGTTATTGATGTTTTGAGCAGTTGCTTTCCCCTGTGCTATAGCAATCATATTCGCCGAGAAATCAATGGCTCGAATGTGCTTTACGAAAGGCGCATGGATAATAGCCGTTGATCCAGTCCCACAGCCAATTTCCAAGAGTTCCATGCCCGACTGTAAGTAGTCTTGCGTGACTTGCAGCTTTTTCTGATAAGCTGCTTCATCTGCAATAGGCTGTTTGGAATAACGGTCAGCAATTTTATCCCAAAACTTTGTTGACTGCTCCATACCCGTTCCCCTTTAATTTTCTGGAGATCATGGCAAATTGCCGACAGCAGATAGCTGCTGCTCTTATTCTAAATCCCCTACTAATCGTGATCACATCGATTCACTAATCCCTAAGGTCCTGATTCGGCTTCTGAATTTTTTCTGGAGATCCCAGCCTAGGAACGCGATAGTACAGATATAAAATCGATTTCCCATCCTGTTTGCACTACTCGTTGTCAGAATGGAAAAGCCATTGCCACTCACAGCTACAGCACTAATCAAGCTTGCGATCGCATCAGATGAGAGCATTTTTGCCGCCAACCCCTCATCAAAGCTGCTCATCACAACGGGAAAAATTGGGATTGTTCGCCTAGCCATCGTGACAGTCATCACCTATCCCTTCAGCTCGTATCACATCTTGACTTGCACCCGATCACGGCTATTCTCACCTATCCCATTCAGCATAGATAGCATCCAGTACAACCCTCCTCTGATCCTGGCATCCTGTTATGAATCGGCAAACTCGACTTATTCAATATTTGCAAGATGAACTCGCGCTTCCCCAGGATGCACTTTCCTTAGCCTTACGATTTCAAGACCGAACGGCTACACAGATCCCAATCATCCTATGGCAGTATGGCTTAGTGAGCATTGAGCAACTAGACCAAATCTACGACTGGCTGGCTTCCGTCTAACTATCTGTCCCCATATGGGTTACTTGCAGCCTGGTACCACACTACAACCCATTGTCCCAATTGAGCAGTGGGGGCAGAGTTGATCGTGTCACTACTGTGCCTCGGCCTGCTGCATTGAGTCATTTCCGCTCGTCTTCTGCAATCACCCAAACGCCGACTAGCTCTGTTAAGTTTTTCTGAAAAACGTTCCGGCAGGCAGGCACCTGCGTTAAGCTTGCACCCAAAAATGCTCTCCCCTCATATTGCTTCACTCCCCAACAATATTTGAGCTAGAGTATACCTTTTGCAGATTGAGGCCAGTGATCGTTGACTGCCCAATCTCACTCGAAAAACAGATCTCGCAAGCACAACTCAAAATCAAACAGGCAGAGTGATGAGCACGTTAGCCAATCGCTACAAAATTATCAGAAATCTCGGTGCAGGTGGGTTTAGCAAAGCCTATTTAGCGAAGGATTTACAGCGAGATGATCACCGTCGATGTGTTGTTAAAAAGCTGGCACCTAAATCCGATGATCCCTTTACGCTGAGAACCGCAAGACGCTTGTTTCGGACAGAGGTTAATGTTCTCAAAAAGCTAGGCAACCATGACCGCATTCCCCAACTCTATGTCTCCTTTGAAGAGGATCGACAGTTTTATTTAGTGGAGCAATATATTGCGGGTCAGGGCCTCAGTCGAGAGCTAACTTGGTGGCACTGGACCGAAGCCAAAACTGTGGCTTTTTTGCAGGACATCTTGGAAACTCTGGCGTTTGTGCATCGCAAACAGATCATCCATCGGGATATCAAACCTGAAAATTTGATCAGACGCGATCGCGATCAGCGTATCGTGCTGATTGATTTTGGTTCTGTCAAACAACACCAGCCTTCAGCCCAAACTGCCATTGTGGGTACTCAGGGCTACATGCCCCCCGAACAGCTTCTAGGCAAACCGCGTCTCAATAGTGATGTTTATGCTGTAGGCATGATTGCATTGCGCGGTCTCACAGGGATTGATCCTGCCAAAACGGCGTTTCCCACAGACCCCGATACAGGTGAATTCCTCTGGCAACATAAAACCAATGTCAGCCCTGAACTTGCCCAAGTCCTCAACAAAATGGTCTGCCAAGATCATCGTTACCGCTATCCTTCGGCTCAGGAGGCATTGCAAGCGGTTAGTCAACTCAGTGAAGTCTCTGCTCCTACCAGACGTCGTCTTCTGCAAGCTGCAGGTCTAAGCTTCATGGGATTGCTGGGAACGGGCATGGCTTATCCCGCCCTCAGCCAGGAACTCCCCAATCGCAAATCGTCATCGCCTTTCCCTACTACTGACAAAACACCTAAGAATGGGACAATCGCAGAGCCCCCCCCTCATGAAGGGTCAAGGGCAGTACCCCCTAACGAAAAAGAATCACCACTGGCTTCGTCTACCTTAGCTACTGCCCCCAAACGCCTTGACAAGCAAGAACTATTGCGTCGATATGGCTCCTATAACGAGTGCCGCAAAGTGGCGACAGCCAATGGCATTAAATTTTCAACCACCCCGACTTGGGATAAGTTGGTCTATGCCTTTAGCTACTCCGAGGCCCTGCAAGAAATTAGCCAGGTCTATCTCAAGACCTATCCTAACCCAGCCCTAGCGGGCATCACTGTGGAGCTGACGTTATAGCGCTGAACAAACGACTCGAAATCCCACATCATAGGTGAGAAATCCAGACTCATTGTAGTTGCGGAAAGCAGAGCGACAGGTACTCGGGGTTGCGGACATGGATCCACCTCGCAATACTCGACGAGAATCCCCTTCAGCGACCCACGCACTTCCATTAGTAGGCGCACCATCGTAGTTCTCGTGCCAAGTGTCCTGACACCACTCGCTTACATTGCCATGCATATCATGGAGACCAAAGGCATTTGCCGGGAAGCTCCCTACTCCCACGGTTTTTCTGCGGTATTGCCCTCTGGGACCCCCGCCATAGGCATGTACGCCCCAGTAATTGGCTAACTCCGGCGTAATGGTTTCTCCCATATGAAATGGCGTTGTAGTGCCCGCTCGACAGGCATACTCCCACTCTGCTTCGCTGGGTAAGCGATAGTCCCGCCCTGTTTTCTGAGAGAGTTGTTTGCAAAAAGCAACGGCATCCTCCCAGGACACATTATCCACAGGCCGACTCAATGCCTTTTCTCTAGAAGGATTTGAGCCCATAATTGCCCGCCACTGGGCTTGGGTAACTTCAAATTTCCCCATCGAAAATGCCGGAACTGTGACCTGATGTTGGGGGCCTTCGTTACTCTCTCTTTCCAGCTCCTGGGCTGGAGAGCCCATTTTGAAGGTTCCGCCGGGGATGCTGACCATTTCCAGGGTCACACCCTCCCCCAAACTGTCTTGAAAAACAGGGACTTTTCCCTCAGTTCGCTTCACAATTTTGCCTTGGGGATTGACCTGAACATAGGCAAAAGACATATCCAATGCGGATAATGTAGCGGTCTTATCTGTTGACAATTGCTTCAGCGAAAATAGCGATACTGCGGTGTCAATAGGAATGGCCAAATTAAACCCTGACTTGACCGCGACATCCCCCACGGTTTGACCTTCTGCCCGTCCGTGAATACCTGCCAATTGGCCTAATCGGTTGAGCACAGGCCCGCCACTCATACCGGGTTGGGTAACGGCGGTATAGGTAATACCATAGCCCCCATCTTGACCCCCAATCGATGTCACTTGTCCGGGTGAAATCGTATATCTGGGTTGGGTAATTGCCAGCCCCGGTAGCGGGAAACCTGCCACAAAGACTTCATCCAGCTCACCTAAGGCATTCTTCTCTGCCAATTGAGCGATCGCATAATTCGTGTTGCTTTTGATAGAGAAGAGGGCTAGATCTATCGTCCCGCCTGACTGGATCGCAGAAGTATCAATAGGGTGCTGCTGGCCATCAAAGGTCTCGATGTAAGCTTCTTCGCCTGGATTAGTGTCTTTCAGCACATGACCTGCCGTCAAAACATAGTAGGTATTCCCAGCCTTACTCACCAGCACGCCGGAACCAGAGGTGCCTTGAGTAACGACCCGGACGGTGATCTTTTTAGCCAGCGTTTTCAGAGTTCGGCGATCTTGGGCCCATAGTGAGTGTTGCCAAACCCCTATGGACATTAATGTCCCACCAAACAGTAAAAATTGCCTTCTTTTGATTCCCATATCCCTGAATTTGCCCTAATGGTGGCTGACAATAGACATTGCGCGGGAGCTATGCTGTCCGGGAGCTACGCTGTCTCAATTGCTTGTGGCTTCACTATTCTATGCCAACAAGCCGCTCAACCTGCTATCAGTAGTCATTGGAGCGACTTCTGAGGTCAAACAGTCAGTCCCCGCAAAGCTTGCTTACAGCATTTGAGCTAACCGCTCTAGATGTTGCTGAGCTTGGCTGTAGTACTTAAATTGCTGTTCATCCCGTCGGAATTCCGAAGTATGGACCCTGCGACATCCATTCTGAGTTCTTCCTCCATGGACTTTATGCAGTAATTCGTGGTACATTACAAACTCAATAACATAGTTGGGCAGCTTGTCAGAGTCGAGACTTAAACTCATCACCACTCGATCACAACTAGGCTCATAATGACCAAATTTTCGGTTACTGTAGACCTTGCTCCAGCATAGACGGGGTTTGCCCACGCGCAGGTTGAAGTACGCCTGATTCACGCTCACAAAAACATCATCCAGGTTATAAACATTCCCCTGAGCAGTGTTTCCGAGATCGTCTACCATTAGATCCAACGCTAACAGCAGTTCTGAAAAGTCTTCGGATAGAGAGTACTCCTTAATAAGGGTCGATGTTTTGGGGGTCTTACCCCACAGAATAGAGTCAACGATGGCTTGGATGACATCAGTATTGGCAAGAATAAATCCTTCATTGATCTTGATTGTGGGTTGAGGACCCCTCAAGCGGCAGCGATATAGGGCTGCCATCGGCGTAAATTCAATCATCCGATCATTCAGGCTGCTGACTCGACTCGCGCTACCCTCTAGAGAATGTTTCTGGTTTGCAAGGGTTCGTTTCAGTAAATCTGTTGCTCGATAAACAGCGCTAGCATGCAGGTGTAGATGGTCCTCATGCTGCAAAAATTTCATCCAGCCATAAACGGTCTTGGATTGTTGAGTTAAGTTCGCTGGCGTTGCCCCTTGGTCCGCACATAACTGCTCAATTTTGGCCGTCCGTTGTTCAAGCTGTTTGATCAGCAGGCGCTCAATTTTTGTCTCTAAGGGGTTCAAGCCAGCGATTTGGCGCTGAAAGGACTGTTGCTGACGACGAATCTGTCGAATGGAGATTTCCATATGACCATTCGGAGCCCCTTGCATCCCTGAATTGGACTCAACGATCGGTAAATGCTTGAGATCAACCCCTGTCAAAAATTGGTAAGCATTGCGAGAAGGGACAGGTAGTTGACAGGGTTGAATGCCTGCTCGGGCACAGATCTGCTCTGTAGCCTGAAGAGTTCCCTTCACATACTGCTGAAATGAAGAAACTTCGTGAGTTGGAATGCCAATTTTGAGCTGGTCTCTAACTCGATTAGACGCTTTTACGAGTCCTCTAATTCGCATAAATGGCCTGTCAGAATAGACATGAGCAGAATAGCAGAAACCTGATTGTCATACCTTATGAAAAATATTTTTCACGCTGTTATTCTGCATGCTTGCGTGTTTGTTTAAGAGCCATAACATGTCCGATTATCACCGCCTTTAATTTTTAAGAAATACGAAGATATCTTCCTATTGAAAGTATTTTGGGGTACTACCTCTACAACAGCTATTTGTGGGGAAATGATAATGGTGACTCAATATGCTCAATATGATAGTCTTCATTACTATCTAAAAGAGATAGGACGATTTCCTCTCCTCTCTCATGAAGAAGAAATTCAACTCGCTCGGCAAGTGCAGTCTGGCAACCCTCGAGCCAAACAAAAGATGATCGAGGCTAATTTGCGCCTTGTGGTTTCAATTGCTAAAAAGCACCAGAATCGAGGGTTACCCCTGCTCGATTTAATTCAAGAAGGCAACCTGGGCCTGAGTATTGCGGTTGATAAGTTTGAGCCGGAGCAAGGCAATCGGTTTAGCACCTATGCGTACTGGTGGATCTTGCAAGGGGTAACCCGTTCATTACAAAACAAAGGTCGTGTAGTGCGATTGCCTGTCAAGCATTGGCAAGTCGGCAATCAAATTAAACGGGCTCGCCATCAACTCAGCCAGGCCCTGGGCCGGGAACCAACCATGGCCGAAATTGCAGAAGAGATGGATATGGATCTGCCACGGTTGAAAAAGTATCTCCTCAGCTTGCAAGAGACGGTATCCTTAGACAAGTTTGTGGGAAATGAACAAGATACAACCTTGGGAGACCTCATCGAGGGGAACGACTCCACCCAGTCATACTTAGATCTGCTGTTACAGGATGAGGAATTGTCTGGATATTTGGCTTTGCTGGATGATCGGCAACGATTTGTGATTAGTGAGCGCTATGGATTAGAAGATGGCAAACCCAAGTCGATGGAGAAAATCGGCCAACAGTTGGGCATCAGCCGTGAACGCGTTCGACAGATCATCAAAAAGGCGATGAAAACTTTAGAGAAATCTGCCTTATCTGCCTAGGCAAAAAAAGAGGGCATGGAATACCCATACCCCGATCTGTATCTGTTGAGTTCTGTTGTGAAAATTAGGCAGCCTCTTCGTCTTCCTCCACTTCCACAGATGTAATGGAATTGGCAGAGACTGCAGCTCCCAACTCCAATCGCTGACGCACCTGCTGTTCCACGCTTTCGGCAAACTCGGGGTTATCGGCAAAATATTGAATGGTATTATCCCGACCCTGACCGATATTATTGCCGTCATAGCTATACCAGGCCCCCTTGCGGACGATAATATCGGTTTCTTCCGCCAAATCCACAAGGCACCCCAAGGTAGAGATGCCTTGGCCAAATAGAATGTCAAACTCAGCAATGCGGAAGGGCGGCGCGACTTTGTTTTTGGCTACCTTGACCTTAGCTCGGATGCCATACATATCAGTCCCTTTCTTCAAGGTTTGGATGCGCCGGATATCCAGACGGACGGAAGCATAGAACTTGAGGGCGTTGCCGCCAGTGGTGACTTCTGGGCTACCGTAAGTAACGCCAATCTTTTGGCGAAGCTGGTTGAGGAAGATCACGGTGCTGCCAGACTTGCAAATATTGCTGGTGATCTTGCGTAAAGCTTGGCTCATTAGGCGGGCTTGCAGACCCATGTGGGAGTCGCCCATGTCGCCTTCAATTTCAGCACGGGGGGTGAGGGCGGCAACAGAGTCCACAACTACAAGATCGACGGCACTGGAGCGCACCAGTTGATCGACAATTTCTAAGGCCATTTCACCGGAGTCGGGTTGGCAGACCAGTAACTCGGAAACATCTACACCTAATGCACCTGCATAGATGGGATCTAGGGCATGTTCAGCATCAACAAAGGCGGCTACCCCACCTGTTTTTTGAATTTGTGCGATCGCATGTAAGGCAACGGTGGTTTTACCCGAACTTTCAGGGCCATAGATCTCAATGACGCGGCCCCGAGGCAGTCCACCACCCAAAGCCAGATCTAAGGTCAAAGCACCACTAGAGATGGTTTCGACCTGCATGCGGGTGGCGTCACCCAAGCGCATAATCGACCCTTTACCAAAGGTGCGCTCCACATTTTTCAAAACCAAGTCCAGGGCTTTTTGCTTTTCTGATGATTCAGTGATTGTGGCCATACATCTCTCCAGAGATTTGGGGGTTGTTTGACTAATATAGTATAATTGTACTATTAATGTGTCAACTCGGCATAATTGTAAAAATTTACCTCCAGCACGGGAGGCTGCAATGGCAAGAGAGACCCTTACTGAACTGATTGGGTTTACGGGCGATTGGCTCGTGGGTGTGTCCTATGCCCTGGATAGGGGGTATCAATGTTGGGTGATTACCCCGGAGCGGCAAGTTCATACGGATGGTGAGTATTATGAAAGTCATCTGATGGCTTTGGCTACAGGTCGTTTCCTTGTTGAACATTCCTTGGAGGTGGAGTAGTTATGTGTGGTCGATTTGCCCTCACGGCAACCCCGGACGAGATCGCCACCGCCTTTGGCCTCCAGAATGTACCGCCCTTCCCACCCCGCTACAATATTGCCCCCAGCCAGCCCGTCGCTGTGATTCGGCAGTTGCAGCATCAGCCCCGCGAATTTCGGCTGATGCAATGGGGGTTAATTCCCAGTTGGGCAAAGGATCCGAGCATTGGCAATAAGCTGATTAATGCCCGGTGTGAAACGGCTCATGAAAAGCCCTCCTTTCGCTCGGCGATCAAGTATCGTCGCTGCCTGATTCCAGCAAGTGGCTTTTATGAATGGCAAAAAGTAGATAAGAACACCAAGCAACCCTATTATTTCCGCATGCAGCAGCCCTTTGCCTTTGCGGGGCTGTGGGAGTCCTGGAATGATATTGAAACCTGCATTATCCTCACCACCCAGCCTAATAAAGTAGTGGCCCCGGTTCACCAACGAATGCCGGTGATTATTGCCCCCGAAAACTACAAGGTTTGGCTAGACTTTGATCTTCAAACTCCCAGTCATCTATTTCACCTGTTCGATCCTGATTTGGTCCAAGATCTATCCGCTTTACCCGTAACTACTTTAGTGAATAGTCCGACGGTGGATCGGCCTGAATGTATTGAGCCGATGCTGTAGCTACTGGCAAAAGACGATGCGAAAGATCCTGCATATCGATATGGATGCTTTCTTCGCCTCCGTGGAGCAGCGAGACAACCCTCGATTGAGAGGCAAACCTGTCGTCGTTGGCGGACGCCCAGAACAGCGAGGCGCAGTGGCCGCCGCCAGTTATGAAGCCCGCAAATACGGGATTTTCTCCGCCACGCCTTCGCGGGTGGCCGCCACCAAATGCAAAAACTTGATCTTTGTTGCCCCCCGCTTTGAGGTTTACCGCCAGGTTTCTCAGCAGATTCGCACCATCTTTCGTCAATTTACGGATCTGGTGGAACCTGTTTCCCTGGATGAAGCCTATCTGGATGTGACGGAGAACAAGGCCCAAATGGACTCAGCAATGGCGATTGCCAGAGAAATCAAGCGTCTGATCCATCAAGAAACGAACTTAACGGCTTCGGCAGGGGTGTCGATTAATAAGTTCCTGGCCAAAATGGCGTCGGGATTGGATAAGCCCAACGGCCTTTCCCTGGTGGCCCCGAATCAAGCTGAACCCTTTGTCCAGCAGCTCCCCATTGAAAAGTTTCACGGCATCGGTAAGGTCACTGCTGCCAAAATGCACCACCTGGGAATTCAAACGGGTTCGGAGTTGCGTCAGTGGTCTGAGCCTGCGCTGGTGCGTCAGTTTGGCAAGATGGGCCACTACTACTACGGCATTGCTAGGGGCAAGGATGAACGCCCGGTGATCGCCAATCGGATTCGTAAGTCAATTGGAGCCGAGAGAAGCTTCTTCCCAGATATTGCGGGATTGCCCGTTTTGATGGAAGAACTGGATGCGATCGCACATATGGTTCACCTGCGATTAGCTGAAAATCAGCGATCTGGCTATACCCTGACCTTGAAAGTGAAATATTCCAACTACCAACAAATCACCCGCAGCCGCACAGTAGATAATCCGCTATATGAAGTGGATGAAATTTTGGTGTTAGGGAATGAGTTGCTACAAACCCATGTAGATGAACAACAGGCGGTGCGGCTATTGGGACTGACGTTAGCCAATCTTGTAGACAAGGATCGCAGTCCCAAACAGTTATCGATTGGATTTATCTAAGTCTGTTTGATACAGTCCCTACAAAAACAAAGGAAGGTGATTCTCAGTGTCTAATCAACCCAAATTCGAAGCAGCGTTTCCGTTTCAAGAGGATGTATTGGCCCTTCCAGTGGTCGATCTTGATGCAACTGCAAATTGGTATTCCCAAGCCTTTGGCATGGTAGAGGTGGAGCGCAAAGATCAGCCTAATCCCACCGTTATTTTAGAAAGAAACGAGGTGCGAATTGGTTTCGCCATCAATGGTGGAGATGCTTCTCAAGACGGTGCTGCAATCCTGGTCTCCAATATTCAGGGCATCAAATCAGAATTGGAAGCAAAGGGTGTGGAGATAGGGAACTGGCGGGTGGATGAGCGGGATGGTAAAAAATTCCAGGTGTTCTTTGTTGTGGCACCAGATGGGCTCTGCTATTGCTTCAATGAGCCTATTTAACACTCTGAAAAGATATGGAGAAAATCAGCAGGTCGGCTATACCCTAACAACATGAAAGTAGCTCTTATTAACCTATCAGCAGGAGGGGTATATAAAAGCATACGTTAATTGTGCTGCTCTAGTTAAAAATCATGACATTAATCAAACAGTTCAATCAGCATCATTTACCTTAATACTTGGACTTGCAAGCAGATTTTATGTCATGCTTCGTGACACTTGAAAATAATGCTGCAGGCTATGCTTTTGGTACTTCCTAAGGTGACTATGGTTTACATAGGTTCGTGCTCGCAAAGGAGTGCTTGCAGGTCCCACCACTACAATCAATCTTAAATGTCTGAGTTACAGAAGTTACGTGATGCTCAAACTATCGCTGATGTTGCACACATCCTTGGCTTCAAAACTAAAGCATTGTCCTATATTCTTTATAAAGAGTCTGACTCCAGTAAATACAAAGAATTCGATATTCCTAAAAGATCAGATGGAGTACGTTGTATTTCAGCTCCTCAGGATAGGCTAAAGCTGCTTCAAAAGCGATTGGCAGATCTTTTGCAAAATTGCTTGGATGAAATCAATAATAATGCGGCTAGCAAGAATCAAGCAAAACCATATGATCAGGTTGCTCATGGGTTTAAACGTCGGCTATCTATCTGTACTAATGCGAAAAAGCATCGAAATAGAAGATATGTATTTAATGTTGACTTATCAAACTTCTTTAGCTCGATTCATTTTGGACGTGTTCGTGGCTTTTTTATAAAAGATAAGCGATTTCTCCTAAAAACAAAAGTCGCTACGATTTTGGCGCAGATCGCATGTTTTAAGCAGAGCCTTCCTCAAGGCAGCCCTTGCTCTCCTGTAATCTCCAACTTGATAGGCAATATATTAGATTCGCACTTGGTAAGGTTAGCAGCCCAGACAGGTTGTACCTACACTCGGTATGCAGACGATCTCACTTTCTCCACAAACAAGCGTCATTTCCCATCGAGTATTGCAATCCAGCGTGATGATGACAAAAATGTTTGGGTGCCGGGTCCAGAACTATTACGTTTAGTAAATCATTCAGGTTTTGAAATTAATCCAAAGAAAACCCGAATGCAATACCATGGCTCAAGGCAAGAAGTCACCGGCCTTGTTGTTAATGAGAAAATTAATGTCCGGCGTGAATATAGACACAATGTACGAGCAATGGCTCATCACCTATTTACAAAAGGAAATTTCCTATTACCAACATATTGCAAAAGCGAGAATGGTGATTACTCTATAGAGATGAAGCCAGGAACTTTGAATCAGCTGCATGGAAGACTCGGCTTTATTGATAGCATTGATCGATACAATCTAGAAAAGCTCCCTAAGGTGGAAAAAAAGCAAAAGGAGACAATATATCGAAGGTTTCTTTTCTATAAAGAATTGTATATTGCGCCTAAACCTGTACTTATCTGTGAGGGATGGACTGATTATGTATATATTGAAAATGCACTGCGGCAATTAGCTTCTAGTTATCCTTCTCTTGTGTTACTAGATAGAAGTGGAAAGGCTACTTTTGCCATTAACGTTTTAAGTTTGGTACAAGCCATACTGCTGAAATAATTGGAATCAGTGGGGGAGTCGGAGGCTTCAAAAAATTTATACCGTTGTATAAACAAGAATTTGAACACTTCTTCTCACCTGGCATGAAGGAACCCGTTATTCTGCTAGTCGATAATGATAAAGCTGGAAAAGAGGTTCTTGGTGCTATTCACAACAATATATCCAGAAAAGATAGAAAAACAAAAAATAAGATAGATAACATGCAGCCATATATCCACGTTTATCGCAACCTCTATCTCGTTTTTACTCCGCTTCAAGAAGGGAAAACTGAATCCCAAATTGAGGATCTCTTTGATACCTCAACTTTAAACATGGAAATTGAAGGTAAGAGATTTAATCGTTCCGATGATAAGGCAACAGCAACTACTTATAGCAAGGCGGTGTTTGCTAGAAAAGTTGTCGAGGAAAATTCATCTTCCATCAATTTTGAAGGGTTTATACCACTTTTAGACCGACTGATGAAAGTTATTGAAAGTCATTATGCACAAAGAAAGGAAAATAGATAACAGGTAAAGGTTGTTTTTATCCTGTTCAATATATTCACACTTAAAATAACCTGAGTTCGGGATAAGCTAAAACCCTTATTCTTGCGTAGGCTGAAACCTGCATTCTTTGTAGAAGAGCCTCAAAAATGGGCTTAACCCGAACTGGGGTTAAAATACTAACGTGGCTATAACGACAGGTTGAGTTTGCCCTGCGGCAAGAGAAGAGTGCCTATGTCCAACTCAACGGTGAACTAGACTATCAACCCCTCAAAAACAGAAGATTTGCGCCAATACAGAAAGGCTCCTTTCGGTATGTCTATTGGGGAAAACGAGACCAGTTGGGACCGTTTAACTTCGCGTTTTACTGGAAGCGACAGTATCGGGGACAAGGTGAAAAAGACCCTCTGCCCCAGATCCGTTCAAGTTCTATTGAGTACTGAATCCAATTTTGAGAATATTTCACTGCCAAAGCCTATGGAGTTGTAGGCGACGCATACAGACGAGGAGGCATAATTTCCGAGTTGCGACGGTATTCAGCCAAATATTGCTCTAGAACAACGAATTGAGCCAAATTGAGGCTGTAATAAATCCAGCGGCCTTCATGGCGGGTATGGACTAATTCCGCATCTTTGAGGACCTTTAAGTGAAACGATAGTTTGGACTGATTGATATCTAGGGATTCACATAACTCACCAACACAGAGTTCTCGGTGGCGTAAAAGCTCTAAAACGTGGGTGCGGAGAGGGTCCGCAAGGGCATGGAAACCAGCAAAAACTAATTCGGGAGAGGTAGAGCAGACGTGTTGCATCAGAGGAAGACGAAGGTTAGGTGAATCGTGAGCATCTAAATAAGAGGGGAACCGATTCGTAAATTAAGAAACTATACCTATTGTAAAATACTCTTTGACATGTTAGGACAAGTCATTCATTTGGTCGAGTAGTTTGTTCACCAAAGAAATATGTTCAGGAGAAGGATTTTGAGCTAAGAAATCTTCTAAATCTTGTCGGGCTTCAGACCAACGGCCTACATGATAGTACAAGATACCCCGATCTCGCAGCTCACCATAGCACTTCGGATCAACCAGCAAAATTTGCTCAGAGATGTTGAGGCATTTTTCGAGCTGGTTGTCATTTAAGTAAATTTGCTTGAGGTTAGTGAGCAGTCGAATGAGAAACTGCTGTGAATTGACCACGCTAAAGAATTCAGGTCTCAGTTCCATCGGATGACCAAACACTTGCGTGATGCGATCGCAACAGTCTTGCTCAAATAACAATTCCCCCTGATAGAACGGATCCACATAGATATTCATATCGTCCCGACTAGGGCGAATGAGAAAATGCCCCGGAAAGTTAATCCCCACCATTGGGAAATTAAGCCGGCGGGCGATCTCCATATAAACCAGCGACAGGGTAATGGGAATGCCTAGTCGTCGCTCCAAGACATCATTAAGGAAGCTATTGCGGGGATCATAATAATGTTGGGTGTTACCAATGAAGCCTAGATCCTCGTATAAATATCGATTGAGGGTTTGCAGCACCTTTAAGGGGTAAGGATCTGAGGGCAATTGTTCTTCAACTTCCATTGCCATGGTATCCAGCGCATTCAGGTACTCAGCGACATCCAAAGACGGATATTCCTCTTGGGCAATATAGAGTGCTGCCGCAGCCAAATCAGGCTCAGACGATTGGCGGAGCAAATGATAGAGCTGCTGACGAGGGACAGGAAACTTCATCGTATTCTTGATGTTACCTCGTAATTGCCGTAAACAAGTCAATTACCGGATCTTTACTGGAATTTATACCCAGGCATGGGCCAATACAGGAGAGAAGCAAACCTAGCTACTCACTCCAAACTGCATGGGTCTCTGCCCAGCCGTTTTCCTTGGATGTTTAAGATCATGCCAAAATAAAAGAATCAGGAAAGTCACTCCCACAACGTTAACGTTGTGATAGGTGACCGATTAATCAACCCTCCAAGGAATACCCATTTTCTGTACTAAGTCCATTTAGGTTCTGTTTTGATTCAGCTCTTGTTTGAAAAATTCAGAAAAATTATTGTGAGTTGGTGGGCCGATTCCAACATTCAAACGCGGCTAATGGTCGCTGCGACCCTGGTAGTGTCCTTGCTCATGAGTGCCCTGACGTTTTGGGCAGTCAATAGCATTCAGCAAGATGCTCGCCTGCAAGACAATCGGTTTGGCCGGGACTTAGGCTTACTCTTATCTTCCAATGTGGCTCCTTTGGTAGCGGATCACAATTATGGCGACTTGGCCAAACTATCGCGCGAGTTTTATAGCCGGACCTCTAGCATTCGCTACATGATCTACGCCGACGAGGAAGGCAGCATCTATTACGGCATCCCCTATTCCGAAACTCAAGTCAATAGCTCATTGACCCTCAGGCGGTTGATGCAGCTCCCTGAGAATTTTAACCCCACTTCAGGATCGGTGATGGTACGGGAACATTCAACCCCAGATGGCGAAGTGACCGATGTTTTTGTGCCACTGTTGCAGGATGAGCAGTATCTGGGGGTGTTGGCCATTGGCATTAATCCCAACCCCGCAGTGGTCACTTCATCCCACTTAACTCGTGATGTCACGATTGCTGTCTTCATCACGATTTGGGTGATGGTGATCTTAGGGGCAGTATTTAACGCTCTGATCATCACCAATCCAATTAAAGAACTCGTCGTGGGCGTGAAAACGATTGCATCTGGTAACTTCAAGAAGCGAGTTGACCTCCCTTTTGGTGGGGAATTAGGGGAACTGATATTCAGCTTCAATGATATGGCTGAACGTCTTGAACGCTATCAAGAGCAAAATATTGAGGAATTGACCGCCCAGAAAGCCAAGCTGGAAACCCTGGTTTCGACCATTGCTGACGGTGCCGTGTTATTGGATACGGACTTAGCCGTGATTCTAGCTAACCCCACGGCTCGACGGCTATTCAACTGGGATAGTGAGGTCGTCAGCCAGAACGTCCTAAACTACTTACCAGAACCCGTACAAATTGAGTTAACCCGTCCTTTATATCAAAGTGCCGCTGGGCAAGAGGGCAGTGAATTTCGGATTACCCTCACTGGACCAACCCCCAGAACCGTACGCATCTTGCTGACCACTGTGCTCGATCAACAGCGAGAGAAAGTCAAAGGGATTGCGATGACGGTTCAGGATATTACTAGAGAAGTGGAACTCAACGAGGCCAAGAGTCAATTTATTAGTAATATCTCCCATGAATTGAGAACACCCTTATTCAATATCAAATCTTTTATTGAAACTCTCCATGACTATGGAGATGATCTGAGTGTAGAAGATCGCCAAGAGTTTTTGGATACCGCCAATCGTGAAACCGATCGGTTGACTCGCCTCGTCAACGATGTACTAGATCTGTCCCGCTTGGAGTCTGGCAAACAATATCGCTTTGAAGCCGTTGATCTGCTCCAACCTGTAGAGCAGACCTTAAGAACTTATCAACTCACGGCCCGTGATCAGGGGATTGAACTCAAGCATGACATTCAGGCGAACCTGCCGCCCATCTGGGGGAATTATGATTTGCTGCTGCAGGTGTTAACCAACTTAATTGGGAATGCCCTGAAATTTACCCTCAAAGGTGGGAAAGTTATGATTCGAGCTTACCCAATAGACGACCACAAACGTCAAATTCGGGTAGAGGTTGCCGATACGGGGATTGGGATTGAACCCGATGATCAAGCGGCTATCTTTGATCGATTCTACCGGGTAGAAAATCGGGTCCATACCTTGGAAGGAACGGGATTAGGGCTTTCCATTGTCAGGAATATTCTGGACAAACACCATGCAAGTATCAATCTGATCAGTGAGTCTGGAGTGGGTACGACGTTTTGGTTTGACCTCAACATTTATCGTGAAGACTTAGCCAAGCGGGCCGCAGATACAGCAGACTCTCTGGAAATGCCTGCACAGGCTTAGCCGTATTTACCAACCTAACCAGGAATGAGAGGAATGAGTAGGCATTAAATCAGGCTGTTCACTGGTATTTACGGTTGCTAACGTGGATTCATTCGACGGCTGGTCACTGACTAACTTTGACTCTGCACAAAAAGACGTGGTATTAAAACCGCCAAAGCTTTTCACTGTGGTGGTCCGTAGCCGTAAGTTCGGATTTGCGAACCAAAACCGTTCTTGAGAACTCATGGTTTCATATTCAGTGGTTAAGACTAAGCCGCTTTGGGCATCCATCTGATATTGACTCACAACAGGAATACTCTCTGCATAACCACGTTCTCGTAGCAACTGGCCTGAGCTGGCATTGCCTGCCTGCGGAACCAAGACCAACACCGTTGACCCGCGATGGGGGGTGTCGTCATCCTGATCCCAAGCCATCGCCCCCTGCCATTGGACAAAACAACCCCCAATGGCAAGTTGGGGTTGAACATGATGTAGCTGGCAGATTTCAATGACTTTCGAGTCTTCAGGAGCTAAGACCTGAACCTGGATTTCCGTATTCCCTGACTCAGACCGTCGCAGGAGTAAATGGTGGGTAATGCGATGTGATCGCCATAAGCCTTCACTTAATTGAAAGAATTCTAGGGCATTCATAATGGTGCTTGCTGGAACAGGGTTGAGGTGGATGTCCAATCAGTCAAGAATTTGAGTTATTCCTCTTCCCCTTCATTGGGGCTGTCATCCTCATCGTTTCCATTATTCACCTTGATGGGAGGTTCGGTGACCTCGTCTTCGGGGGCCTCACTACCGCCACCGACCACAATTAAGTCAATTTGTTGGCGATAGTAATCTACGCTCTTCACTTCAACATCAACGCGATCGCCCAAGCGATACTGACAGCGATTCTTGCGACCGACTAACGTCTGTTGACGAGACCGATATTCATACCAATCGTCTTTGAGGGAGCTGACATGAACCAATCCCTCGACCATCAAGGTTTCGATACGGACAAAGAACCCGTAGGACTGAATCCCAGTGATAATCCCTTGTAAAACTTCCCCCGTATGGGTTTGCATTTGCTTGGTCTTTTGCAAGCCCGTAAGGTCTTGGCACGCTTGCCGAGCCAGTTCGGATTGCTCATTCAAGTGTGGGATAGCATTCGTGATCAAGGCTTCTAAGTGTCGCTGTGTTTCGGGCGGTAAGACATTCCAGCTAATCTGCCCGTGACAAGAACTATGATTTAAGTCGACTCGTTCCTTGGCCCGAGAAGTCCGCCGATCACGCCCTTCAGTCAAAACAGCATGCAAAATGTGTTGGTTGAGCAAATCACTATATCGATTCAGAGGAGACGTGAAGTGCCCATAATTATGAACCAGCGCCAAACCAAAATGGGGGCCTGAGACAGCACTATACTGCACTGGCTTTAAGGTTGTTTGGAGCAGCTCAAAGAGAATGGCAGACATTTCTGAAGATTGAAAGGTCTGGCTAAAGGTCTGGAAATCCTGGGGTTGAACCGTATCTTCCTGCTGCAAACTCAAAGATAGTTGGATATTGTCAGCAAGTTTGAGGAGATCTTGGAGATCTTGAGCTTCTGGTGGGGCTTGGATTTGATAGACTCCGGGAACGGCTAACGCTTGGAGATGAGACAGAACAAGTTGATTGGCGAGGATTAAGAGATCAGCCACGAGGCTGTGGGTCTTGGTTGGTGGCGGTAGAATAACTGCACCTAAATCTCCTTCGTCACCGATGATTTGGGGGGGAGAGGCTGACAAATACAAGTCAAACCCTCCCCGCTCATAACGCTGCTTTTGTAGGATCTCGCTCACCGTCTGAAACAGCCCAATAGCCTCGACCAGGGATTGATCTTGAGTGCTTTCTCCTTCCAGGATGTCCTGCACTTGCTCGTAGGCCAAGTGCTGATCGACATGAATGACGGAAGGCTGGATTTCAAATTCTAGGATTTCACCCTCAGCATTGAGGGTAGCCAACACAGAAAAGGTCAGGTGATCCTTGCCAGCGGTGAGGGCACCAATGCGCTCAATACAAGTCTCTGGGAAGAGGGGGAGAACGGTGTCACCTAGGAATATGGAGGCACTGCGTTGACTGGCCTGTCGTTCGATGGGAGAGTCGGTATCGAGATAGTAGACTAAGTCGGTGACATGAACGCCAACCCGCCATTTGTTGCCTTTGAGTTTTTCGACGGAAAAAGCATGGTCAAGTTGGGTGGAATGGGGAGTGTGATCGCGAATCGTAAACGTGGGTATCTTTTGCAAGGTCACTCGTTTCTTTTGATCGGCTTTTCGCAGCTTCTTCGGCAGGGCCTCTGCTGCTTCTAGTACGTCCTCAGGAAAGGATCGGGGTAAATCGTACTTACAAAACACTAGTTCAGTGTCAGCTGCAGATTGAGCATCGCTGCCTAACACTTGGGTAACCCGGCCGAGGGGTGACAGTTGTCCCAATGGATAGCGGACAATCTCAACATGCACGAGCTGATCAATGGCTGCTTCTAAGTCTGGTCCATCTGCTTCTTGCTGGAGGACTAGTTCAAACAAGAGTCGATCGTCGAGCGGAACGGCTCGATATTCCCCAGCTTCCGTTTTTTTGACTCTGGCAATCACGGAAGGGTTGGATCGTTCCAGGATCAACCGCACTTCGCCTTCTGGGCTGCGGCGACGTCGCCCTTCTTTGGTGACTTTAACGAGGACGCGATCACCATTCCAGGCAGTATTCAGTTGGCTTTCTCGAATATAAATATCTTCTGTATCATCTTGATCTTGAATGGCAAAGCAGAACCCTTTACTGGAACAACGGAGTTTACCTTCAACAACCCCCTCTTCTGGCAGACGTTTATACTTCCCCCGTTCTTTGGAGAGGATACCGACTTTCTCAAGGGCTTCTAAGGTGATTTGAAGTTGTCGAACACTATCAGATTCCTGACAATCTAATTTTTTTTCTAAAGCTTTTGGAGCGAGTAATTTATCATCTGCAAAGTTGTTCAGCAGAGTACTAATCGAAAATTCCATGCAACTTGTAGTCCTTCATTGTGGCTAGGGCCCAGCTTTCACTCAGTGCCAATCTCTTTATCGTTCTAGCCATGTTACCAAGGGCATCTGTTCCCTCGGAGTGAATAGCTGGAGAAGATTTAGCATAAGCAAAATCGCTTAGGCTACTCATGCCCATGCCCATCACCATCTCAGCTCACGGCCCCTTAAGCAATGGTCTAGCAAACCTAAATGGGCAGAGAATGCTAACTAGAAACGGATCAAGTTTTGTAATGATGACCCATTTTTTGCGATCGCAGCATTGATTCTGAGACGTTAATGGAACTGCAACAGTACAGTTAGAGCATTGAGTGCTTGAGTGTGACAACCTGAAGCGCCCTATGAACATTGTATGCTCTCTTGATCGTTCCTCACAGTGGAGCAACTGTCAAACAAAAACTGCTCATTATCGACTGATTCCAGCATTCAAGTTGGTCAAATGTGGATCATCGCAGCCGATTAACGCTGTCCCGTCACCACAAAAGCTACCCTCTGCCCAATGTTAGTGGCATGATCTGCCATCCGCTCCAAGGAGCGAATCACCAACATAGATAGCAGCAAAGGCTCCGTGGGACCAGAAACAGATTGGCTGGCTAGTACGCCATACAGATGGTCATAGCAATCATCAACCGCATCATCTTCGACTTTGACCTGTAACCCTGCCTCTGCATCGAGTTGGGTTAATGCCGATAAACTGAGGGACAACATACTTTGGCAAAGTTCTGACATATGTTCGATCTCTGGCATGTAAGCAGCCACTGGATAAGGAAATAGCTTAACCGCAACTTCACCAATATCTTCTGAATAATCTCCGATCCGCTCTAAATCACGAATGAGCTGCATGAGGGCACCAATTAACCTTAAGTCACTGGCCACGGGGGACTGCAAGGCAATCAGTTGCAGACACTGCACTTCAATTTGCTTATAAAGCCGATCAATTTCCTTATCTTGTTTGGCAAGCGTATCTACCACCGATAAATCGCGACTGAAGAGGGCCGTGTGAGCAAAACGACAGGATTGCTCAACTAAAGCTCCCATCCGTAAGACATCCCCTTGGATAGTTTGCACTTGTCGCTCAAACTGGCTGCGAATAGGTTTAGTCACGCTGGGTAAGGTAGATTGAATTAACATTTCTTTATTATTTACTGATTCAAAATTTTTTATGTTGTCTTGTGACTTATATTCACGGACTTAAGTTACCCAATCATGCCAAATCAACATCCATAAAAGACAACAACATGGAAATAGAAAAAATCGGCCCTTACAAACCACTGCTTGTTGCGATCAAAGTATGGGATCTGAATAGTTTTCTTTACCCAAGTTAGGTAGCCTGAGCGGTTTTCTCTACCCAAGTTAGAGTCACTATGGCAACCCCATATACAAACCATCCCATCTAGAAAGAGATAGGCTGATGGCCAACGGATCACCTAAGATTAGAGTCTAAGCAAAATCTGAGCGTTTACTGAGTTGTTCAAAGCACACTTTAAACTCAATGCTATTCAGCATAGCTTGCCAAAGCATATTGATGAGACTAAGTTTTGCGGACATACTAACGTTAAGCTCATTCAATCGAGATGATTGCTGGGAGGCAGTTTATGTACTCGCAGTTCCGGTCTCAATATCCCATGGGGAGTCTCACCTCTGAGTTACTGAAGGCCGAGCCAGACCATTATGTTGTTCGCGCACTCATTCAAGTGGGGGAAACCACTTTAGCGACTGGATTATCAGCGGCTTCTACGGTTGAGGAAGCGGAAGATCATGCTCGTGCTCGTGCCTTAGTTGTTTTGGGCATAGAGGCTGCTACCTTTGAAACTCAGGCTCACTTAATGGGCGACAAGGATCCAGCTCGACTTCAACCTGCATCTTTATCAGAAGATTTACAAGCAATTGCCAACCGAGCCCTCGATGCTGCACCTGAGTGGGACGATACCGATCCCAGTTTGCACATGTCGGAAATGTCAGTACCAGAGTTTGTAGAGGAAGAGACTCCTCCACGACGATCCACAAATGGAAACCGTCGGAGTAAAACGAAACCCACGACTCAAAAACGCAAGCCCGCTCAGCCCTCTTCATCCGATCTGTCTGCCCTAAACTCGCCAATGGATCTGTCAGATATCATTGCTCAAACCGATGTGGAGTTGAAGCGTTTAGGGTGGACGAGCACCCAAGGGCGACGACATTTGCAACAAGCCTACAATAAGCGCTCTCGCCAACATCTGACGGATCAGGAATTGCTGGAATTCCTAGATTTTTTACAATCTCAAGCCAATGTAGATGAAGCGCCCTTTTAACAAGAAATGTTAAGTTTTTAAATCGGATTCCCAACTTTTCCCCCTGGAGTTAGAAAAGAATCTGAAAGTTGTGTGCAAGAGTAAATTAAGCATACTAGGGTGTAAGAGTGAATCTTTATTGTTAGATTCTAAGAGAGCGTTACTTAACGTTCCCGATATAACCCAGAATGTGAGTCGGCAAACGAGTTTAGGGCAATGGAAGAAAAACGCATGAGCGAGCAAAACCCTTATGAAATCCTGAAAGTTGCTGAAAATGCCTCTTTCGAAGATATCCAAAATGCCCGAGACCGCATAATTGCACAGAATCAAGAAGATGAGAAATGCCGACAAGTGGTAGAAGCAGCTTATGACTCTGTGTTGATGGATCGCTTGCGCAAGCGTCAAGAGGGCAAAATTAAGGTCCCAGAAGGGATTCGATTTGCAGAGCGTTTGGCAGAGAAAAAGCCCTCTAAGCTCAGCATGCCCCAGCTCAACCCCTCTCCCAACTGGCTACAGCAAGCGCTTGATCAGCCGGATATGCAAGAAGTGACAATTGTCGGGGCTTGCTATACTGCCTTAGCTGGGTTTGCACTCTTTTCTCAGTCTGTTGATACACTAGCGTTTCTGTTAGCGCTGGGTGTAGGTTTCAGTCTGTACTGGTTGAATCGCAAGGAACAAAAACTAGGACGAGCTTTATTGTTAACCTTGGCCGCGTTAGCAACGGGTGCGCTCATCGGCTCGGCGCTATTACAGACAGGCTTGCAAACAGACCCTGTCCAACCCCAAGCCATTCTGAGTTGTGTAATGTTCGTAATGTTGTGGTTGGTTGATAGCTTTTTGCGGTAAAGATAGCTTGCCTGCGTAAAGATTGTGGTCCAGTGCGTCTGACTGTGTCGGCAATGTGTCACCACAGTTGCATGGCCTGTCCTACACAGCAATACCTGAGCGGCAATTAAGCATTCAAGAATAGCCTACGGTTGCTCCAGGCTGACAATGCTGCCATCGGGGAAAATGGTTTCGTCTAAAATGGCTTCTTCTAGAGCCTCAGATTTAATTTGAGCCCCTGACAAATCCGCTCCAGTCAGATCGGCTTCTCGCAAATCCGCTTCTGTCAAATCGGCTTCCCGTAAATTGGCACCGCGCAAGACCGCTTGGAAGAGAACGGCGCGTTTGAGATTGGCCCCTCTGAGGTCAGCACCCGAAAAATTAGAGCCAGTCAATAAGGTATCGCTCAGATCCGCGTCCTTAAAATTGGCTCCTGTTAAATCTCCAGCAATGAGCCCAGCTGCCTTTAAATTGGCTTGGCAAAACGATGTGCCAATAAAAGTGGCCCCATGCAGAATAGTGTTGCTCAAATTGGCGTTAGCAAAAGAGGCATGGGTTAACTCTTGTAGGCTGAGATTGCAAGCCTCTAGATCTAAATTATTGAAGGAACGGTGGCCTTCAGCATATCGCTGTAAAATGTCGAGATTAGAGACAGTCATACTTGATTCAGTCGCTCAGACGTTTCTACATTGTCAGCATGCCCATTTTGTTCTGGGGAGAGTCAGCCTTGGTGGAATTGATGATTGATCCGCTGAGGCGATCGCATCATAAAGTCTATCCTTCTTACTCCAGACCGATCTGAGATGAGGGAGATTCAGTCTGAGCTACTAACGCTTTCGCCCGTCAGTTGGGCATAGGCGATATGAGTACTCTGTACCTGGTACCAATTCAGAAAGAGGCGAGCGAGTCCCAAGGCAATCTGTGAGCGATGGTGGTTGATCAAAAAGCGAAGTAGCGGCGATAGCGTTTGTTCATTCAACCTGCCATTTGCAGTGAGAAGCCCCCAGAGTAAACGATGCCAGATGGTCATTTGAATCATCATTTTTACCTATATTGTGTGGTGTTTGAGGTAGAACTTGGCCCCCATCCGACCCCGCTGTTGTTCCTGTTTAATTAATTGAGGCAGGTGATCAAGGGTAAATGGTGGATGCCAGTGATAGCCGATTGCTGCGGGTGCTTTGATCAGCTTGAGACCAAGCTTGCGGAGCCGTACGCCTAACTCTAAATCTTCCCAACCATATTGCTGAAAACTGGGGTCAAAGCCTCCGGTAATCTCTAGCCAATGGCGGGCAATGGCGACATTCCCAGTGGCAAAATAGGCAGCTGAATAATCTGAGGGTTTATAGGGTTCAGAGGTTGGATCCACGAAGTTATGGGTTTGAATGACGCGGCCATAGGTGAACAGTCGATCATGCCTCAGCCTTTGTTGGGCTTGCTCTAGCGCTTGGGCATGGGCTTGTAAAAAGTGCTCTGTGACGACTAAATCGCTATCAATGAAAATGATGGTATCGCCTTGGGCCATTTGTAGACCAAGATTACGGGCTGCTGCTGGACCTTGATGGGATTGGCAAGCATATCGAAGATCAGGGAAGGGTCGATCTTGTAACCAAGGGACGGTATTGTCTGTAGAGCTGTCATCAGCCACAATCACTTCATAGGTATGTGGGGAGGTCAAGTGTTGATGGGATAGGGCTACCAAGCATTTTTGTAAAATGGGCAGCCGATTATAGGTTGGAATGACAATGCTAAAAAACAAGCTGTGACTCTCTGGGCTACTGGTGTTTAAGATAGCTTGCGAGAAGAGGCAGATTAAGCGGTTTTGACGAATCGGATCAGGTCACGGACTTGATTGAGGAATTGACCGTCTTCGCTGAGTTGTGCGATCGCAGTTTCCGCATCCTTCGCCAACTGATCATGCGCCACTTGATTACTGACTTTTAGGGTTTCGAGGGTCGTCGTTACCCGATTGAGATCTTGGCGAACTGCCTCCCACTGGCGTTGTTGCCCACTTATCCAGGAGGTTGGATCTTCTAGATTGATGCGTTGAATGAGGCTCTCAGTTCGCTTTTCCTGCATTGCGACCCGGCCTCTCAACTCCAACACATCTTCGCGAGGATACTTGCACTGGCGCTGAATCATCGACAGCCGCTTGGCAAGAAACTGGTAAGCTCTGATGCTAGGGCGTAACACCGTCAGTAATAAAGCGGCAATAGAGCCGAAGTAGCCAATAGTGCTGATTTGCCAGCGGGCCAAAAGGAAAAGGCCCACTGCCGATAATCCATGTAAGGCTAACGCTACCCATAAACTTCTACGACCAACCAGGCCAGCATAGCGGCGCTGTTCTGGATCAATAGCAATTCCTTTTTCTAGGGATAGGGTAAGTTCGGCGATGACTTCCCTCGCTTGAAAATGAATATTCCAAGGCACGGTTGTAATTGCCATCAGCCAGCCAAAAATCGCGATACCAATCACCCAATCCACTAGACTACCAGTGGGAATGCCGACCCAATTGACCATTCCCAGTCCGGCTAAGACGAGTAGAATCAGGGCTACCAGCAAACTAAATGCATATTGCAGAATATATTTCATGGTTGTGTCCCTCCATTCTTAAGGATGCGGATAGTCGGGGAACTCTCCTGGATTAGCTGGAGATAATGCCTAGCTCTTGTTGCCATTGCTGTAGAGGTTTGTCCCATTGTTCTTCCCATTTCTGAGACAACAAGGGCTGAGTTCGGAGTCCTAACTGGTAGCCCTGCGAAATGGTTGGCAGTAGGGTTGCTAAAGTATCCGGGGTTTTCAACAGGGCTTTGAGCAATCCAAAGGTGAGGAGCACTAGCGCCATGGGGCGGCGCGTTTGGGCTAGTTCAAAGGCTTTAAGGCCCAATTCTCCGGCGACGTCGGTACCAAATTCAGTGATCAGGTGCCAAATATCGTGGGTTTGTCGCAATCGCAACAGGATGTAGCTGGCATCGTCTTGGACTGCGATCGCACGATAAAACTCCGGGTCAAATCCTGCCTCCGTGAGAGCGGCTGCATAGCAATAGCCCAGAGAGTCTTGGGGATATTGCAGCAGTGCGTCTAGATCTGGCGAGGGGGCAATATAACGGTCTTGTACCAACTGGGCGGTATTGGCATCGGTTTTGATAAAGTCCACGGCTAACTGCATGGCTTGGGTGCCATAGAGTCCATCTTCAATGTCATAGACCGATTCGGTATTGCTGGGATTGCGGAGGAGCGAAAGGATGCCTTTGCTGACGCTGAGGGCATTGCGAGAGGTTGTTAGGGGGTGAGTCAGAAGCATGTTCCAAGTCCTTTAATAATGAGTTGAATGAGATCACAAAGGGGCTAAACCACTTTGTTATAGGGGTCATGCTCGGCCAGTAGTTTTTCTAACTTGGCCTCATCCAGACGGCTGAGTACCCGCTTCGACTCTTCCACATCGCGGATGGTTTTGGACAAGCTAATCGTAGAACCGATGGAAAATAAGGTGCCCATCCCCAAATACCCTTTCATCCAGGGGTTGACAGGCATATAGACAATGCCAATGGCAGTAGCGGTAATGGAGACGGTGAAGGAAATCCAGGTTTGGGCAATCCAGGCACTGGTATGGACGGTGGGGGTAATGTACTTTTTGTCACTCATGATGGCCTCCTCAGGGCTTAATTGGATTAATTGCATTCTGGCTGCTGTTTCGGTGAGGCCACAATGACTGTTGTGTAGGGGTTTGAAGCAATATCAGCGTCAAGCACTATACTGAAGTAGGGTGAAGTGAGGTGAAGGGCGTGAATACTGAGGATCTGGATCAGTGGTGGTCCCCGGACCAGCAACAGCAAACCGTGGGGCAATTGATTCAGCGGGTCGGTCTGACGCGGATCCGGGCTGAGAGTTTTGTCCGCCTGTGGATTTATGTTTTAGTCCAGGAGCAGTTAGAGAAAAATTCATGCTTGCGACCTCCCCTAACCGAACTGGTACTGCCTTCCCAGGCCGTGATGTGTACTCATCGACAAGCGGCAGAACTGTTTTACTTTGATAAGGATCAGGGTAGCGATCGCGCGGCTGGGATGATGCTGGATAAGCTAGCAGCGCTCGGTCTGATTCAGAAGCAGTTTGACGGTAATACTACTTGGATTGAAATTCAGCCGATGCCGGAAGGGTGGAATGCATCCGACGAGACAGTAGAGCTAAAAACCGATGACTTTGATCCTCGCTGTGATGCTATTCCAGTCGCTAATTTGCTGGCCCGTAACTATAACTGGATGAACCGTAATTCTGAGACGGCCCCACACCGAATTACGCAATTACTTAGACAATGGGCACAGCAGTATGGAACAGGCATGAGAGTGCTACGGCAGGTCAATACGCTGAATCCTGTAGGCTTTTATTTGCTCTATCCGACAGATAGTGAATCCGATGTCAATTTCTTCTCAGCACCCAGTAAGGGCCTGCATCTGAGTACTTTGACTGAAGTAGATCCATTCCAAATGGCAATGCCGGATGATCCAAACTGTATGTCGGTTTTCGTGCGGAGTTGGATGATTGATCCGCTCTATTGGGACCAGTATCAAATCCCGTTTCTGATCGATACGCAGGAAACCTTACGGCGGATGCAGCAGGATTTCCCCAATCTCTGTGATTTACACACTTTGGTGATTCATCCCATCTACGAAAAAATGGGGGTGATGTTGGGATTTCAAAAGACGAGTCTAGATTCAACGAGCTCGATGTATTGGATGTACCGCCCTTTGGATCGATTTTTGGCCTTGGATGTGCAAATGCTAGAGTCAGACGCCCAGCAGTAGCAATCTGACCTTTAACCCTGCATAATAGGGAACGCAGTTTTGCAGGAAAAAAGCGATCATGGGGCGCGCTAAAAAAGTTGTGTTGGCCTATTCCGGGGGGGTCGATACCTCCGTTTGTATTCCGTATCTCAAGCATGAATGGGGTGTTGAAGAAGTCATCACCCTCGCCGCTGACTTAGGCCAAGGGGACGAGCTGGAGCCCATTCGCAAAAAAGCCCTAGATGCGGGAGCTACCCAATCCTTGGTTGCCGATGCCACCCAGAGCTTTATTGCCGACTATGCCTTTCCCGCCATTCAGGCCAATGCCCTCTACGAAAAGCGATATCCGTTATCGACTGCATTAGCCCGACCCTTAATTGCCAAACTACTTGTAGAAGCTGCTAAAACCCACGGCGCTGATGCGGTCGCCCATGGCTGCACGGGGAAAGGCAATGATCAGGTGCGGTTTGATGTGTCGATTGCCGCCCTCAATCCCGACCTCAAAGTCCTAGCGCCTGCCCGTGAATGGGGTATGAGCCGCGAAGAAACGATTGCCTATGGCGAAAAGTACGGAGTGCAATCGCCCGTTAAGAAATCGTCTCCCTACAGTATTGACCGCAACTTGCTGGGACGGAGTGTGGAAGCAGGTCCCTTGGAAGATCCTTGGGTGGAGCCTTTGGAAGAAGTCTACGATCTGACCCAAGCGATTGCCAATACGCCGGAACAGCCCGAGTATGTCGAGATTGACTTTGTCCAGGGTATTCCCACCCAACTCAATGGACAGGCCCTCAGTCCTGTGGCCCTTGTAGAGCAGCTTAATCAAGTGGTTGGTAAGCATGGAGTCGGCCGCATCGATATGGTGGAAAACCGCTTGGTCGGCATTAAATCCCGCGAAATCTATGAAGCTCCTGCACTGTTAGTTCTTATCCAAGCCCACCAGGAACTGGAGAGCTTAGCCCTGACGGCAGATGTCACCCATTACAAGCGGGGCATTGAAGAAACTTACAGCCAACTGGTCTATAACGGCCTTTGGTATAGTCCGCTCAAAGATGCCCTAGACGCCTTCATTCAACAAACCCAAAAACAAGTGACGGGCACAGTAAGAGTCAAGCTATTTAAGGGATCCGCAACCGTCGTGGGCCGCCAATCGCCTCACTCCCTATATACGCCTGACTTAGCGACTTATGGGGCTGAGGATTCCTTCGATCACAAAGCAGCGGAAGGATTTATCTACGTTTGGGGTCTCCCCACGCGGGTGTGGTCGCAGCAACAGCGGTCTGGCAGCTAGAGTGGGTTGTCCCTTTTTTATTGCTGAAAAATAGATAGAATAAGGTTTTTCATAGCTTTCATTCGAGTGACAAGTGCCATATTTTCCATCACCAAAGTAGTATGTTGTTGGTGGTTGGTCGCCAGTTACTCGTTTAGCGATGAGACAGTATGATTGATATCCTCCAAACCCTGCTTCCGATCACTATCGTGACGATCAAGCTTAGGTGTTTGTGAAATCCTTACTGGCCTGGACGGGATTCTATATTTGGAGCCGTCGCTTAATCGCGGCCCTATTTTTAGGCGGGCAGGTTGTGGTGCACTTACTCAGAGGCAAGGTTCATCGTCGCAATACGATTGAGCAAATGGCAATTGTAGGGCCAGAGTCTCTCCTCGTGGCCCTCCTAACAGCTAGTTTTGTGGGGATGGTGTTTACCATTCAAGTCGCTCGGGAGTTTATTGCCTTTGGTTTGGTGCAAACCGTGGGTGGGGTATTGGCCCTCGCCCTCACCCGAGAACTGGCCCCCGTGCTGACGGCAGTGATTATTACGGGTCGGGTTTGCTCTGCTTTTGCGGCTGAAATTGGCACCATGCGAGTCACAGAACAAATTGATGCCCTGCAAATGCTGGATACTGATCCGGTCGACTATTTGGTTGTGCCTCGATTGCTGGCCTGTACCTTAATGCTACCGATTTTGACCTTGATTTCCTTAGTGGCAGGGGTGACGGGTGGGATGGTAGTTGCATCGGCCCTATATGATATTCCTTACAGTGTTTTCTTAGATTCAGTCCATAGCTTTTTGGATGTTTGGGACATTTGGAATTCCATGATTAAAGCCGCGATTTTTGGGGGCATTATTGCCATTGTTGGCTCTAGCTGGGGTTTAACCACCTATGGCGGCGCAAAGGGGGTGGGGCAATCCACCACAGCGGCGGTGGTGACGGCACTGGTCTCTATCTTTATGACTAACTTTTTCTTGTCCTGGGTGATGTTCCAAGGGTCGGGTGGCACAGCTCTACAAAACTTGTGAAGCAGAACCCCTTAGAATGGAAATCAGTTTGCTGAAAATATGAACGTGAAATGGCTGTTTCTCAGGTTTCTAACACAGAATCAACGGTAGTTTTGACGCCTCGCTATTGGGTGCCGATTGGGGTTGCGATCGCAGGCATTGCGTTAACCTTCCTTACCCCCTGGGCCGGTCTTCCTGTCATCCTGCTCGGGAGCTTCTTGGGATTCCAGGCTGCCACCGTGCAAGTTCAATTTACAGCTACGGCCTTTGAACTCTATCGGGGCGAGAAGCAACTACGCCAGTTTCCCTTTGCCGAGTGGCAAGATTGGCTGATTTTGTTTCCTCCCGTTCCCATCTTGTTCTTCTTCAAAGAGGTCAAAAGCATTCACTTCATGCCCATGCTCTTTGATGCCCAGACGCTGTTGACCTGTCTAGAAGAGCGGTGCCCCAGATCTTAAAGTCTTCTGCTCATCGGCCATAGTTTTACTGATTCAAGTGGATTTAACGTGACTGATTCTTCCGGTATCACTACCAACAACACCCCCTCTGTGGAACAACTCCAAAAGGACGCTCAAACCCTCCGCGCTGAGATTGCTGAACTACGGGGAACCAAAGCCAAGCTTTTAGAACAGCAACTCTCAGCTACTCAAACAGCCCTAGAACGATTTGCCAACGATCATCTCAAGACCCTGGAAGAGCGTAAACAAACTCTACAAATTGCCGTCGATCAGCTAGAGCGTCGCCAAGAACGAGTCCAGGCCGAAATGCGCCAAAGTTTTGCGGGCGTGTCTCAAGATTTAGCTATTCGGATCCACGGTTTTCATGACTATCTAGTCACTAGTTTGCAGGATCTAGTCCTTGCGGCTGAAAAGCTAGAACTCGCGCCCAAAGAAACGCCCAAACCTCAGGCACCATCCTCTCAGACACCGCCTGCGCCCCGTCCCAAAGCTGTATCGGAACAGCGATCGCGTTCTGCCTCCCCTCGGCAGTCTCGTCCCCCTCAACAGCGTTCTGCGCCGCCTCAGCGATCTGGCCCTCAATTTGCGACTCAAGAATTTGCGGAAGAGACCCGACAAATTCGCCAGATTCTCGACCAATACCGCACCAATCCCAACTACTACGGTCCCCCCTGGCAGTTACGCCGTACCTTTGAGCCGATTCATGCCGAACGGGTAGCGAGCTGGTTTTTTACCTTTGGCGGACGAGGGGCCTTGCGAACCTTAAGTAGCCGCCTTCAGAATATTCTGGTGGCCTCTGCCACGATCTCAATTCTGCGCCAGCTCTATGGCAGCAGTGTACGGACCTTGATTTTGGCAAACTCGCCTGAGCGGTTAGGGGATTGGCGGCGAGGTCTTCAAGATTGTCTAGGCATTGACCGCTCCGATTTTGGCCCAGAGCGAGGCTTAATTTTATTTGAATCCCCCGATGCCCTGGCTCAAAAAGCCGATCGGCTCGTCAAGGAACAACAGCTACCCTTCATTCTGATTGATGATGCCGAAGAGGAAGTGAGTTTATCAATTCTGCAGTTTCCGCTCTGGTTAGCCTTTGCGCCAGAACCGCAGCTTCGTAAAGAACGGGCGACCTTTGATTGGTTTGAATAGAGGGACTGATTGATTCACTGAAGTGGGAAAAAGACCGCTAGACTAAGCAAGGAATTGAGTGATCACACAAGGGTTGAACCTGGCATTTCTTTAAACAATATCGGGTGTTTTATCTGCATTAGAGATACAGGTGTCTTGGAGGTATTAGGATTTGGGTCCGTTAAATCATCTATCCCACGGCATTGGCATTGATCTTGGAACTGCAAATACCCTCATCTTCCTGAGTGATCAAGGCATCGTGCTGCGCGAACCGTCTGTGGTTGCCTTGGATCAAGCGAATCAAACTCTGCTGGCGATTGGGAGTGAAGCAGAAGCCATGTGGCGGCGTAATCCCGCTAGCATTGATGTTAACCGTCCCCTCTCGGATGGGGTGATTGTGGGATTTGATACCGCTCGCTTAATGCTCAAACACTTTATTCAGCAGGTGCAGAAGGGACAAACGCTGCTGTACCCTCGGGTCATCATTAGTAGCCCCGTCGGATCCACCAGTATTGAAAAACGGGCCTTATCCGAAGTGGCTGCCCAAGCAGGAGCGAGGGAAGTCTATCTGATTGATGAGCCCGTTGCCGCAGCCATTGGTGCCGATCTGCCTGTAGAAGAACCGATTGGCAATATGGTGGTGGATATTGGCGGCGGCACTACGGAAATTGCAGTAGTGAGCTATATGGGGACAGTGGTGACAGAGTCGCTACGGGTGGCAGGCAACAAGTTTGACGACATCATTTGCCGCCATGTCAAAAAGAACCATGACCTATTAATCGGAGAGAGAACGGCTGAAACCGTCAAAATAAAAATTGGGACGGTCTATCCCCATCCTGAGCATGATGAGGCCACGGTCGAAATTTCCGGTCTCCGGCTGCTGTCGGGTTTACCAGGTAGCGTAGTTTTGCAAGGATCGGAAATTCGGGAGGCGTTGTCGGAGTCCTTGAATCGGATTGTTTCCGCGATTAAACGCGTCCTGGAAAAGATCCCCCCAGAGTTGGCCGCAGACTTAATTGATCGAGGCATTGTAATTACGGGCGGCGGGGCCAAGTTGCGAGGACTGGATGCCCTGATTAGCTATGAAACGGGCCTAGTGGTGCATGTGCCGCCTGATCCCCTCAGTTGTGTGGCCCTGGGGACGGGTAAGGTCTTAGAAAATTTCAAAACCTTAGAACGGGTTCTGCAAAAACGCCTCTAACCCCTGCAGCTTGGGCCACTAGACGTGAAACAATAGGAGGTAAGCGCATTCAGGATGGTTGATTTTCCCTATGGCTATCTGGCTAATTTGTAACGGTGTATTGTTAATCGCGGCCTACTTGTTGGGTTCTTTTCCCACGGGCTATTTGCTAGGTAAAACCCTGCAGGGTATCGATATCCGGGAGCATGGGTCTAAATCCACGGGGGCCACAAATGTCTTGCGGACGTTAGGTAAGGGACCCGGCTTAGCCACGTTGGTGGTGGATATCCTCAAAGGGGCAGGGGCAGTCGCGCTGGTGCGGTTGGCCTACGCGAACGCCACGTTTTTGAGTCAAGCGCCTGAGGCGACAGATACGGCTTTATGGCTGTCTTTGCTCGTGATTATGGCAGGGCTGATGGCTATTTTGGGCCATAGTAAATCGATTTGGCTCAACTTTACGGGTGGGAAGTCCGTAGCGACTGGGTTAGGGGTGCTACTGGTGATGAGCTGGACGGTGGGTCTGGCTGCTTTAGGGATTTTCGCTTTGGTGGTATCCCTATCACGGATTGTCTCGCTTAGCTCGATGAGTGCGGCAGTTGCTCTACCGATCCTGATGTTTGTCGCTAAACAGCCCTTGGCTTACATTCTCTTTAGCATTGCGGCAGGTGTTTATGTGGTGTGGCGGCATTGGGCGAATATCCAACGATTGCTGGCAGGTACTGAACCCCGCTTGGGCCAGAAGAAAGCTGTATCTACTGATGCCACATAAACTGGAATTGCGAATCACAAAAAATTTGCTTTTTCTCTATATTCCAAGCTTTTGGAAGAAGATCTTATTCCTCATCTGAGCATCCTTGAGTACCTTGTCCCAACTCAGTACTTCAATGTACAGCTTGATATTCCCAATCCAGTTATACCAACCTAAACTATCTGGCATTGGCGTAAAATTCTTTTCATCATGAAGCCACTTTTCAACTTTGGAAGTTAAATCGCAGACAACATACCCGTAAAATGGTGTATTTTGTGCAACGAGTATCTTCCTGCCTGCAGGTGTTTTATACTCCCCAGCCCTAATTTTGTTTGCGTAACGCACAATCTGTGAAACAGGATCTTCTTTGGTTGAAGGATTCACAAAATCATCCCTTTGAGGTCTTTTAAATTCAAAGATTGAAACAGGATTGCTTGCCTCATTATCACCACGAAATAGGATACGCTTATCGAAAATAAGCAAGTCCGTGCGATCCGAGTTGTTACCTTTGAGCCGTCCTTCAGAAGATACAAAATTGGTAAAATTCAAGCGCTCATCAAGAATCCAAAGATTATGCTCTTCAAAGGTTGTAGAGTCTGTATCACCATATCGAGGAAAGATAATGTCATGCACAACAGCTTCAGAATTGTAAGCACCTGTATCATCGACTTGGAGACTTCTGTCGAAAATATCTAGAATATTGCGCCTCAACGCAATGTAATGAACAAGATCATTTTTGCTCGTTTCAGATATTTTGCTGACAATGTTGTGAACGTCTTCTTTTAAACTGGCTGAATTACTTTCTGCTAGCAGCCTTGTAACATCTTTCTTGATCTGAATCTCTTGTGTAAGCTTCTCTTCCTGCAATCGAAGTTCAATTTCTTCATTTGAAGGATTATAGGGCATTCTTTCCAAATTAATGTTTTTCAGTAGACTCTTATGCCAAGGTGCTTCCTCATCTACATATGTTTGGAAACGTTCTCTTTTCTTCTCCTGTCGTAATTTGATATCTAGTCCAACAGCTTCTTTTGCAATGTCTGCTGCTCTATACTCGATATCGGTTTGTGATATTCCAAAGAGAAGATCATTCTCCATTTGGAATTCAAATCCACCACGTTCTAGTGAAACATGCTGATCTAAGTACTGGCTAAATACATAAGCTTTGACAATATAGTTCTTTCCTCTTCCACTATCTGAATTGTTAGTATTTTCGTAGAATTCATTGCAAAACTCTGGTACGTATTTTTGCAGAGATGAACCAGATACTTCACGTCTATGAGCAACAAGACTAATCTTACTACTTTGATTTTTAGGCGAGTAAAGCTTAAAAGTTCGCACCAAAAATGTTTCTTCAGAGGTAGTGCTATTTACTAAAAAATTATTCTCTCCTTCAGAAATTTCCTTAATCAAACCAGATAGCTCATTATTGAAAAAGTCATTTAGCAAAATTGAGTGTGCCCCATTCTCCTCAAGCAACATTATTTTGGGGCAGTTATAATCACTCGATATAAAATATGGAAGGAGCTTTTCAGCTAAGTTCCTAGCAATCGTTTTTAATCTCTTGTCAACTGCATTAGGTCTTTTGAGTTCCTCAAGTAAAATACTACTTCCCGGCTCCTTTTTCGAGGTATTAGAGATCTTCTCATTTACAATGATATCTGTCTTCTTGCCCATTGAGAACTTGCGACTTTTGAAGCTGTCTTGTTCCCTATACACACTCTCTACATGTAAGTTCTCAAAATATTTCAGACAGGTGAAACGGCCAAAACCTTTACCACCTTCCTTTATCTTCAAGTCAGAGTAAAGTGTGTCAAAAGATTCACGGTGTTCGTCGGTAAATCCAATGCCATTGTCTTGGATTTCAAAACTTTGAACCGGAGGAAGACTACCATCACTTTCAAGCTGCGGTGAACGAATAACCCGTATTTTTACCTCCCCATCTGCTCTGTCGCTGCTTTCAATTGCCTGAATCGCATTAACAACCATTTCAACAATCGGCGTATAAACTGTCGTGCTTGCCTTTATATTCTCGATGGCTCTTTTGATATTGACATTACTCATAGCAAGCTCATCGTTGTTAACTGGAAGTGATTTGGATTAAGATAGTAGTAATTATATACTAGTAAGCTGTCTGATAGCTTGGTTCCACAACTATTCCAGCAACACTAACGGATTAGTACTTGCTAGATCCTGAAATCGATTGAAGTCTCGATCTGCAGTCCAAAGTGTAGAAACACCATGCAATTTACATAAAGCGGCAATGCGAGCATCATGCACCTGGGGACCTTTCACTCGGCTAATTTCTAACAAACTACTCAGTACTTCCCAATAGCCGAGCCCTTCACCTAACAAATGTAACGTTGGGGATTCCAACCAGCAATTAATCTGCGCTCTCGCATCTTCAAACGGGGTAGGTGGATCATAAATACGAGGATGAGTGACAATAGCAAAAAACTCATGAATACAAGGCCAAGGAATTGCCCAAGGTGTCTCAGCTTCTGCCAACTCCGTGAGACATCGGTCAGCCGCAAGATGCCATTCTGAATCTTCTCGATGGGCATAAACCAAAATATTGGTATCTACCGCGATCATCCACCCCGACCTTCATAAATACTGTCGCGAATGGAATTCCAATCTCCCTCAACCTTGCCCGCCTGGAGTCCATTTCCACGAAACGTATGTTTTCGCAATTTGAAGGGAGATCTACTTTTAGCATGAGTCTCCAAAAATTGCCTTAATGCAGCTTCTAGAATACTTTTAAGCGTTCCTTGCTGCTTTGCTGCTAGCTGTTTGGCTTGCAATAAAAGTGTGTCATTAATATCTACAGTGGTTTTCATATGGGCACCCATATTGTATTGCCCATCTATACAGGCATTGCTTACAATTTATCAAAAATGGCAGCCAATTTTCTCCCTACCCATCCACTCTTGTACGAAAACGGAACAATCCATAGGACTCATTTGGGGCTCCTGCTCCAGTTGAGTCTGGGAGATTCGGGAGATTCGGCATGCCTGTTCCAGAACTGCCTGTTAAATTGAGGACGAACACCCCGTTCTCATTTGGGCCTGACAAATTGCACTCACTCGGTATCGCTGTATTTGGGGCGACAAAATGAGCGCGATCGCGACTATCATTCGCCGCCGTTAACGGTAAGACTGCACTGGTTCCTAGCTGAAATTCGGCATCTCCACCGGAGGCAAATGGAATCAATTGGAAGGTTTGGAAGGGCTGCAAGCGATCGCAAATGGTTACATCAAAGGCCGGACGCCCCCCTGCATTCAAGAAGTAAATCGTATATTCAATTTCATCATCCGGTCGGACAACCCCAGCATTGAAGGCCCCTTTCAAATAATCACTCGGCCAACCTACCTCATTATCATTGGCGCTGACATCATCAACAAACTGATTCAAGGCGGTATTGTCGTTGGGGTTAAAATCCCGGTTGCCATTGATAGCCGTAACTCGTTTGACTAGAACGATTTTAGGAGGCTGGCTTGGGAGGGTTGTTGTTTTGGTAACAGATAAGGTTTTGTTATTGGCCGGATCGACTTGCTGATCCATAAAGGATGTAGCTTGAATTTGAGTGACATCAGATGGACCAGCACCCGCTTGGGGCGTTACCCGCAAAATCAAATTTTTGGATTGATTGGGGTTCAAAATACCTGTATCCAGTAGGCCATCACCATCGGTATCAGTTAGGGGAATACCGCCTGCATCTAGCAACTGGACGGTATAGTTGGCACTGGTTCCAACGGGATTGAGGTTAATAATATCGGTAGTTATAAATTCATTTGTGACGGTGAAGGGATGGTCTACAGCTACGCCAACCGTCGTCGTCAGCGTTGTATCGGGGGTAATCGTAAAATCACCGGCCCGCATAGGCGGTTCGTTATACAGGACCAGGCGATCTCCCGGCCCGGTATTGGCCTCAACAATCATTTGGTTATTGCGGGAGAGGTTATTCACCGTCAATCCCCATAACCCAGCATCGGAGAGGGTTAACCCTGGGATCGTATCGCCCCCCGTATTCAGATTCCCACTACCATTCCAAGCTTGGTTGGGAGAGCTAGTTCCAGCGATAGTGGACCCATTGGGCCGAGTGTAGGTCAACGTCCCATTACCATCGATATCAAAGTTGCGGAGAAACAGACTCTCGGTTCCAGGTCCCACTAAAAAGTAAAACGGAATCGTTAAGGTCCCACTCAAGCCATGTTGAACCGTTCCCTGATACTGACCGACTAAACCTTGGAATGCAGAGGATAAGCCAGGAGCATCGGGAATATTAATTCTAAAGCTATTGTCATCATCATTGAGATCAGCGGTGTTATCACCAAAGATCGGACTGGCCCCAGCTTCACTGGTAATTTGGTAAGTGCCAGGGGTAGAAATGGTGAATGTAACGGTGGTGTTATTGGGGCTGCCATCCACGACCGGATTGACAATTTGCGATTGTAAAACCGTATTCCCATCCGCTGTCCGGAGTTGGAATCTAGTTGGGTCACTCCGCCCCGTGACTTCATCAATGGAGCCCCCGCCAGCGACACTCTCTGCATCTTCAATCCTGACCGTTACGCTTCCCCCCATCGCAGCAATCATTTCGGGGGTGATATCGACGACAAATCGATGAATTTTATCCGTACTAGTAGTGACTGTACCGTTGCAACTGCCGTTGCTCCCAGTGCCTTTAGTGGTGTACCAATCGCCAATATTCGCACAGCGGAGGGGGCCACTGGTTTGAAAATGTAGGCCGTTTGTAACCGGTAGGGTTGTGGCTGTGGCTTTTGGGGTTGCAGCAGTCCAAGTCAGTAGGGACAGGCCCAGTCCCAAAGCACATCGAAGTTGTTGTCTCTTGTGCATAGATGTAGGAGATGTTGTTGTCCGTGTGATGGCCTCCGACCTACGGCCATCGCAACCCAGTTCCAAAACTTGAGCAGCCAAAATCTAGGCATCACAAACTGGAGCTGATATACCATCAGCTAGACAGTTCTATTTACCTGGCAGAAAGCTTAGGTTAAAAAACTAGGTTTATAAAATGACTTAAAAAGAACTGGAAGTTCAGTTCTAATCCCTCTGTAGTCGCGCATCTCGATATCTCATGGCAGATATTATTGTCTGCTTGGGGTATTTTGATGTAGCTACTTCTAGTATGCTCAATATATCTGGTGATCAAATCATAGAAAACACTGATTTTACTATGATTACAAATAATTTTTTGACCACGGATAGCAAACTTATCTATTCACGGCATCCCAAAAAATACGTAATTTCATAGCAGAAATTGCGTTGCTCTGTAACTCCGTGCATTCTTCGCTACAGAGCTATAGGAGGAATATAAATTATATAGGTCATGTTGCCTGACGTCTTGTCTATCCTAATCTGTGGCGATATAACAGATCCAATCTAGAGGGATATAGAAGGAATAAGCGATAAGGATAGGACAATACAGACTATCGACCTGGAGTCAGAAATCAGCTCTATGTGACTCCCTAACAGTATGGCGGTAGCTTGTATAGAAATAGGTTTTATTTGTGTCTTAAATACGTATATCTTTGATTGCCGAATCTAAAGAGTGATAAATGAATGGAGTGTCTGTTCGCTCATTGTAGATTCAGCGGCATACCTTGCATCGAACCGAGGATATCCGAAATTCGTTTTTCTTTGACGAAATGGGACTTAGTAGAGTGACAGTGAGGATAGTCCATAGAATGCAATCAGAGCAACCAATATGGGCATCACTTAGCGTATCAGGGATGTGCTCATATCTCGATGTTAGTCAATCAGGTCTGACACTTTCAAACAGTCTGTTCAAAACCCCATTGCGCTGTAAAGCCTTGAGCGATTACGGATCTTTAAACGGATAATCGAGCTGAAATTTCTAAGGCTCGGCGATGAGCCACTTTTTCCCAGGTATAGCATTGGGCTCTTTCTCGCGCTGACTGTCCCAACTTTTTTCTCAGTTCAGCGGAATGACAGAGTGTTGTTAAGGCTTCGATCCAGTCATCATCTTGCTGGGGGGCAATTACAAAACCATCTATACCATCCCGAACAATGCCTCCAGACCCCATGGGTGAGGCTAAAATCGGTAGCCCATGAGCCATTGCTTCATAAACGACCAGCGGACTTCCCTCTTCAAAACTAGGCATCACAAAAAAATCAGCGTGTCGATAAGCATCCGTATAGTTGAGGGTAAATCCCACATGTTGGACCGTAGGCAGAGCAAAAAGATGGCGACAAGTTTGCTCAATAGCTGGATCAATCGCGCCAAATAATGTTAATTGAGCTTTGAGATTGGCTTTTTCCCACCATTGCAATAATCGATGTGCCCCTTTCCTCACGCAAATTCTGGCTAAAAACAGAACATTGATTTGCTCAGAGCGATGCTCGGTGATGCCGAGCTTTGGAAAACGCTTGGGTTCCCAACCATAACTGGTATCGATCAGTTTTTCCGCTTCGACTCCCGCTTCTAAAAAGGACTTCCGCATTTCAGGGCTGGCCACAAAAATATAGTCTGCTAACTTCAGTTCTGAAGACTCATGGGTAATATCTGTAGCGGTGATTTCGTGTTGAGGTGGCACGCCTAACCTCTGACTTTCCTGATCGAGAATTGATTTAGCGTAACCGACATGGGTATTGATTCTTTCTAAAAAAATTGGTTTATGAGCCGCTTTCGTTTTTTGTAAGACTGAGAGCGAAACCCCAGGCCAGATAAACGCTGCATCGTAGGTGTTGAGGCTGCGCAAAAAGGTTTGCTGAGCAAAATGACGAGGGCCAGCTTCCCATCGGTAGACTAGGGGTTTAATCCATCTAGGTACCGCTTCGATAACATTTGCACTCCTTAAGGAAGGCTCACAACTGGGAACGATCAGGGTGGCCTGTAGTTCTGGCCTTTGCCAAGCTGAACAGATAGAGTAGAACGCATGATTGACGGCCTGGTTTTGGCAATGGAACGGATACAAACAACTCAGCCGGTGGGTCATGTTGGCAAATTAAAGATTTACGGTCGCATCCTCAGGGTGTTCGTTTTAGCCCCTGCGTCAATAATAACGGGCCAAGGCTTTACGCATTGACAGAAATACAGCTCAAGGCCCAGTGGATTGTAGGCCTACAATCTATCGACAGGCTCAGCATGACATGGGCCAGCAACTGAATCTCTTGCCTACGAACTGCATTATATTGGCAAAGGCTAAACCTGAAGATCATCGCTTGGATCCAATTCTAGAAGAGAGTCGGTTGGAGCCAGTGATCTTACCCACAGGAGCCTATCAGCGGGTTTGTATCAGTCCCTGTTGATCTGAATCAAGCCCCAAGCGAAGAATCTCCTGGCAGCGTTACCAGTGGTTTAGGGCTCATGAGCTTTTGGAGATCTAGATGAGCTGCAATAGCGTCTGTCACCTGATCTAACATTTGGTTGCGATAGACTTCATAATCTGGAATGTCAATGGATAGAAGCGGCAGGTTTTTCTGGGCTCGCAATTGATTCAACCAAGCTCGCCGCCAGGGACCATTGTTAAATAACCCATGTAAGTAGGTGCCCAGTGTGTATTGACTGGCGACACCTAGGTCTGGATCATCAAACCAGATTTGTACAGCTTCTGGATGCAACACCTCGGTTTGTCCTTGGTGAATCTCATAGCCTCTTACCGTTCTTGCTTCTATGGATAGCGATGACGCGTAGGTTGGTAAAATCATCTGAACTTGGCGTTGGCGAGTGATCTTTTCTCCGGTCATGGTCGTTTTGAGCGGGAATAAGCCTAAGCCGAGAAACTCACCCGGTTTGCCTTCCGTACCAGTGGGATCTGCGAGGGTTTGACCCAGCATTTGAAGACCACCGCAAATGCCTAAAACCATGCCACCTGCTTGGCTATAGGATTGAATCTGAGCTGCCATACCGGAGGTCTGGAGATGCTGCAAATCTGCAATGGTGGTCTTGGAGCCGGGGAGGATGACGGCATCCGGTTGCCCCAAGGATTGATGAGGCGTGACGAACTGTAGACGAACGGAGGGTTCTGCTTCCAGGGGGTCAAAATCGGTGAAATTGGAGATTCGAGGGAGACGAATGATGGCAATGGTCAGCTCGGCATTGGGTTTAGTCCGACGCCGTTCAAATAGGCCTAAAGAGTCCTCGGCGGGCAGAGCGTGTTCTAGCCAAGGAATTACCCCAACTACGGGGATGCCGGTCCGTTCTTCCAGCCAAGTAATACCGGATTCCAAGAGCGATCGCTGTCCGCGAAACTTATTAATGACAAATCCTTTAATCAGGGCGCGCTCATCGGAATCGAGCAGTGCTAAGGTACCGACGATATGGGCAAAGACGCCACCGCGATCAATATCTGCAACTAACAGCGTAGGGGCATTTAGATGTTTAGCGACCCGCATATTGGTGAGGTCTCGGTGCTTGAGATTAATCTCAGCGGGACTACCGGCTCCTTCGCAGACAATCCAGTCAAATTCTTGCTGGAGCGTGGCTAATGCTTCCTTAATCGCGTGCCAACCTCGATCAAAATAATCCCGGTAGTAGTCGGCGGCCTGGGTTTTACCGACGGCTTTGCCATTGAGAATCACCTGGGAGGTCATATCCCCTTGCGGCTTCAGCAAAATGGGATTCATTTCGACCCGAGGTTCGAGCCCTGCGGCCCAGGCTTGTACAGCTTGGGCATGGCCGATTTCATCGCCAGCATCGGTGACATAGGCATTCAGCGCCATATTTTGCCCCTTAAAGGGGGTGACCCGATAGCCTTGGCGTTTGAGGATCCGACAAATGGCGGCGGCCATGATCGATTTTCCGGCATGGGAGGTGGTTCCGACCACCATGATGGCATCCATTAGACGGGCAGGCGTGTCCAGCGCTGGCACAGGTTTTGGATGCGGTCTGACAGAGAGGGCTTAGGGATATCCTTACCCTGATACTGCCATTTATCAATCAGTTGACGGCCCAAGGGGGTGAGGCGAAAACTGTCTGTCAATCCTTGACCATCCACTTCTCGGCGCAGGAGACCAACCTGGATGAGCCACAGTAAGATGTCTTCAGCTTGGCGCTCCGATAGGGTGGTTTGGGTATAACCTGCGATTACCCCATTGCGATCGCACATCTCTGAAAGGGAGACACTCTGCGATCGCATGGTCGCCAACAACTGCATCGTCAACGGACTGCAGGCTACAGCCCGGACAGCGCGGTTAATCGTAGAACGGGGATAATGCATAAATAGAGCGGGCAGACTATTCCTTAACTGTAATCGGGATTAGGGGGAAGATAATTCAGAATTGGTTGGATCACTGGTCGATGGACCCCCCTCAGGCGCAACGAAGGCTGTGGGTAAGCCTTCCGTCAGAACTTCGGCCTCTTCCTTTGCCGGGGTCGGAGTTGGAACTGTAGCCTTGGGTTCAAGCTGTTGTTTGGCTGCTTGCCAGAGGGCTTCAAGTTCTTCAAAGGTATGTTCTGCTAGGGGCTTGGTGGTTTGCGCTTCAATGGTGGCGATCCGGTCAATCAGCTTCCTGTTGGTACTGCGAAGGGCTGAGGTGGGGTCAAGTTGACACCAGCGGGCCACATTCACCAGGGTAAAAAATAGGTCACCCAATTCAGAGAGTTGGTGCTCCGTATCACCTTGCAACAGAGATTCCTGAAACTCAGCCAGTTCTTCGTAGAATTTGGTCCAGACATCGTTGAGATCTTGCCATTCTAGCCCTGCTGCGGCTGCTTTCTCGGACAGTTTTAATCCTGCCATTAGGGGCGGTAAACTCCGCGTGTACCGCTTCATTTTGTCACTCAAGGCTTGGGGTTTATCGGCAGATTCACCTTTTTCTGCAGCTTTGATTTCTTCCCAATTCGCACGCACTTCTTCCACATTGTTGGCTTTCCCGTCGGCAAATACATGGGGATGACGACGGATCAGCTTTTTGGTGATACCTTGGGCAATTTCTTCTAGACTGAACTGGTCTTGCTCACTGGCAATTTGGGCTTGCAGCACCACTTGCAGGAGTAAATCCCCTAACTCTTCAGTAATGGCTTCGGGGCTACCAGACTGAATAGCATCGATGGTTTCGTAGGCTTCTTCAATGATATAGGGAGTAAGGCTTTGAGGCGTTTGTTCTAAATCCCAAGGACAGCCCCCCTCGGGTGATCGCAACTTGGCAACCACCTCTACCAGCTGTTGCACAGCGATCATGACTGCCGACACTTGGGCAGGCAGATAGACATTGACCGGGTAAGAAATGCCCTTCTTTTCGCCAATTTGTGCCAGGGTGGTATGCGAGAGTTGTGAGTCTTCGGCTGCCAGTTCTCCCACAATACTGACGGGATAATTCAGGGGAAACACAGCCTGCAAGGCGGCATGCAACGTTCGCATAACGGAGGCAGATCCAATCTGAGTAATCAGTACTGGAACATGGAGCTGGACACCCTCAGCCAGAACACTGGCTGCCGTGACAATTTGCAATCTGGCGGGAGCTTCGGGACTAGGCATGGCATCACGAACGTGGGAGCTACCCATATGATGCGTTATTTACCAGTCATATAGCCAGTAATTAAAGTGAAGTCCTTAAGCTGGCTAGCAGAGATACTGAAATCTCTAGGGTTTATGCCGTTTGCAGGTAGATTTGCAAAGTGATCCTAGGCCATCACTGATGGCATGACTCATGGCCCCTAATTCCAGACCGAGTAGGACAGCCAGTCCTTCAGGTAGATATTGCTTGCTGTGTTGTTCCGCCTGTTGGAGGATGCTCTGGCTATCCACAGGGATACCCCAAATCTGGGTCAGCAGTACTCCCATCAGCGCAGTTCCAATCCCCAGCCATACTCCCAAATACGCCAATCGCAGTACAGTGCCAATAATGGGGCCATGAGATAACCAAGAACGATGATGCAATAGTTTTTGATAGGGTAACCAGATCACTCTCAAGCATCTCCACCGTTTGTACTGCACGGAGTAAATATCAAGATCGGGACCGAACATCAACCCGCTGAATAAAAAGGCTCCGCTCAGGCTCAGGGTTAGGCTTGCACTCCGGCTGAAAACCAGAGTAACAATGGTGATACCGGGAAGCATCCCTAAGGTAATTTGGTCGTGGGTGCGGCCAGAGGGCATGGGGAAATCGGGACAAAGTTGCAACCATTATGCTGGATTTGTTGAATTGGTGGGTAAATCTGGCAGCGGTCTGCTACAATACATTCTCGATTACTGCGATCGTAAGGGCGATTAGCTCAGTTGGTAGAGCGCTTCGTTTACACCGAAGATGTCGGCGGTTCGAGCCCGTCATCGCCCATTGGCTGTAAAACTTAATCCTGGTGAGGCTTTTGGGAACCTTGGACAACCCCTAAAAGCTACATTCTATTGTCAATAAGCATCAGAATATAGGCCGTTTGGGTTGTTTGGGGCTGTAATTTTACCCCGAAATTTACCCCGAATGAAAGTCACAATTGAATCACATTATTGAATCACATTATGGAAGGCTGAGGCTTAGGTGGCGATATCAGGGCAAGCGATACACCATGGCCGTTGGAGTGTCTGACAATGCCACTGGACAAGCACTGGCCCGACAGAAAGCAGCTCAAATTGAACTTGATATCAGTCTCCCTGCTGGATATTTTGATAAAAGTTTACTGAAGTACAAGCCCAAAATTTTGGGGAAGACAGCCACAGAGTTAAATTGCCCTGAGCTGTTTGAGCGATATACCAAATTCGTTTCCAAGGACAAGGCTCTGCATCCTGGCTCACTGTTCCGTTATCGGGGTGCTTTGTCCCACCTCAAGAAAAGGCTTGATAGGCCAGCTCATCAGGTGAATGAGCAAATGCTGGTAACTTTGCTTCATCTTTAGTCGAGCACGTCAGCAATCGCACAGCAAAGGAGTATATCTGGCTGATCATGAATTGCTGGGGTTGGGCTCGGGGAAAGTATCACGTTCAAGCAGAGAATCCCTGGCCATCCCAAGTGAAGCGGATTAAACCTCAACCACGGCAAAAAGTGAAGCCATTTTCTACTTCAGAGATTACCGCTATCTTAGAAGCATTCAGAAATCACCCGAAGCTTGGAATTACGATCGCCGCCTGCTTCACGCTGCCTCTGCTTTGCCAATGTTTCAAGCTCGTCAAATAGTGGCCCAATCTCAACGCCAATTGCTACTTTTTGAGAGCTGGTTAGTTTTGTCCGCTATATCCTTACTTAGGCTGGGAATAATGACCTTAAATCAACTTGCAATATTTACTCGTGGTTTATCGTTCAATCACGAGTGTTTTCTTTGTTATAGGATTTCTAGGTTACTGAACAGTCATTCCCAGTAGATCGCAAACATCATCAATTTGCAGGTAAATAGATCTCCTTTTTAGCGGGAACCGTGAAGACAAAGATCTATGTATTGCTCAATGACGGTATGTTTTTAAATGTCGCCACGCTCTGATATAAAAGTAGGCTCAATATGCGTTTCAGGGAGGTGAATGATTGAAAGAGGTCACAAAGCTTACTGAGCCTAAAAGTATTTCTGGCGATTTGCAAAATGCAATTCATTCCTGGATTGAGCGATACCCAAGAATCCGTAGAATCTGCACCCACAAGACTTACAGCGATAGGGTTGAATCTTAAACAGCAGAAGCACATTTTCATGGAATCCCCTGAGTCGGGAACGTACAAGATAACGACTCCTACATCTACGACAACGCTTAACCACAGCTCTCACCTTGTTTCTTGGGATAAGGTAGTCTCAACGAGTATTGTGGCTGTTTATAACAGAAATGGTAGTAGTTTGTAAGACATTCCTGTAAATTTTATTGGGGGATCTTGAATCCCATAAATATTATTTGATCTCAAAAAAAACAGCTTCTACATATCTATTTATTCATTTGCACAATCCCTTCAGCCTTGGCAATCAAATCCTTCCACTACTAAGCAGCTTCTCGAACGTTCTTCACGGTAGGCTTGATACCCTTACTAGAGCCCCGATGCTTGTCGAGGATTTGCTTAGTGAGTTCAGTTTGGGCTTGGTGGGTGGTAAGCCAGGGCTGTAAGTGTTCGACGTCGAACACTACATCAGAAATAGCTTCAATGTGTCCTTCATCTAACAACTCGTCGAACACTGCTTTTTTAGTAACTTCCGGTAGTAACTCATGCCACTTGCAGCGATAAACAACTTGCTTACGACTGCACCCCTTCGCATCTGCAATCTGCTGCTGAATCCACCCCTCTTCCTTCCAGAGACGATGGTATTCTGCCCAGATGTCGAGAATGGGGACGGCTGCGTGATACTCGTCGTTCTCGTTGTCTTCACAATGAGCAGATTTCAGGCAATCCTATAGATCATCTACCCTTGTTCTGGACGGGGCCTAAATTGGGTTTTGCCTTGACATTTTTAATAACAATCAATGAAAACCAATCACAAGCCACCCCCACCGCCAAGCCCTCTCAATTCATTGGTCGATATCGACCAAGTCAACATTTATTTGCTGCTGGCGGGTGCTGTTCTCTGTGTTGTTCTACTTTGGCAAATAAGCTTGAGCTACCTCATGCCAATTTTTGGCATGTCAACGGCGTACTTTGCCGCTCAAAAAGGCCGAAATCATAGAAAATGGTTTCTGTACGGGGTTTTGATTTTTATCGTGGCCTTGCCCCACGCTCTCAAAACCTACTCTAAAGCTGATCCCTACAAGAAAATTCTTAAGCTATTCTGGCGCGACTCTTGGTTACTCTGGGCGGGCCTTACTGGTTTACTGGTAGTGCTTTGTCTGACTTTAGGGAATTTTCGCTTTCATGGGACACTCGGCTACACGATAGTGCCGACGACACTAGGTATGACCCTGCTTTCTTGGTACCAGTACAAACACACTTGACTAGCCTGAGTCAAACTAGGGAGAAAGCGGTAATCGCTTCAGTGATTCTCAACAGCGATGAACAACGAATCTCACTACAACGGCGACTTCATAGCCCCAATCACTGATCGTCTTACCCAAGAACAGAAACTTGAGCTACTGGATGGGCAACCCCTGTTTACTGGTCGATGCCCTAACTGTGAGATGCCGTTGAAAGAGACTCAATCGCCAAGGGTTCACTGGGACTGTGATGCATGTGGTCAGAAGGATGATTCTGTTTAGATCTGCTTAGATTGGCATAATTTAGGGCTGGGTTAGAGATAACTATCAAGTTATCTCTTATTTCAGTGTTTTAATGAGGTTTGAATGATTTTCTTAGCCCAGACTCCTAGCCCTAGCCCTACTTCTGAAGCTGCAGCGTCACCAATAAGTGGAACTGAATCGATTCTGTGGTTCTCAGTAGGTCTACTCATTGTTGTTTTATTGGTCGGTCTTTTTTACATACTCAGGATGCTTTTCAAGCCACCTGTCCCTACAACTATCGAGAACAGAACCCTTACGTTCGCATCAATGTTTCTTTTGGGGTTATTTCTAGTGTTTATGCAGTCTATGGCAATTTATTACTTTGCGGATGGCACGGCAGCTGCAGGGAAAGACATATTTGACGCATGTAAGACAATCCTCCCTCCTATCATTTCCTTAGTGATTGGTTATTACTTCGGCAAGACGGAAAAGGAAGACCTAGAGAAAATACAGCACCAGAATATTTCTGATAACCCAGATTCAGATCCAAGCGATCAAGGCTCAGGTTTGAATGACGCAGCTCCTGAGGGACAACCTTAACCATATCGATCACTATTCCTGAGGAGGTTTTCACAGCTTCTTTACGGTTGATTGGCAAGGTGTGATTAGAGATAATATAAAATCCGTTTAATCATGCGATGTTAAGCCACTGCTTCTAACCACCAGTGAAACCCGGTCAGCCCCCGGACAAAGTCTTGCTGCTGCGTCAATACCCGACACCGATGGGCCGTTATCGCCTCCAGTTCATCAAGTGACTCAAAACTGCGGTTGGCAATCGCTTCATTCGTCAGGGGCCACAGACGCTCTGCAGGCTGCAGTTCCGGTGACTTCGGCGGTAAAAACAGTAGATGAAGACCCTCTGGAATTGTGAGGCGAGGTGTCGTGTGAAATGTCGCTTGATCCACCACCAACAGCACTCGTTTGCGAGGACCTAACTCGAAATGCTCCGCAAAATCGACTAGCATTTGCTCGAAAATCGACCAGTCGAGCTTCGGGACAATCCACCAATACGTCTCTCCCGACGTTGGCTCGACAAACCCCACTAACCATAGCCACTGATATTTCCAGTTGACTGGGGCGATAGGCACCTCACCCCACGGCACCCACACCATCCGATTGACTGGATGGAGTCCTAGACGATGTTCATCTTCGGCCCATACACTCACCTGAGCTTTTGGATAAGTGCGCTTTAGCGCTTTGACTTCTTTGGAGAGTTTTTTTGCCACGCCGCTTGCTCGTCTGGGTCACTTTGAGTATGGCAAGGGCGTGGGCGACACCGACGCATCTCTAAGGCTTTGAGATACTCCCAGCCACGCTGTGGATAGACTGGACGCCCGAGCAACTCGCTCATCCACTGAGCGACTTTTGGCCCATCCCACAGGTCACCATCAAGGGGAGCTTCCTGAAGCGCCTGCAGCAGTTGGGCTTGCTCAACGTCATTGAGCATTGGCGGTTTGCCACGGTTATGGTGACGCTGATCTCCTAAGACGGCTGGGCCGTGCTGGTTATACTGACGCACCAGCTTGTAGAGACGGTCGCGGCTGTAGTCGGTCAGTTCACAAACTTCTTTGCTGGTGCGACCTTGAGCGAGCAGCCAGATCATCTGATAGTGAGACCGTTCTATGCCATCAGTAGCTTGACGATAGCGATCGCGCAGTTCTGGGACTGATAGATGTTCTGCTATTTGGAGTCGTCGAGGCATCGCAAAAATGTGTAATACAACTCCTAAAGTATGCCTTTAAAAGCGGATTTCATATAAGTCATCGCTTCACAAGAAGCGAAAGTCTCTCGCCCTGGAAAGTCCCCTCTTTCTGGGGCTCCTTAAAAGAGGCGCGAAATGCTTGCTTCCCCCAGTAGTCACCCACTGTTGGGGGATTATTTTTGTCCAAGCTCAATGAAAAAGATATTCTCAAGACTGTGTAATCGTGATTAAAACTGGGCACACTGACCAAGATTGACCATCATCATGAATTACACCCGTGGAGTAAACGGTTCACCCACGGGTGTTTTTATCACTATATTTGACATTAACTACGTGCACACAAAACCCCACCAGACAATCATCTAGCGGGGTTTCACGTTTTAAGACGGATTGCGCAGCTATTGGGGTTAGTCGATGGACAGCATTAGCCCGCTAGCACTCTTGACCTGAGTGGGATTTGGACGCCCAGCCAACATTCTTTCTGGTAGTTCAGGGGCCGTGGTGCCATAGGTAACAGCAGGCTCAAGCCTCTGGTTCATGGCAGCGAGCATTGATGCGTTAGTGCGATCGCAAATTTGATTCACATGGCGCTTGTAATCAGCCAGGTCAACCGCTGCCTTATCAGCAGTGTCCCTCGCTGGCCCGTGGGTTCTTAGGGTGTACTGCGCCCTGAACCCATCAGGGCATTTCTGAATATAGCCAAGTGTTCTGGTGCCTTGATAGGCGATGAATCGATTATGGTTGCGGGAACTTTGAACAATAGTGATAGCTGAATGAGACATAATAGTTTCACCTCTTACGGGGTAGCAGGGCATCGTGTAACTTTGGACGGTTAGGGCGATGCCTTGTGTTTATATGCTTATATTGTACCCGGTTAACTGGGTTGTACACACCTACAGTGGATTAGTATTTTCGCTGTTAACCATGAAGTCACATAGCCTTTTGTTATTACATCCCTGTTATCTGGGGTAAAATACTATTGAATGTGATAGTTGCTCGACTTAGAGCTTGAGCTTTCAGTTATGCCAAAGAAGAAGGGGACGCCAGGGGGGAATCCCAACCCGGTTCAGACAGCAGAATTTCTTGCCAAGCGATTCAAGGCTGATGATGTGCCTGAAGGAGTCAAGCTTCAGAAGAGTTTGACTGCCGTAAGACTACCTGAAGATATAGCTGCCCTGATTGACGGGTTAGGCAAAGAGAAACCCGTTTGGCTTCGACGGGTAATTACTGACGCGGCCAAGCGTGAGTTATTGGGTGGTGAGGGATGACCGAGAGACTTGACCGCATTGAGGCATTGGTCGAGCGAAATGCTGAGGCCATACAGGCTAATCAGCAAGCTTTCGCTGAGATGAACCAATCCATCACTGAAACCCAGCGGCAATACCGAGGGATGGTTCAAGCAGTTTCTGCTATGGCTGATGCCCACCGAGAGTTTATGCAGCGAACAACTGATCGACTAGATCGCATTGAGAAGATTGTTGAATCTAATGCAAAGTCGATCCAAGCACTATCTGATTAATGAAGGGGGTGAGGGATGACCACTGGTCAGCCTGACAGGTTGGATCGGATTGAGGCATTAGTAGAGCGAAATGCTCAAGCTATTGCCAAGCTTGAATCCGATTTAGAGAAGAAATCGGACCAGTGGGACGAGCGGTATTTTCAGCTCACCAGGGACACCTTGGGCACAGCTAAAACCATAATCGTTACCGCTGGAGTGGTGGTGATTTTCTCGCCAGTTCTTCAGGCTTTGTCACCAGCGATTGAAAAAATTGTTGTCAAGTTATTAGGAGGTGAATAATAGCCGTTAACCGCCAATAGTTTTACCCCGATTTTTACCCCGACACTTTATTGAGAATCTCCAGAATCCTCATTCAGAAAGCATTGCAGCTATAAGTGAGTCTTCGTTTACACCGAAGATGTCGGCGGTTCGAGCCCGTCATCGCCCATTGGCTGTACGGCAGTCCTAAGCCTGTAAGGGTGGCACTGTTCATTTCAGGGTTACAGATCTAGTCCACAGTTGAGCGACATCAAGACATTTTGAGATCTTGGGTATGACGATCAGGGATACTCAAACAA
>JANQPU010000273.1 GCA_028285315.1 Acaryochloris sp. IP29b_bin.176
GAGCAAGCGTTAAGCCAGATTATCAATGAGTGCATTTCCGATGATGATGCCCTTGGCTGGTTCGCTCACTGTGGCTTATTCATCTGAAAACTGCTGTAATAGGTAATGGCGGGCTCGAACTATCTTCGCGGTCTAATATTTCTCAATTTTGAGCAGATGCTGTCCGGGGATGAGTTGCTGTTCAAGGAGCCATAGGAGAACATTGGTTGCGATCGCAACGCCACTGACAACAATTGTCCCAGCCCAGATTTTGTCATATCGACCCGCTTGGGCAATTCCCTCAAACAACAATACCCCTAACCCGCCAGCACCAAACTTAGCCGCAATCGTGCCCAGAGCAATAATCACGGTGATGGCCAATCGAACGCCAGCCAAAAAGACAGGCTGTATTAATGGAACTTGGACCTGCCACCAACATTGCCAGGTTGACATGCCCATCGCCTGAGCGGCCTCCAATATAGGGTTGGGAATAGACTGCAATCCAACCACAATACTCCGCACTAAGATGACTTGTGCATAGAGCATCATTGCTACAATCGCGGTCATTGAACTCAAACCGAATAGTGGGATCAGCAAGATCATTAGGGCCAAACTGGGAATGGTATAAATCACTCCCAATACCCCCATGATTGGCCCCTGCAGCCCCGCAAACCGATATACCATCCAACCGATAGGGACCGCAATTACCACAGCTGCGCCTAAAGCGATACCTGTCATTTGCAGATGTTCAAGCAGCAATTCCAATACAAGATCTGGATTTTGGAGGATATAACTCATGTTCGTTGGCTACTCACCCAACCGTGAAGTCCAATTGCAGCCAGAATGCCACTGAGCAATGTCCAAACACCATCTGCGAATAAATTAATCCGGTGAATGTTCTGAGCCGCTTCCGCTTTAAACAAGGTAGGTAAGTCATCCGTACTTTGAACCACTTCTTCATACACTCGGTAATCGACTTGAAGTTGTTCCCAATCTATGAGCGCAAAGTGTCCAAAGATGGCAACTCCAGCAATACCTGGAACAATCACAATGAGCAATAAGAGATGACGTATTTTCAAGAATCAACTCCAAAGATAGGACAGCAGCAGTGCTCCAATCATACTGATAGGTAGAAACTGGTGACCATTTTATCTGAAGGGATAGAAGGGAAAGGTCCTATTTACGGTACGTTGGCACAATAGAGAGAAACGACAGTAGTTGTATCGCCTGAATTCTGGATTCAGAGCTGGTCGTTCATTTACATCCGCTTATTGGACTGGTCATCTAGCTATCTACTGAGATTAACCCAGCCTGGTACAGTTTGAATATTCTTCAATTATGGGATTTCGCTTGGCAACCTACACCTGAGTTTAGTCATGAAAATTATCCACGGCACCTGGATTCCTGACGAAGCCACTTTCATTCAAAAAGGAGCTTTTTATCTTTGGGTTGAAACCACCGAACCCAAGAAGAAGCGCAAAACAACTCGGACTCTTCATCCCTACCAATTAGCAAGTGACGAACTAGAAGATTTCCTTGGCAATGAGTTAGGTGTGAAACCTGGGCGTCCTCTAGAGCAGTTGATTACACCTCGATATTTCCTGCTACCCAGTAGTAATCAAGCGCCGCTGCCCTCGCTAGAACTGGCTCGGTATCTAGAGCAAGCAATCCCTGAAACCTTTGAGTGGCAATACTGGCAGGTCAATTGCTTTGAGGTCAAGACCTGGGTGAAGACGGGGCAGTATGAGCATCAACCTGTGACTGATATCGTCAAGCTATTAAATGAGCTGCACTTCATTGCCCTCCATAATCTCGCGGATATGCAGTTGGGGGCAGATTTACTGTTTTGGTATCACTACACCCAAACTCTGAAACCCGTCTTGCTGAAGGATCAATATATCCCGGCATTGCGCTGCCGAGAAGTGTCATCCCCCAAGCGCTCAAGCAGCAAGCCAAAGTCTCGTGCCAACACTCAACCAGATATTGAAATCTATCCGGCATGGGAAATCGTCAGTGAATCCTATGAGACTGAGCTAGATCGATTTGTGGACTATATGCCCTTAGCCTGTGTCTCTGGATTCGCAGAACATCCTGATAACTCCATTTTTTATGATCGGAAAACGCTGTTACGGCATTTCTCTGAACATTTGCTGACTGAAATTATTACCGCAACTTATTTACCCGCTAGCTTTACGAAAAAGATCGCCAGTACCTTGATCGAAGATTGCCTGCGAGTACAAGAGGGGTTGCATTATGCTCAGAATACGAATGAAGAGCTGTATGAGCAGTGGCGTGTGTGGCGCGATCGCATTCGCCATACCCAAACCTCAGTTCCCTTTTACCTCTGCTTCCAACTGCAAGATCCACCCAAGCCGGAAGATGCTTGGCAATTGCAGTTTCTAGTCGCTCCCAAGCAAGATCCATCCCTGCAAATTTCCCTTTTGGATTACTGGCGGCTCAAATCTAATCGCCAGCAGGAATTGCAAAAACAGTTTGGCGACAGCTTTGAACAGCATCTATTGCTGAACTTAGGCTACGCCGCTCGGATCTATCCCCAGCTTTGGCAGGGGTTAGAAACGGATCAGCCCATTGGCATTCCCTTGGATATTGGTGCCGCCTTGGACTTTTTACAAGAATCCGCCTGGGTGCTAGAAAATGCAGGTTATAAGGTGATTGTGCCTGCCTGGTGGACGCCGAAGGGACGGCAGCGGGCCAAAATCAGGCTGCGGGCCAAGGGCAAATCCATCTCCAGTGCCAACGATAAGTCCAAAAGCTACTTCTCTCAAGAACGGCTGGTTCAATATAAATACGATCTAGCCATTGGGGACCAAAAGATTTCCGAGCAGGAATGGTTGGACTTGGTCAAGGCTAAATCCTCCCTGGTCCAGTTTCGGGGCCAGTGGATGCATCTAGACCAGGACAAAATGCAGCAAATGCTGGAGTTCTGGAAGACACAGCAAGCTGAAAACCCAGATATGACGCTCCTAGACTTTATGCGAATGACGGCAGAAGGGGGAGAGGATGTTGAAGTTGATTTTGACCGTGATCAGACCCTTGCCCAGATGCTAAAGCAGTTGCAGGATAAGAGTAAGCTGGATGCGATCGCAGATCCTGAAACTCTTAACGGCACCCTACGGGAATACCAAAAGCGAGGCGTCTCCTGGCTGCAGTATCTAGAGCAATTGGGTCTGAATGGTTGCTTGGCTGATGATATGGGCTTAGGCAAAACCGTGCAGGTGATTGCCCGCTTAGCCCAGGAACGGGAACAAGCCGATAAAGCAATTCCGCCCACCTTGCTGATTGCCCCAACTTCAGTCGTAGGTAACTGGCGGCGAGAAATCCAGAAATTTGCCCCTCATCTACAATCGATTGTTCACCATGGCAATGAACGGGCAAAAGCCGCCAAAGACTTTAAGGCGATGGCAGACCAAAATGATATAGTCATTACCTCCTTTACCCTGGCTCGCAAGGACAGCAAGCTATTCGATGCTGTTCCCTGGCATCGGATTGTCTTAGACGAAGCTCAAAATATTAAAAATCCAAAAGCGGCTCAAACCAAAGCCATCCTCAAGCTCTCGGCCACCCATCGGCTGGCCCTAACCGGAACCCCCGTCGAAAATCGACTGCTGGATTTATGGTCGATCTTCAACTTCCTCAATCCAGGGTATCTAGGCAAGCAAACTCAGTTCCGCAAGAACTTTGAACTGCCGATCCAAAAAGACAATGACCGTATGCAGTCAACCACGCTCAAAAAACTGGTCGAGCCCTTTATCCTACGACGGGTCAAAACGGACAAGTCGATTATCAAAGATCTGCCAGATAAGGTTGAGCAAAAACTCTACTGCAATCTCACCAAAGAGCAAGCTTCTCTCTACGAAGCCGTCGTCAAGGAGATTTCCGAAGATATTGATGAGGTGGACGGCATTCAGCGTAAGGGCATGATTCTCTCGACGCTGCTCAAGCTCAAGCAAATTTGCAACCATCCCCGCCAGTTCCTCCAAGATGAAAGCGACTTCACCCCCGAGCGTTCCCATAAACTCAGCCGTCTAACGGAAATGATCACTGAGGTGATGGAAGAGGGAGAAAGTTTACTGGTATTTACTCAGTTCACCGAACTCGGCAATGCCCTGGAAAAGTATCTGCGCCAAACCCATCACTACACCACTTATTACATCCACGGCGGCACCAACCGCAATAAGCGGGAACGGATGATTAGCGAGTTTCAAGATCCTGAGACTGAACCGGCTGTGTTTATTCTGTCTCTCAAGGCAGGTGGCGTCGGCATCACCCTCACCAAAGCCAATCACGTCTTCCACTTCGATCGCTGGTGGAATCCGGCAGTGGAAGATCAAGCCACAGACCGCGCCTTTCGGATTGGCCAGCAAAAGAATGTATTTGTCCATAAGTTCGTCGCCATCGGCACCCTAGAGGAGCGAATCGACGAAATGATTGAGGATAAGAAGAAACTGGCCGGTGCGATCGTAGGTTCGGATGAGTCTTGGTTAACAGAACTCGATAATGAATCCTTTAAAAAACTCATCTCCCTGAACAAGAGCGCTATCTTGGAATAACAAAATAGAAGAGATATGGCTGTCACAACTTATGTATTTCAACCCCATTAAGGTGTAAGTAGGCCAGTTCATGCCGAGAAAGATTCGGGAACTAAAGGCTCAACTTGTACGCACAGGATTCGTCTATTTACCTAAACGGGGTAAAGGTAGCCACGAGCGGTGGAAGCATCCTCTGCTCAATAAAACACTGACCCTTATCAGGTAAGGATGGAGATGATGTCCCCAGATATCTGGAAAAACAGCTAGCCAAATTACTGATTGAGTTGAAAGAGTTGAGAAAGGACGAAAATTAATGAGCCAATACAGCATGATTGTTCAATGGTCTAAAGAAGATCATCTTTATCTAGTCACAATCCCTGAATTCGCTGATCTCGTCGTTATGCCTTGCACTCATGGTGCGACTCGTGAAGAAGCAATTCGCAAGGGAGAAGAGGTGATTGATATGTATCTAGAGGCCTGGCAAATGGAGGATCAACATATCCCTGAACCGAGTACTCTGCAAATGGTTTAATCCCAATTATGATCACAGTTAACAGGCGAGAATTTGAACGGGTAGCTGATCTACAGTTTGAAAATTGGCGGCAATCTTAGAAAGACAGTTGATGCTTCACGTAGATAAAAGAACTCGGTAGAGCTGACTCTCGCTTAAAAAGTGTTTGACCAAACTTACAGTCGCTAGAACGCTACTTCAACATCGCTGCAATTTTGGCATAGTTTGTTTCGCGCTAAGATTATTACAAATCTTAATAAAATTGGTATGACAGCTACTGCATCAGAACAATTAGGCGAAAACGCTTCTCTAGTCAAAGACTGGGCAAAAGGCTACGAATCTCAGCTTCATGAATATAGTTACTGGATTGATGAGATAGAAGGCACTATTCCCCCAGAACTCCAAGGCACTTTATTTCGAAACGGAGCTGGAAGTTTAGAAGTCAACGGTCAAAAGATCGGTCATCCCTTCGATGGGGACGGCATGATCTGTGCCATCACGAGCAAGGTCGTGCCCACTTTCAAAATCGCTACGTTCGCACAGAAGGCTTTCTCAAAGAACAAGGCGCGGGGAAGATCCTATACCGAGGGTTTGGTACCCAAAAAGCGGGAGGTTGGCTGGCGAATATCTTTGACACCAATTTCAAAAATGCGGCAAACACCAGCGTGATTTATTGGGGCGATAAATTATGGGCGATGTGGGAAGGCGGTCATCCCCATCAGCTTGTTCCTGAGACCTTAGAAACCGTTGGTCCAGACACTCTGAATGACCTTCTCGCAGCCGATCAGCCTTTTTCGGCTCACCCTAGAATCATTGATGGCCGTTTTGTTAATTTTGGCGTTAAAGGGATTGCATCCCAAAGCTTAACCATCTTTGAACTCGATGAGCAGGGCAACACATTAAAACAGTCCTCTCATCCTTTGTCAGGGTTTGCATTTTTACACGACATGTTAGTAACAGAAAATTACTACATCTTTGTGCAGCATCCCTTTCAGGTAAAAGGATTACCTTTCCTGCTGGGATTCAAAACCATTGAACAATGTTTTGACTTCAACCCAGAGCAACCGACGAAAATCATCCTTATTTCCCGTCATGGAAATCATGATCTAGAGATATTAGAAACAGATTCATTCTTTGGGTTTCACCATGGTAATGCCTGGGAAAAAGATGGAAAACTCTACTTTGAATCTATTTGTAGTGATTTCTTCCCTCAGAAGCAGCAAGAAGAGCTAGATTTTGAACAAAGCGACTTTGAGTCTTTCCCCATCGGAGAGTTATGGGAATTTGAGGTCAACTTATCGTCTAAAACGGTAGTCCGCCGAAAAGTGGTTGAAAGAGGCTGTGAATTTCCCTCCGTGCATCCCCGTTGGGTAGGGAAAGAGCATCGTTATGTGTACATGAGTGTCTGTGATAGTTCAACAGAAAATGGTCCCCTGCAAGCCATTCTGAAACTCGATAAGGAATCAGGCGAGCAGCAGATCTGGAGTATGGCCCCGAGGGCATTTCCAGGTGAGCCTATTTTTGTCCCTCACCTTAACAGCACCCAAGAAGATGATGGATGGTTAATCTCACTCGTGTTTGATGCAGCCACGCATCGTTCCTACTTGACCATTTTAGATGCCCAAGATCTGAATAACGTGATTGCAAAATTACACCTTCAGCATCATATTCCCCACGGGTTCCACGGTAGTTGGATCCCTAAAGTCTTTCTTGAGCCTTCCGAAAATTAGCAATAGTCATAGAACCATGAGGGGACTAAATTTCTAATCTACAAATCAGTAGATGCAGACTACATTAGAACTAGCTAGCTCCCAGCCCTAACGGACCTTGATTTCACAAGAGTAGGCAAATCATGACTCAGGCTGCAACTCGAAAACTTACCCTAGATGAGTTTCTCGCACTCCCTGATGGTGAAACGGCCTTTGAACTCATCGATGGAGAAGCTATCCCTAAAGCGTCCCCACAACGTTTTCATTCTAGAACTTGTCTAGCCTTAATCAGAATTCTAGAAAATTGGGCTCTTTCTAGAGGAGAGACTGGGGTTGAATGGGCTGTTGTCCTATCCCGAGAAGGTAATCCTTGGGTTCCCGTCCCTGACTTACTCTATATTTCCAATGAACGTCTCTCTAATATGGGGGATGAAGATGTCCCCTGCCCCGTCCCGCCAGAACTGGCAATCGAGGTAATCTCACCGGATCAATCCTTCGGGGGAATGGCGGAAAAGGCAACAGATTATTTAAGTGCAGGTGTATCTAGAGTCTGGATTGTAGACCCCAGGGCCAAAACCATTACTGTGTTTATGCCTGAACAATTACCCATTACCTATCGAGGCAACCGTGTTCTCAGTGATGAATTATTTCCTACCCTAGAATTAACAGCCCAGGACGTATTTAGAGGAGTAATCACCCATGGCTAACTTCAGTCGAACCTGGTGGGGACAACGGTTCCTCCATGCAATTGAGCAAATTACTGATCCGAGGCGATTGGGTCGGGGGCGGTCCTATGCTCGGGGCAATAAAGTCAAAAGCTTTACCTTGCAAGATGGGTTAGTGAAAGCCCAAGTTCGCGGCTCGGTAAACCCTTATTTTGGGGTGTATAAAGAGCCTTTGTATAACACTAGTATTGAGTTTGAGCCGATTAGTAAAGCCAATTGGGCAGCTGCGATCGCATTTATTGCATCCAAAGCCAGTCTGATTTCGCGGCTGATGCTAAACGAGATGCCCGATAGCATCGAAGATGCCTTTGCCAAGCTCGATTTAAACCTGCTGCCCCGCAGCAATTCTAATTTCACGACTAACTGTTCTTGTCCTGACTGGAGTAATCCCTGCAAGCATATTGCAGGCGTCTATTACCTATTGGCTGCTGAACTAGACCAAGACCCATTTTTGTTGTTTGAACTGCGGGGTCTCTCTCGGGATGATTTGCAAAAAGAGTTAGCCAAATCTCCTCTCGGCCAAGCCTTGTCGGCTGAACTGACCGCCCAACAAACAGAGCCTGAACCAGACACCACTTACTACACCCAACCCATTACCACACTCGCACTAGAGATCGAACAACTCAAAGATTTCTGGCAAGGGGAAAAGCGGCTCCCTCAAGCCATTAATGCCCCTCCTTCGATGGGTGTTTCTGGCATTTTGGTTAAGACCCAAGGAGATTTCCCAGCCTTTTGGCCGAAGGATCAGTCCTTCCTCGCAATCATGGAAGAATTCTATGATCGGGTTAGAGATAAAAGTTCTGCAGTACTTTAATTTCTCTTGCTCGGTTCAATCAACTAACACACTACACTCAATGGCAGAAACAGTCTCCTCCCTTAGACCTCGTGCATGATCCAATTAGCAGTGAAGGCTGAAATTGACCATGGCTAGAGAAGATATTCCTCTTGTGTGGGTGATGATGGGAGTTGCTGGATCGGGAAAAACTACCGCAGGTCGTTTACTGGCTGCTCGTTTAGAGTGTGATTTTTTAGAAGGCGATCGCCGTCATTCTGCTGCCAATCTTCAAAAGATGGCAGCTCAAACGCCGCTGACTGACGCTGATCGTCAGCAATGGTTGGATGCGATCGCAGATGATATCCACCGAGCTATCGATCTCAAGCGCGAAACGGTGATCACTTGTTCAGCCCTCAAGCAAGCACATCGTCAGCGATTGATGGATTTAGGTCCCGTACAGCTTATGTGGTTAAAACTGCCAGAATCCGATCTGCGTCGGCGTTTGACCCAGCGTGAGAATCACTACATGCAGGCTGACCTCCTAGTCAGTCAGCTCGCCGACTTTGAAGCGATTGGCCCAGAAGAACCTATTCTGGAGGTTGACGCTGCTCAACCTCCTTCAGATGTAATGGATCAAATATGGCGACAGGCAGTTGAGCGCTATCCCAATTTGAAACAGGCTTGGTGGCAGCGCTAGTTGATTGGGGACCAGGCGAGCAGGGATACTACTGATAGGGACATTCCCTCATCAGCCCATACCGAAAGGATAATGCCCGTGGATGCTTTGCCTCAACCCCTTCAGCTTTTGGCCCCGCTTTTGAGTCTTGAGCATATATCTCCCTTATTAGCGCTCAAACAGCATTATCCAGAGGGGCTGCTGCACAAAAATTGGCCCGCCTATGCTCAAGGTTCCGATCCGCTGGCTTTCTTACTTCAAGTGTGGCGAGAACAGCGCCCAGAAAGCGAACCCCCGGCCCCGATCTGGAAATGTGAGGCTTCAGCTATTGAAGCCTGCCCCCATATTTCCACCTTGGTGAATAGTATTCATGCCTTCCAGAATGAAGACGGTGGCCCGGAACAATGGTTGGTTGCCGCCTGGTGGTGGGGAACTGCGGCAATTGTTTGTCGAACTGCTGCGGATAAGTTGGAGAATGCGATCGCAGGCTGGCATCAGCGGTATCGTTGTGCAGTTCTCTATTTGCAATCTCCAGAAATGGAGCAGGATGTTCAAATCTTGGCCGCCTATGAAGCAGACCTCACCTGCAGTCATTCCCTGGATGTACCCAAGCAGGTTGATTTATCCTGGGCGATTAAAGATGGGTTTGACTGGGGCCAGTGGCAACTCCCTTCGTCTCTACAGCCCTGGGGGAGTCAGGCTGAGTTCGGTCAAACGGTGATTGCCAATAATCCTGCCAAAGTTGCTCCTTCTCAACAATCTGCCAATGGGCCATTACCAGACTAATGGAAACGGAACGGGATAAGCCCCTCATCCGTCGAGGGTTTGCAGGGCTAACTCATACTTAAAGAGCAGTTGCAGAAGGGCTGGTGTGATTCAAAATGATCAAAGGTTGGAAAATTTGGGCTTTAGGTGCAATCGCATGCTTGTTAATTCTCTTCACAGCCTGTCAGCCTCCTCGACCCATCGCTCAACCATCCGTTGCGCCCTCCCCAACGCCTGAATCTGCTCCCGTTGCTTCACCGATGCCTTCTTTGCCTCCCACAACTTCGGCCCTCCCACCCATCGTCAAGGGTGAGCGGTTAATGGCAGATCTAAAAGCCCTCAATTTTGAGCGCTATACTCCTGCTGATCTCCAAAAAACGAGAGCGTTTATTACCCAAACTCTAACGGCAGCAGGGTGGACGGTGAATGAACAACCCTTTGATACAGGGGTGAATGTCGTCGCTGAGCGTCCCGGCACCGACCCCAATGCTGGCGTGTTGCTCGTAGGTGCTCATTATGATTCGGTACGGGGTTCTCCGGGGGCGGATGATAATGCCACTGGGGTAGTTGTAGCCTTGGAAGTGGCGAGACTACTGGGCGATCGCAAAACACTACGTCCCCTCCGGATTGTTTTGTTTGATCAAGAAGAAGCGGGCCTGGTGGGCAGCTATGCCTATGCCCAGCGCCCAGAAAACCTCAAAAACTTAGACGGTGTAGTGATCTTAGAGATGCTCGGCTATACCTGTTCCACGCCCGGCTGTCAGCAGATACCAGTGGAATTTAAGGTGGAGCTACCCAGTGATCGGGGGGACTTCCTTGCGATCGCAGGAGATACAGAACATTTACCCCTACTCAATGCCTTTAGCGAAAACCATCAACCGAGCTTACCCCCTTTAGTCTCAGTGCCCATTCCGTTCAAGGGGTTGTTAACTCCCGTTGTTCTTCGTAGTGACCATACTCCATTCTGGTTCGAAGGGATTGGCGCTGTGATGCTGACCGACACTGCTCATCTACGGAATCCTCATTATCATCGGCGCACAGATACGCCGGATACCTTAGATTCAGTGTTTCTAGCGGGTAACGCCCAAATCGTAGTGAACGCGGTGACTGATCTTCTAGACCGTCCACAAAGTTTCATGACTGCTGCGACCGATCAATCTTAAGCTTTCTCAGAATTCAAGCACCGACTGCCCTTGCTCGTTTCCGCGTGCTGAGGGGCTAACCCTAGATTTTGCAATACTTTCCAGCCGTAGCTGCACCAAGATGGACTTCATCCCTATAATTAGAACATGTAGAAGAAATCATAAAGTATCGTGAATTTTTGTTGACTTTACTTTATGGTTAAATACATCTACACCGATTCAGGACCATCTGTTATATATCCTGCAATCATTTTGCGATTTATAAATAAACTGGAGATCTATCCATGACCATAGCAGTCGGACGCGCCCAGGAGCGAGGATGGTTTGACGTCCTCGACGACTGGCTCAAGCGTGATCGGTTCGTCTTTATTGGTTGGTCA
>JANQPU010000304.1 GCA_028285315.1 Acaryochloris sp. IP29b_bin.176
TGGCTTTGGTGTCTATGAAGCGATTGATCATGCCCATCGAACGGCTGCGGATCGAGAATTGCAAGCGATCGCAGGTCGGTTACACGACAATATAGAGCCTATGCTCAAGCAACCTGGTGAACTCCCTACCAGTGCCCAGCGGTATTTACCAAATTCTTGCATCAGCTCAGAACCCTGCATAACATCTGCTAGAGATGCTAATCATGCACCAGGAGAGATGTTCCAGGGCAGCTATTACATTCGGCTTTTAGATACCTCCCGAAACCTGATTGCTCTGGCTGGGCTGAGACCCAATGGTCTAGCATCCTCTTCGTCTACGACGGCATGGCAGTATCTTCAGGACGAAGACAATATTCGCTACCGCCAAATTACCATTCCTTTGCAAAATCCTGATGCGCCTCCTTGGGGATATCTGCAAGTCGGTAGTTCTCTCAAGCATTCTGATCAGTATCTCTCCTCAGTCAGATTGGTTCTATTTGCTGGCTTGCCCTTAGCTCTGTTTTTTATCGGTGTTGCAGGCTGGTGGCTTGCTGGACGAGCGATGCAACCGATTCGTCAGTCCTACCAGCAGATGCAGCAGTTCACGGCAGATGCAGCCCACGAGTTACGCACTCCCATCGCTGCAGCCCAAGCTACAGTGGAATCCGTCTTGGACATACCTCAACTATCGGCAACCGAGGCCCGAGCAACGCTCCAAACGCTGGATCGCCAGCATCAACGTTTGTCCCAACTGATTCAGGACTTGCTGTTGTTGACCCGATTGGACCGCCAAAAACCACTGAAGCAGAATGATTCTTGCTGCCTTCAGGATTTAGTGAGCGACATTGCCGAAGAGTTAGCGGCTCTGGCCTTAAACAAAAAGATCCAGCTCCAAACCGATGTTCAAATTGATCAGCCCTTATGGGTCAGCGGGGATGAAGCACAGCTTTATCGACTCGTGTTTAACCTCGTGATCAATGCGATTCAGTACACCCCTGAAGTAGGTAAAGTCACTCTTGCGTTAAGTCAGCAGGACCAACAGGCAGTGATTCAGGTGCGAGATACGGGGGTAGGGATTGCACCAGAGTATCAAGCCAAGATCTTTGATCGGTTTTATCGGGTGGATTGCGATCGCAACCGACAAACGGGCGGTTCAGGGTTAGGACTAGCGATTGCGAGTGCGATCGCTAAGGCTCATCAAGGCAAGATCCAGCTTCGAAGTCAACTGGGTCAGGGCAGTACTTTTACTGTTCATCTTCCTCAAACAGCGGAGAAAATGCCCACTGTGCTAGGATTCGGTCATGACTCGGCAAGAGACGCTACAAACCATTAGTCACTTACTGCAGCAACAGCCTCAGGAAAAACTGGAGGCGCTTTTAGGTTGGCTAGAACAAGGCGATGATGATTTTGAACAGCGGCTGCGTGCTGATGCAGAAGCAGGAAAGTTCGATCAGCTTATTGCTGACGTGATTGCCGAAGACGAAGCAGGAGAGACAATAGATCTTGAAGCATCGTGCGACAAGGACTTTTTGGAAGCTGTATAACAAGCTGTCACCTGATCTGCAGTGCCAAGCTAGCAAACGGTAGTATTATTTTGAGATAGAAGCTGGAGAGGGATATCAATAACATTGGATTGATTTTCCCTGTTATCTCTGTGAATTTCTTAATCTTTCGTATTTCTTGAAAATGTCATTCGTAATCTTAGTAGCTGCCTGATTGTGGCTTGCTAAACACAAAGCGTATAGTGCCGAATTAGTGGAGTTCCTCATTAAAACAGGTCTACTTACGTGAGGAAAAAGCGATTTTAGTTGCTCTGTATAAAGACTCGCCAACCATTCTGCTGGTATTGTCTCACGGCTTAGGCCAGTTTCTGTTGGATTGCCAAACAGATCCAGTTGTATTTCTGAATGCTCACGATATATCTGCGTAATCCAATCTGTACTCCCCATCACTTTATTTAATTGTTCTATCACTTCTGGCATTGGAGTCTGATTTCTGGGTAGAAGACGAGTAACACCCATGACCGAAAAATTGACGAAAATATCACAAGTTTTAGTGTCAGCTAGTTCTCGCACCGTTTCCCAGTCTACCTGTAAACCATAGGGGTCTAGGAAGACAAATGCCCGTTGTTTAGAGAAATAAGGCAGTTTTGGAACTACTATTTGACACAAGATTTCATTGCAATCACCGAGGTGAACGTCAATTACACAGCCTGGAAACTCTTCGCGAAGCTCTTGTACACGTTCTACACGTCGAGAAGAGACATCAATAAACCAGTATCCGTCAAATTGTGGTTCTGTTTGCAGCGCTCTCAAGGGTGAGCCATCAATGTAACGCTGTTCATCTTGTTTTGCCCTAGGTCTAACAGAACCAGCAAAGGCATCAATGTAGTAGTATGCTCTCAGCCAACTTTTTTTTGCGCATTCATGATAACGGAATAGGCTTTGAGATATTTCGCTAGCAGATCTAACTTCTCTTCAGACCAGCTTCCGATGATATCTTCTCCTTCGTTACCTCGCCGACTCATGGTTTGACTCTCTTTAGCTCACAGAGGCTGAGTACTTGCGTTCTGGAGTACCTGTTTTTTGACGCCTAGAAACAATTTTTCGTTTTTCCCATCTATGTACATGCTCGTACCAGGCTGATGGCATCTCATCCCAGATCTGGCCATCAAACACTCTGCCACCAGTCTTTGAATGGTAACCTCCCCATTGCTTAAAGAAAAACGCAGCTTCAGCCTCCCGCGTTTGGTAGTAAATCTCTCTGACCCATTTTGGACTTATCGGACGATGATGATGTCCAGACTCACCACCAACAATTACCCAATCAATGCCTTCAAGATTCAGAGTCAGTTCTCCCAACAAAGGCTCACATGACAGGAATCTGATTTTTGCTGGTACTTGTCTGAGTGTATCAATTCTAGAAGTGTATTGTTGACTCTCTACAGATACACCCGCCCAAATGTTGTCACCCCACTCAAGTTGAGGTGCAAGCCTTGCTAGATTTTGATCACGCTTAGTCAGAATTTGATAAATATGCCACGGAGTTTCACGCATCACAGCAAAAACTTTTCGCAGGTATTCCAATGGCACATCTTGATGGAAAAGGTCGCTCATCGAGTTCACAAACACTCGGCTAGGAGAGCGCCATTTTTTCGGTTGCTCCAACCGATCAGGATGAAGTGTCAAATTGAAGCCTTGTGGGAAACTCTTCGGAAACCGTTTTGTGAGAGCTTCTGCATAGCAGTACCGACAGCCAGGACTCACCCTACTACAACCAGTGGTTGGGTTCCAAGTCTTGTCAGTCCATTCAATACCAGTTTTGCTGCTTGACATTGCGACAGTATATATCTTTTTGGACTGATGGCAATATCCTATTTTAGTTCATGTGTACTAAAGCGCCAAGTTTTTACATGAATCTTCTAAGATGCCTAGCATTTCAATAGATAGTGAGGCAGCGCAACAAGCCAGCTTCAATGAGTTCAGGGAAGAGGATTAAGCTGTATAGCTAAACCTGCATCTCAATCATCCCCATCATTCCCAGCTCTTCATGGTCGAGAATGTGACAGTGGTAAACCGTTTTGCCGGGATAGTCCCTGAACGGAATCCGAATCCGAACTGTCTCTCCTGTCGGGACTAGCACCGTATCTTTCCAGGCTTGATAGGTCGTAGGCTGACCATTTCGGGCCACAACTTGAAACGGATTCGTATGCAAATGAAAGGGATGATCCATCACCCCAGTATTTGAAATCTCCCAATCTTCTATAGTGTCCAGTGACACTTCCGTATCAATGCGCTGCGGATCAAAAGACTTGCCATTGATTAAAAACACCATTCCCTGTCCCGGTACCATGCCATGATTGAGGGCGAATTTGCGTTCAGTCGTTGGGGCTGTCAGGGCATCGACAGGCAGCAGTTTTTGGGGTAAAGATTGCAGTTCAACCTGGCCTGAGTAGGACAATGTTGCCAAGGTCTGAGGGGAACCTTGATCGCTTTGGTGCATCATGCCAGGTCTTCTGCGGCGACGCCCCATCATGCTACCCATCATCCCCATCTCTCCCCGACTGTAGGGTAGATCCAATAATCGATATTCGTCTGGTTCCTGCTCTCCACGCACAAGGACTTCAGCTCGTTCACCCGGCGATAAAAGGAGTTCCGACATCTCAACAGGAACTGATAAGGGATGACCATCGGTCGCAATCAGATAAAACGGATGCTTTTCCAGCGCTAAACGATAAAATCGGGCATTGGACGCATTGACCAACCTCAGCCGCGCCAACCCACCTGCGGGAATTGAAAATGAAGGATTGACCTGACCATTGACCGTCACAAGATCCCCCTCCCGACCCGCCATGCGACCCATCATGGGGCGATGTTGTTCAACCACAAAGTCTTTTAGAAACAGAAAAATCTCTTCTGCTGCCTGAATTTCAAGTATCTCATCTAGTGGACCTCGGACGATGAAAATACCGCCTAACCCTCCTAGAATTTGGTCCGCGACATAGCCATGTAAATGGGGATGGTAGTAGGCTAATCCCCCGGAATGAGTCTGAGGAATTGAGAACTCGTAGGTGACCTGTTCCCCACTGCCAACCCTGAGAAAAACGTTGTCTGCATTGCCTGTGGGCGGAATATGCAGGCCATGGTAATGCAGGTTAGTCGGGTCTGGCAGGTTATTTTGAAACCGGATCCGCACGGTATCACCTGGTTTTGCTTCCAGTCGTGGACCCGGAATTTGACCGTTATAGGCCAGTAAATTCATGGTTTCGCCACCTAAGTCAAGTCTCCGAAAGCTGGCCTCAGGTCAAGCTCCAACACCCCATTACGGCTTGTGTGTAGCTTTGGACGCTTGACCTGAGGCTTAGGGGCTGTTTGGGTTTGACCACGACCGCATCTTGAAAGCAGTACAGAACCCGCACTACTGCTGCACAAGGCTAGAAATTGCCTACGTCGCATCCCTTTCCCCTCCTAATGTTGGGGCTGTCCTAGCAGCCCTCTTAATCTCAATTAGGGCACAAGATTATGAGATTAGGATGATATCTCTTCGTGCAGCAAGCACTTTGTGCCAAGCCAGGGTGGATAGTAGCCTTAGGAATAATGTTCTGCAAATACGGTAGTCTGCCCTGCCTCATCAAATGTGAATACAGAATAGGGTTCTTTGATATTCCCTGACTCCACCCCCGGTGATCCAATGGGCATTCCAGGGACGGCTATACCTGCGACATCAGACTTCTTAGCTAGTAACCGTTTAACATCAGCAGCGGGAATATGGCCTTCAATTACGTAACCATTTGCGATCGCAGTATGGCAAGACGCTAAATCATCCGGTACATTATGCTCCCGCTTTACACCTTCTAGATCCTCAGTGATATTATCTTGAACCTGGAATCCGTGAGCCTTCATATGCTCTATCCAAACCCCGCAACAACCACAGGTGGGGCTACGAAAGGCCGTGATTTTCAATGCTTCAGGGGGAAGGTTTTCTGCGATTGCAGGGTGATGCATTGGTTTGGGAGCAACCGCAGAATAGACGCCTACACCGACGCCGCCTGTCACTAGAATTGCAGCTCCGATACGCAACCAAGACTGTTGGAAAAGAGTTTTTATCATTGTTTAATTTGTCGAATATTTGATTGACATCGAGATTGAATCGGTTGCGATGTCTGTTAGCTCTAGTATAGCCACATCCACCCCCAAAAGTGTCAAGCTTCTTCAGTCAGAATATATTTCTGCTATGGGTTTCAAGAAATTCAGCACTGTTAAAAAAGATGAATATTCCTATCTCATTCTGATCTCATAATTGCTATTTATAATCAGTTGAGAAAGCATGTATCAAGTGCTACACACTCAGCGACGCTAAACGAATGGATCACGATAATGTTGAATCTAACCCTACGGAATCAGAACGCTTCAATTCCTTATTAGCTAACGTCGAGGAGACCGAGGAATCTAAGAGCAGTGGAGATGCTCCCCAAATGAGTCATCGCTCTAGTTTTCGTCCCTTTCAGAGCCTATTGGCCTTGGGTATTTTCATCGTGCTTTCAGGTGGTATTTGGATAGCTGTTAAACACTTTGGTGGAACAGCAATGGCGGGCATGGACCATGGCACCATGGGCGACGGTTCTATGGATCATAGCAACATGTCCATGGAAGACATGATGGCGGTCAAGGGGGACCATAATGCTGTTCCCGTGCAGGTGGAAAAAATTCGTCCCAGCGTGTTGCAGGAGACCGTTAACTATACCGGGACGGTCTATCCCTACCTAGAAGTCACCGTTTATCCTCGCATTGCAGGGCAACTCAGAGACTATTCCATCTATCCGGGTGATCGCGTTCAGCAGGGCCAACTCATTGCCCAACTTGACGCATTAGAGCGGCGGACAGAACTAGAAGAGGCTCGGGCCGAGCGGAATGTTATGCAGGAAGTGCTGGCCGCCAACAAAGTTCAATTAGTAGAGCAACAACGCGAAATTGACCGTATGGTTGCTGAACTAGATTATATGAAGCTCAAGGCCAAGCGATACAAGGACTTGGTCGCTGGAGGAGCCTTAGCTCAAAATGATTATGATGCGGTTGCAGCGGAGGTTTCAGCCAAAGAATCTGCAATCTCTGGGGCTAAAACGAGGCTAGTGCGGATGACAGCAGAGCTAGGGAGAGACCAGGCCATGATTAGCCAATCTCAAGCAAAAGCAAACACAGCAGTTGTCATGGCCCGCTACACAGCGATTACTGCACCTATCAGCGGGATTGTTCAGTCCCGTATGGCTGATCCAGGGGTGGTGGTCCAACCAGGCATGGGGGTGCTCAAAATTGGCGACTATAGCCGAGTGCGGTTGCGGGCGAACGTCGCCCAAGCTGATGCAGTTGGCATAGGTAAAGGGACCCGTGTCAAAGCCATGATTCCAGGCACGAAGATGAAGCCGATTACAGGTGAAATTACCAGTATTTTCCCCAGCACTGATCCCCAAACGCGCACAGTCACTGTTGAGGCCGTCGTTAACAATCCTGAGGATCAATTGCTCTCAGGACAGTTTCTAGAGATGCAGATTATCAAGGCCACCAAACCTGCAACATTGTCAGTTCCCCAGACCGCTTTGCATCAGTTTCAGGGAAAACCAGCGGTGTGGGTAATACAAGGCAGTGGTGAAGCCGCAACTGCTGAGCGTCGCATGGTAAAGCAAGGTGTAGTAAGTGGCGATCGCGTAGAAATCCTGCAAGGCTTAAGACCTAATGATCTTGTTATCGTCACAGGTTTTTCGCGTGTGCAAAACGGCTCGAAAATTGCCATGGTCGATGGGAAGGGAGAGTCTGTTGTTTCCTTGTCAGCTCCAACGGAGAGGACGGCGACCATTAAGCTGATCAATCCCAAGACGAAAGCAGTGAAGGCGGGGACTGCCGAGCTGATTCTGCAAGTACTCGATCCCAGGTCTCAATCTCCCTTAGCGGTCGATCAGTTGGTGGTAGATGTCACTATGCCAATGAAAAACATGGCTCCTATGACCACCATGGTAGACCTCAAAGCCTTACCAAAACCTGGTCAGTTCCGAGTGAAGACCCACTTTGGAATGAAGGGAGATTGGGTGATTAAAGCCCAAGTCAAGGATGCAAAGCATAAGGGACGTGCCCAGTTCAAGCTCACGGCTCAATAGAGAGTCAATAAATCTACTGCAATTCCCCAAACAAGACCAACATCTATGTGAGGACAGACATGAAGAACATTTTTGTGCCCCTCTCCCTGATCAGTATGCTGTTATTTGCCTGTAGTTCTCCATCAGGAGAACAAACTGCCAAGACATCGGATCATGCAGACGCTTTGCCAGAGAAGGCTGAGACTCCTGCCAATAGTAAAACGGACGGCATGGACCACAGCAAAATGCCAGATACAGAGCAGGCAAAGTCATCTAAGGATATTCATCTGGTGAGCCCAGAATCGGGTGAAGTGCCCATGGGCGATGCCGAAATTGTGGTTCACGTCGACAGGGAAAATCTTACACCAGATGATGTCTCCGTCGAAGTGTCAATGCCGATGGAAGGCCAAGAAGATATGACATCTCTAGCACTAGTTGAATCCGGTGATCAAGCCCAAGAGTTCAAAATTAAAACTAACTTTGGTATGGCAGGTCCATGGATGGTTTCAGTGAAAGCTAAGGATGCTGAACCTGCAACCCTAGCCTTTAATGTCAAATAAACTGGATGAAAGAGTTTCTCACCCGCTGGTCCATTAAGCATCCGGTCATTGTCGCCGCGCTCTATATCGGCATCTTAATCCTGTCTCTTTTGGTCTTGCTGGGTCTGTCAGTGAGAATGATGCCCTATGTGGAAAGTCCATTAGTGGCCGTGATTACTCAAGCCCCTGGCACCCCACCAGAGGAGGTAGAAGCCTACATCACAAAGCCTCTTGAACAGCGGATGTCAGTGCTGGAGGATGTGCGTTTTGTTCGCTCAACGTCGCAGCAGAATTTATCCCTGATAACGGTGCAGTTTGGCTGGGGTGGCAACCTTGATAAGGCGGTCCAGTCTGTCCAAAGTCTGATGAACGCGGCGGAAGGCGACACGGAGCTGCAAGGTCTAAATGCCCGTTCCTATTGGGTATTGCCCATTGACCCATTAAATCGCCCGGTGTTGACTTTGGCACTGACGGGAGACCAGTGGGATCCAGTGAAATTGCGGGAGTTTGCTGATAATACCTTGGTGGATCGGCTCACCCAGGTGGATCAAGTACAAGCGGTTTCGATTCTAGGAGGCTATCGTCGTCAGCTCCAGGTGATCGTGGATCGGCAAAAATTGGGAGCCTATGGTCTATCTATTGTCCAAGTGCGTGATGCCCTTGACCGCAACAATCTCAGCCAAGGCTCTGGCATTCTCACACAAGGGGATAGCGAAATCCTAGTGCGTACCGACGAGCGAGTCCAAAATGCTGAGGTATTACTGGCCTATCCCCTGCTAGAGCAACAGGGTCAAGTCGTATACTTGCGGGATGTTGCCACAGTTCGAGATACCTTTGAAGAACGCCGCAGTGGTTATCGCTACAACGGCCAAGCGGCTCTAGCCGTAAATGTGATTCAAAAACCGGATTCGAGTTCTCCGGCGGTGATTAAGCGGGTACGAGCCGAGCTAGAAAAAATCCAACAGGAATATCCAGGATTGGAATTTCAAGAAGCTTACGATAACTCCTTCTTGGTCAATATTATTTTGCAGAGCACATTTAAGGAGTTACTGATCAGTGTTCTTTTAGCGGGTGGAGTAATCTTAATTTTTTTAGAGGATTTCCGTGCCACGGCACTGATCATGATTTCCATCCCTACCTCGTTGGCGTTATCCACGCTACCCTTTGGCCCCCTACACATGTCTCTCAACTCCTCCACGTTGATTGGTATGACAATGGCCATCGGTAAGTTGGTCGATGATTCCATCATTGTGATCGATGCCATTGAACAAAAACTGCGTCAGGGTTTACGCCCTCTCCAAGCTGCTATTAAAGGCACAGGAGAGGTGTTTTTAGCCAGTGTTGCCGCTAGTTGTGTCATGGTGGCAGCGTTGCTGCCCACTATGCTATCGGGAGGACTGACAGGGCTGATGTTTGTGGGCCTGGTGTGGCCGATGGTTTTTGCCTTTGTGGCATCAGTACTCGTATCAGTGACGCTGGTACCGTTGCTAGCGGTCGTGTTCTATCACGCTCGCCCCTCTACCAATCGCCGCACCTGGCTGCAAAAATTACTCTCTCCGGTAAACTATGGTTTTCGGCAACTCGTGCGGGGTTATAGTTGGCTGCTGCATTTGGCCCTCTGCAACCGGGAAATTGCGTTGGCAGTCCTGGCTTCTACGATGGTATTGGCGATCGCCCTCTATCCCCTCGTCCCCCAAGAAATGATGCCTCTAGGCGATTCGGGGCAGTTTATGGTCACTTTAGAAATGGAGGCAGGCAGTTCCTTTGCCAAGACCGATTCCAGTACTGCTCAACTTGAAGTGCTGTTGCTCCAGCAGCCAGAGGTGGAAAAGATCTCATCTCAGGTGGGCTACGAGCTAACCCGCAACAGTACGTATTTCACTGGGTACAGTATGGGCAATGCTTATACTGCCTCGCTGATTGTGACCTTGAAACTAGCGCGCGATCGCGACATTTGGCAAGTCATGGATGCAGTTCATAATGATTCGCTGGCAACGATTCCAGGCATTCGGCGGCTGGCGCTCAAGGAAATGGGGGTGGATGTAATGGCAACCTCTGCGGCCCCGATTCAGCTAGCAGTCTATGGTGAGGATCTCGACACGCTCCATCATCTTGCCAACGATGTACTGCGAATTGCCGAAGATACGCCAGGGTTGATGATGGCCCAAACCAGTGCGGCCATGACTCAACCGGAGTTAATGCTCAATATTGATCGCCGCCGTGCCCAAGAATTGGGTCTGAATGTGGAAGCAATTGCCACCCAAGCTCGGTTTGCCCTTAATGGTGGCCTGACCCAGCGCTCCTATAATCGTCCTAATTTGCGCCAGAACTCCATTTTAATCCGCTACAACGAGGCAGATCGGGAGACGACTGCTGATTTAGAGAGTATCTACCTGACAACTCCGAATGGTGAACAGATTCCGCTGAATACGCTGGTGCAGCTTGAGTATCGCCAAGGTCCAACCCTAATTGAGCATATCAACGGTAAACGGGTGGTCTATGTGAATGGCTACTATCGGCGCAATGGACCAGCATCTATGGATTTAAGTATGGCCGTTGCGATGCGTGCTGGCGCGGAACTAGAGGTGCCGCCCGGCTATGGCATCGACTCCATGGGTGACATGACAGACATGATGATTGAGTTCGAGCGTTTACTCAAAGGTCTCCTCGTTTCCCTAGTGTTGATCTATATCATCTTGGTCATTCAGTTCAACTCCTTTATTCACCCCTTGGTGATGATGTTATCGGTGCCGCTACAGCTTGTGGGCGTGTTTGGAGGATTGATCCTCGCTAATCAAACCCTATCCACAGTTTCAATCTTGGGCATTATTATTCTGTCTGGTTTGTCTTTATCCGCCTCGATTTTACTTCTGGAGTTGATTCTTACAAAGCGACAAGAAGGCGTTCCTCGGGCAGAAGCGATCGCCCAGGCAGGACCTGTTCGACTTAAGGCGATTGTGATGACGACGTTTACAACGTTAATTGTGGTAGTGCGGTTGGCATTCTTCCCAGAGATTGGTTCTGATGCCTATTCTTCAATCGCAACAGTAATTTTAGGTGGGCTAGTAATTTCAACTTTATTGACACTGATTGTGGTGCCGATTGTCTATACATTTGTGGATGATGCCATCATATTGATTCAAAAGTTATCGCGTACTCAGCGACGACAACGAAAGTTACCTCAAGTGGATAAGCCCTAAGCGTTAGATATTCACAGTATTTCTGTGGAGTTAGGTTCAACAAATGACTCTCCTGATATGCACATGACAATAGGAATTCAACGATCTCTGTTGCAGTCTTGGAGGTATATGTTGGCCTCCTATCAAAATCTTTTTTTGAAAGCTGAATACCATGTTTTTTCCCTACTCCTCCGATCTTGAAAAATCATCTGCCCAACCCCAGGTATTGGCGCACGGTGGTAGCCATACTGTGCGTGATCAACAGCAACCAAAACAGACGAAAGCGCCAATAATCAATCAAGAAAAGCCCACGTCCAAAACTTATGAACAGAAGCCAAAAGTCTCTCCCCCGACTGTGAAAACGGATCCTGCACCAGTGATGATGCAGCCCGAACAGATGATGGAGTCAGTGCTGGGACTGCCGTTTGGTTTGGGGGAATTGTCGTTAGCTGCAATTTTGGTCATGCCTCTGAGCTTGATAGCCCTTAAACGGATTGTGCAATCATGACTTCCATAAAACTCAATTTACGCCGTCTACACAGAGCCATTGCACCGTTAATGTGTGTACCCCTACTGTTAACGGTGACCACTGGCATGCTCTTTCAGATGGCGGCCACGAATCAGCAAGGAGACCAATTTCTCTGGCTCCTCGATTTGCACCGAGGGAAGTTTGGCCGCTTTAACCTAGAAACCGTTTATCCCTACCTCAACGGGCTAGGACTATTGACACTACTTTTGACGGGAACGTTGATGTGGTTTCAAATGCCATCGAAGCGGGGTAGGTTGTAGGCATTAAAAATAGAAACTGCTCACGTTGAACCTTTGCGCAAGATAGGCCAATTCAACTCTCGCTACAGTCCCACCCCCTCATCTCAGAGGTTGCTTGTTACGATGACAGTAGTGGAGAGTGATCCGTTAAATTAAGACATTGTGATTGTTGAGAAAACCTTAGAACTGCTGGAGTGGGAGCGATTATGCCAGCATCTGTCTACCTTTGCAGCCACCAAGTTAGGGGTTGCTGCAGCGGTTGATCTGTCTATTCCTAAAACCGTTGAGGCCAGTGAAACCTTACTGCAGCAGACGCAAGAGGTATATGACCTAGAAACTCAACTGCTGACTGCACTAACTTTTGAAGGAATTTATGATGTTCGGGCAGCACTGGTGCGATCGCACCGCCAAGGCATCCTCAGCGGTGAAGAACTGCTGCAAGTTGCCACCACCCTGGCGGGCAGCCGCAACCTCCGTCGCATCATCAACCGTTATCCCGAATTAGCCAGCCTTAACCAGCTCGTTGCCGACCTACGAACCTATCCCGAATTAGAGCAAGAAATCCGCCACTGCATCGATGAGCAAGGGGAAGTCGCCGACCGGGCCAGCGATAAGTTACTGGGCATTCGCGAACGTCAGCGGCAGGTGCGTAGCGACGTCCAAACCATTTTGCAACGGATTTTGCAGCGCAAGGGAGCGGCATTGCAGGAACGCCTGATTACCCAACGTAGCGATCGCTTTGTGGTGCCCGTCAAAGCCCCCCAAAAAGATGCTGTCCCCGGCATTGTCCATGATGCCTCCACCAGTGGGGCGACCCTCTACATCGAACCGAAAGCCACAGTAGAGCTAAATAATCGGCTCCGCCAACTCACTCGCCAAGAGCAGGCAGAAGCCGAAGCCATTCGCCAAGCCCTCACTGCAAAAATTGCTGAGGTGCATGAAGACTTAGAAGCGCTCCTTCAGATCGTGACAGCAGTGGATCTGGCCACCGCCCGAGCCCGTTACAGCTATTGGTTAGGCGCAAACCGCCCTCGCTTTGTCAACCGTGCAGAGGAAACACTGACGTTACGACGCTTGCGGCATCCGCTATTAGTCTGGCAGCAGCAGCATGAGCAAGGCCCCGAGGTGGTTGCCATTGATGTGACGATTCAACCCCAGATCCACGTCGTGGCGATTACGGGTCCGAATACTGGCGGCAAAACCGTTACCCTGAAAACTCTGGGATTGGCGACCTTAATGGCGAAGGTGGGGTTATTCGTTCCCGCCCAAGAACCTGTGGAATTACCTTGGTTTGATCAGGTGTTGGCTGATATTGGTGATGAACAGTCGTTGCAACAAAGTTTGTCTACCTTTTCTGGTCATATTCGGCGGATTCAAGAGATTATTGCAGCTCTTAGTGATCAGTCCCTGGTACTGCTGGATGAAGTAGGGGCGGGTACTGATCCACTCGAAGGGAGTGCTCTTGCCATTGCCCTGCTCCGATATTTAGCCGATCAGGCTCAGCTGACGGTTGCCACTACCCACTTCGGCGAACTCAAGGCCCTTAAATACACAGATAACCGATTTGAAAATGCCTCGGTGGAATTTGATGATGAAACATTGCAGCCCACTTATCGGTTGCTGTGGGGGATTCCGGGGCGTTCCAATGCCTTGATTATCGCCCAGCGGTTAGGGCTTAACGAGCAGGTGATCGCCCAAGCCCAAGCTCAACTGGAGGGTGAAACAGATGATGTCAATCAGGTGATTGCTGGCTTAGAAACCGAGCGTCGTCAGCAGGAAACTAAAGCTCAGGCTGCCGCCAAGCTGCTGCAAAGTACGGAGCAGCTTCATGAACAAGTGGCGAAAAAAGCCTCCGATCTAAAGCGTCAGGAACAAAAGCTGAGGCAAGAACAGGAAAAAGCGATTCAAGAAGAAATTCGGCGGGCCAAACAAGCGATCGCACAAGTGATCCGCGACCTCCAGCAGCAGCCCAAATCAGCCCCCGCTGCTCAGGTCGCTACCGAGCGTCTAGAAAAAATCGCCAATCAGCGCTTACCCTCGCGGCAAAAATCGCCAACGCCGCCCCCTCCCAAAGGCTTTCAACCTCAGGTAGGCGATCGGGTCCGTATTCCCAGTATTGGTCAGAAGGCAGACGTCATTAAGATAACCCCCACCCAAGAACTGGTGGTCCAGTTTGGGATGATGAAAATGACCGTCAAACCCTCTGAGGTCGAGTCTTTAACGGGGGAAAAGGTCGCCCCGCTTCAGAAAATGGAAGTTGCACCTAAAAAAGACGTTGCGCCTAAGGACAATACACCTAAAAATTCTCAACCTATGATTCGCACCTCGGCAAACACCCTAGATTTGCGCGGCTCTAGAGTGACTGATGCGGAGGTCGTGATTGAAGATGCGATCACCAAAACCCACGGCCCCCTCTGGATTATTCATGGTCACGGCACGGGCAAACTCCGAAAAGGGGTACAAGCCTACTTGGACCAACATCCGCAAGTGGTACGGTATGAATTTGCGGAACAAGCTGATGGGGGAACGGGGGTGACGATTGCCTATTGTCATGCCTAATAGTTGTGTTTCGACGTCCTCCTGTTCGTTCATCCTGGACGGATTGCTGGGCCTCTGTCTTTCTTTTTTTGCAAAGAAATGTTAGTGCTATTACAGCACCAGAGGGTCACCATAATGGCTGAAAATTTGCCATTAACCAAAACTCTATTACTATCAGACATCATTTTTGCTGAGGATTGCTGCGTATGATAGACCGGCCGAGCACCCAGCCCCCAGTAAACCAAAATCCCAGCTTATTTAGGTCCTCTACCTTGACAACCGCTGCCAACCGCCCACTCAGTTGGTCCGATGCTCATCCAGATTGCTTTCGAGTCATGTTTGAGCAAGCAGCCATGGGGATTGCCTATATTGATGGGCAAGGACAATTTTTGCTCGCTAATCCGTGCTTCTGCCAAATTCTAGGGTGGACGCATCGACAGCTTCATCAACACCAATTGAGTGATCTGGTTTATACTGACGTTCCAGAACAGGACTGGGTACAACGCCTGCTGCAGTCGCCACAGCCTTCCCTACAGTTTGAACAGCGCTATCAACATGCCGATGGCCATTGGAGATGGGGCAAACTAACGCTCTCACTGGTAACGACAATCGCGGGACAGCCCGATTATTGCCTTGTCATCCTGCAAGATCTGAGCGATTGCAAACCGGTTGAGCTAGATCTCCAACCTCTGAATCAAGACCTAGAAGCCAAAATCACACTGGAAACCCCTGCCTTGCGAGCCAGTGAGCAACGCTTTCATACGCTCTTTAATGCTGCCCCCGATGCTTTATTTGTGCTTGATCTACAAGGGACGATCCGCAGAGTCAATCAGGTGGCCGTTGACCAATCTGGATTTAGGGCGTCAGAATTGCTAGGCCGCTCGATTAAAGACTTCTTTAGCTCCATAACTCAAGCGCATTGTGATCGGTATTTAGCTCAATTAATGGAGCATGGCAAGCATCGGCAGACGATGGAGTTTGTGGTCAAGGGTGGCACTCCGTTAATCGTTGACTGTTCTTGTAACATCGTCCCTGCTCCAGCGAACCAGGATCCCTATATCCTCATGATCCAACGAGATATTAGCGATCGCGTCCGCGCAGAGACGGCATTACGAGAAAGTGAAGAACGGTTTCGGGTCATGGCTGATTGTGCGCCCGTCCTATTATGGATGTCTGGCCTCAATCAGCAATACACCTTCATTAATCAAAGGTGGCTACAGTTTACAGGGCAAACGATGGCCCATGAACTAAAGGGGGGGTGGACGCAGGGGGTCCACCCTGATGATTTACAGTCTTGTTTACAGACCTATGCAATGGCCTTTGAGGTTCGTGAACCCTTTCATCGGGAATATCGACTGCGACGTCATGATGGAGAATATCGGTGGCTCCTGGATCTGGGGACGCCGCGATTTTTGCCGGATGGACAATTTATTGGCTACATTGGCTCCTGCGTCGATATTACAGAGCGCAAAATTCTAGAAGACAAGGTGCGCTCCAGTGAGGCTCAGATTCGGGCGATTTTTGATGGCATGACGGACATCGTCTTTGTCTTTGATGTCCAGACCCAACAAATTAATGCCATACCGCCCTCCCTAATTTCTCCAGACATTGTGGAGACGATTAATCAAACTGCGGCAGTCCTATTACGGGATCATGAGCCATCTCCCCTCTTTCATCGGCATATCCAACGGGCCTTTGCTAGCCAGGAAACGGTTACGTTTGAATATCAACTGACATCGGCTGAGTCCTCGAATTGGTTTGTTGCCAGCATTACCCCCCTCTCTAAGACCGCTGTGATTTGGATTGCCCACGATATCACAGACCGTAAGCATATGGAACAAGAACTCTTTCAAGAAAAAGAGTTGGCCCAAGTGACGCTGCAATCCATTGGTGATGCGGTCATTACGACGGATGCTCAGGGTTGTATCCGCCATCTCAATCCCGTCGCGGAACAGTTAACGGGTTGGTCCTCTGCTGAAGCTCAAGGTTGTGCGGTATATGAGGTCTTTAGGGTCGTGAATGAGTCTACTCGCCAGACAGAAATTAAGCTGATTGATACGGTGCTCACGACGGGGCAAATTGCAATTTCCGATCAACAGGCGATGTTGATTGCGCAAAATGGCAGGGAATGTGCCATTGATCACTCCGCTGCCCCCATTCGCGATCGCAATAGCCAGATCTTGGGTGCCGTGATGGTATTTCGGGATGTGAGCCAATCCCGCCAACTAACGCAGCAGATGTCTTGGCAAGCCAGCCATGATGCTCTCACGGGACTCGTCAATCGCTATCAGTTCGAAAAACTGCTCCAACAAGCCCTGAAGACAGCTCAGCAAGACCATCAGCAACATGTGCTCTGCTACCTTGATCTAGATCAATTCAAAATTGTCAATGATACCTGTGGACATGCCGCAGGAGATGAACTCTTGCGGCAAGTAGCCCAGCTTCTGCAACAGCCGCTTCGTAGCACCGATACCATTGCCCGCTTAGGGGGGGATGAGTTTAGTGTGTTGCTTCACCAATGCTCCCTGGATCGGGCCCAAGTGATTGCTCAACAGCTTTGCCAGCATCTGCAATCGTTTCGATTTACCTGGAATCAGCAGACCTTCAGTATTGGGGTTAGCATTGGTCTAGTGGCCATTCATTATGACAGCCAGAATATTACCAGTCTGCTGAGTGCCGCAGATGCAGCCTGTTATGCGGCTAAAGCCCGAGGACACAATCGCATTCATATCTACCAATTAGATGATTTAGACCTGGTTCAGCAGCGAGGAACGCAGCGATGGAGTCGTCGCATCAAGCAGGCCCTAGAAGAAGATCGCTTTCGGCTCTATGGCCAAGCAATTGTGCCAACCACACCAGCATATCAAGGCAAACGGCAATGCTGTGAAATTTTGCTGCGGATGGTGGATGAGCAGGATCAAGTGGTCAATGCTGCGTCCTTTATTCCTGCGGCTGAACGCTATAACCTGATGCCCGAAATTGATCGATGGGTCATTCGTCAATTTTTAGCAGATCACTTTAAACCACCCCAAATGCCCCAACCGGGGGCGACTCAACCCTCTCGCTATATGATTAATTTATCAGGGGCTAGTATCGGAGATGAGCAGTTTCTACGCTTTTTACAAGAGCAATTCCAACAGTATCCCTATGCAGCTCGTCAGATCTGCTTTGAGATTACAGAAACAGCTGCTATTTCTAATCTCAATCAGGCCATTCTGTTTATCCAAGATCTCAAACAGTTAGGCTGTAAGTTTGCCCTAGATGACTTTGGCAGTGGCCTATCTTCCTTTGCCTATCTCAAAACCCTACCCGTCGATTACCTGAAAATAGATGGCCATTTTATTAAAGATATGGCCCATGATCCGGCAACCCAGGCCATCGTTGAGTCCATCAATCATATTGGTCATGTGATGGGCTTGCAGACGATTGCTGAATCCGTAGGGGATTCATCTACCCGAAAGCAGCTCCAAGATATGGGAATTGATTATGTCCAGGGGTTTGGGATCGCCTTGCCCTGTTCGATGACCTATCCATAAGGAGACGATTCGCTGGTGCTGCCTTAAGGTGACTCGACTATCATTAACCGATCCAAATAGGCATCGATTTTCTCGTCCAAATTGGCGATCAGGCGAAAACTACGATTGTCTTGCTCCAAGAGAATACCTAAATCGACGAGGCGGCTAAGCGACTGCTTGAGCTTTTCATTGCTATGGGGTAAGCGGCCGTCTTTTTTGGCTAGGCGGACATAAAAGAACAAAGACATAAATCGACCATAGCTATTGTGGTCAAGATGGGCTTCTTGGAAGGCGGTTTTCACCTGATCTAAGAGAATTTGCCATTGTTCACGGGTCAGGGGGCCAGAATCTTGGGAACTAAACTCGGATTCAGCTTCAGGATCTTCTTCCGGCAAAAACAGTTCTTTAAATCCCGCTAAGGTTTTGATTTGCACCTGTCCGGCTGTCGCAGCCGCATCAACAAAAGCACTAAAGTTAGTGAACGGCGGTGCATCAGGACGAGTAATTGAAGCCACACCCCCATAGGTATATTGGACATTGGCCCGCATCAGTCGATCAATGGCTCCGAAGCGGGTGCTTTTGCCTTGATCGCGGGCCAAATTAATGGCTGCTAACAGACAGGCTACGGCATCCTCATAGCTAATGGTTGGAGTCAGTCGCTTGCTGGGAGTGGCGTCTTCAGAGTCTCCTGTTCCAAGTTTTTCTAAATCAATAAATTCATCAGCACTGAGTAAGAGCTGATTACTAGCGACTTCGGCCCGCCCAATCAGCGTAACCCGCTTCTCTAGGGTTTTTAAGGCGTTAACCAAGGGGACAAAATCACGATCACCCGTGACGATAATAAAATGCTCGACATCAGGATATTGATAAGCTGTATTTAAGCAATCGACCGTTAATTTGACATCCACGGCATTTTCTTTGCCCGTCGAAACATGAATCGGCTCAAAACCAAGACTATACAAGGCTTGGACTAAGGACTCTTTTTCCCGTCGCCAGTTGGAGTAGACAATTTTCAGTCGAGGATGACCTTGGGATTGGGAATAGTCCACTAACGATTCAGCCAGGGGAGCCTGGATCCCTTGGGCCGCAATTTTGACATTTTCGTAATCCCAAAAAACGGCAACTTCACCGGATGCCGATTTTGCAGGGGGTGCTGGGGATGCGAGCGATGCGTTGAGCTGAGGATAGCGTGCTTCCGAAAGGGCTGAATGGTGGCGATGCTCCTCAGTGGAAATCAATCCAGTGGCATAAGTTGCTGAGAGGGCAGCTAATCCCGTAACCGAGGCCCGCCGCGCATCGCGGTCTGAGAGATAGGTGACACCGAATGCGATCGCAAAGGCCAGGGGACCCAATCCCAGAATCAATCCCTGTTTGCTAAGTTGAACCATTGAGGCTTAAATTCCATGACTTTTACCAATTACCCAGTGCCGACGGAAAAATCGAGACAAGTCTGCTTCTTCCATCGATAAATAAATCGGTCGTCCATGGGGGCAGGTGCGGGGATGGCGCGTTTGCTGCCATTGATCTAACAAATTTTGCATCTCCAGCAGGTTAAGGGCCATGCCATTGCGAATAGCACTTCGACAGGCAGTTGCCGCTAAGGCTGCTTCAATACTCTCACATTGACTGAGTTCAATCAGCGCCGCTTCGCAGTCGGGGCGTTCTGCCAGGCGTTGAGGAGCCGAACGAATCGCCCAGAGCTGATGGCCAAATTCTGCAATATCGATGCCAATCTCTGTCAGTTGCTCCACCTGTCGCTCCGTTAAATCCCGCAGCATCAGCGGTGGGGTCAAGGGCACAAACTGCCAGTCTTGGCCGAGCTGTTCGTAGAGAACGCGCTCATGGGCGATATGTTGTTCCACCAGCCATACGCCCGTGGGATGTTCAGCCACAATATAGGTGCGATGCAGTTGAGCAATGGCTTGCAGGACATTAAAGCCCGAGTCACTCGTCGTTGTGTCGGACTTCGGAGATAACAAGGAGGGCTGCTGGAGGTGGTAGACGCCCTTAGCTTCTGCCACTTTCATCAATTGGCGAATCTTTTGGGTATGGCCCGTATCCCTAACATCAGCGGGAATTTGGAGGGCTTCCTGAATGGTGGTAGTAATGGCGGGCCGCCACTGGTCTAAATGCCGCAGATAAATCTCCGTTTTGGCGGGATGCCGATGCCAGTCCACATGCTGGGGGTCGGCATGGAGATGAATAAAGCAGAGAGGGTGGCGATGCCGAGGCAAGGTTTGGCGAAACGCGGACAGGATGGTCTGCTCCACAGGATGGGATTGACCCGCATCTTCCCCGCTGACTTTTACACAGCGACCATTAACAGCCACCTTCACCCAGTCGGGACGATGACGGTGACAGCGATCGGGTAAGCCCAGCACCACTTCTACGCTGTTATCACCTGGCAGATCGGGAATCGGGAAGCAATGATGACATAAATCACCGGGCTGCAGCGTTGCCAAGAGCTGGGGCAGGATATCCTGAGCCACTTTAGCGGGGGCAATACTAAACCACGGGCGATTGTTTTGCTGGACTTGCCAGGTGACCTGGGGGTGACAGAGGGCATGGTCATGGATGATCGTTTGCACACCCCGCATTTGCCGGGTCGGATCAGGGAGGGCTTGCTTGCGGGTGGGCCAGTCCTGGAATAACTCAGAAACGGTGACGACGGTGCCGGGTGCGATCGCAACCGTCTCTTGCGCCACCACATGACCTTGGTGATCGTACTGAACCCGACAGCCCTGAGCCGCTCCCAGCAGTCGGCTGCAAATCTCTAAGCGCCCCATTTGGGCCACACTATGCAGAGCTTCTCCCCGAAAACCCAGGGTATGGATATCCCACAAATCTTCTTCCCGCTGTAGCTTGCTGGTGGTGTGGGGGGTGGCAGCCTGAGCTAAATCAGTAGGGTGGAGACCTTGACCATTATCCACTACCTGAACACGCCAGTCTTGGGGCCACAGGGAAATACTAATGCGATCGGCTCCGGCATCCAGGGCATTATCCAGTAGCTCTCGCACCACCGCTCCAAGGGAATCGATGACCTCCCCAGCGGCAATCCGGTGAACCAGATCGGTCCCCAGCATCTGAATCTGGACATCGGAAGCACACTCTACCATCTCAACAGGGTACTGGAGTCAGAAAGTGGTGGATATGCTGAAGATAGGTAGCGGTGTCTTCCAGCATGGGGAAATGTCCTGTTTGGGCCATCCGCACATAGTCAATATTGGGATTTAAGGCTGCAGCCTCTTCCCCCGAGTCAGCCGGGACAATCTGATCTTTGTCTCCAGACACAATTAGGGTAGGGATTTGGAGCTGGGCAAATTCTGCTGCCATGGCCGTTGCCACCGACTCACTCACAGCCGATAATAGGGTCCCCAAGGCAGCGACGGCATCGGCGCTCACATAGTCCGATACAAACCCTCGACGTTGGTCGGCAGCGATGGGGCGATGCAGGAAGCGAGCCATAAACAATCGATCCAACAGGGGCACTTGGGCTAGCCAACGAGGTCGTAACCGCACCACCCACTCTCCCACCTGATGAAACTGGCGGAATTCCTGCTCATCATACTCAAACAAGCCGCTACAGGCCAAAATAGCTTGCTGGACCCGCTGAGGGTACTGATTGAGAAACAAGGCACCAACCGTAGATCCCATGGAATGAGCCTGGAGAAACACTTGCGGAATCTCCAAAGCATCCAATAGAGTGGCTAAATCCTCAACATAGGACTGGATAGTATAGGCCTCTACTGCTCTAGAAGCCCGAATGGGATCTTGGGATTGTCCAAAGCCACGCAGGTCATAGAGCAAGCAATCAAAGTCAGCGGTCAGCGATTGCGCTACAGGCCGCCAATAACGACTGGACCCTCCCCAGCCATGCAGAAATACCATGACTGGCTTCTTTGATCTCAACTGACGAGGCGCTTGACTTACCCATTCATAGTAGTGATCATGACCGCAAATTTGGATCTGGGGCATAGAGTTGTAAACGCTAAGACGAAACGAACTTATGCAGATTCTGGGGTTGAAATCGCTGAAGGATGCATCAGCAGCTCTGCTGTAGACCGCTGCTCTACCATAGAGCGGGTGATCAAGCATTGCGTCAGTTCTTTGCGAGATTGGGATGGTAGCTCATACATGACATCCAACATAATCTCTTCGACGATGGCTCGCAGAGCACGGGCTCCCGTTTTGCGTCGGTAGGCTTCCTGTGCGATCGCACGGATGGCATCGGGTTGAAACTCCAGCTCTACATGATCCATTCGCAAGAGTTTTTGGTATTGCTTCACCAAGGCATTGCGAGGTTCAGTCAGGATTTGGCATAGAACATCTTCATCCAGAGCATCAATCACAGACATGACTGGAATCCGACCTGTAAATTCAGGAATCATGCCAAACTTGACTAAGTCTTCAGCCTCTAAATCCCTTAGCATATCGGCAGTGCGCTGCTCTTTCGCCCGTGGTTCGCCATCTTGAATAAACCCCATGGCTTTTTTGCCTGTACGCTGCTCAATAATCTTGTCGAGCCCCACAAACGCGCCACCACAGATGAACAAAATGTTGGTGGTATCGATTTGGATGCAATCTTGATAGGGATGCTTGCGTCCTCCTTGAGGGGGCACATTCGCCACGGTCCCTTCTAGCATTTTCAGTAAGGCTTGCTGGACCCCTTCACCAGACACATCTCGAGTAATCGATGGATTTTCGCTCTTACGGGCAACCTTATCAATTTCATCAATATAGATAATGCCTCTTTGGGCCTCTTCCACATCTAAATCAGCTACCTGTAGGAGGCGCAAGAGGATATTTTCAACATCTTCACCGACATAGCCCGCTTCCGTCAGAGTCGTCGCATCTGCTACCGCAAACGGCACATCTAGCATTTGAGCTAACGTCTGAGCCAATAGGGTTTTGCCGCAACCAGTGGGGCCAATTAACAAAATATTGGATTTTTGTAATTCAATTGCATCATCCAGTTCTGCTATGGACTCTCCAGATGTTTGGCTGAGGCTAAGGCGCTTGTAGTGGTTATAAACAGCAACGGACAAGACTTTCTTTGCTTCGTCTTGTCCGATGACATGTTCGTCTAAATATGATTTGATATCCCGAGGCTTAGGGATTTGATTGAGTGACAAAGGAGCTGCCTGGGAGCGCTTTCGCTCTGTCACTGGTACCCGACTAGCGGCTGGCATGCTACTCGCCGTATCAAACAGCTCTTCGTCTAGAATTTCGTTGCATAAATCAACGCATTCGTCGCAGATATAGACCCCCGGTCCAGCAATCAGTTTACGAACCTGCTCTTGAGACTTACCACAAAAGGAACATTTGAGATGGGAGTCATATTTAGACATGGCTTTCTCTTAGTTGACTTCACTGACGACTTCAGAGTGGTTGGGAAGATTTTGTCTAGTGAGGACTTGATCAATCAAACCATATTTTTGGGCTTCTTCTGCGGACATGAAGAAATCTCTCTCTGTATCTGCCTCAATGCGCTCAAAAGGCTGACCCGTATGGCCTGCCATCAGGTGATTGAGGTTGTTCTTTAAGTACAAAATTTCTTTTGCCCGAATTTCAATATCCACGGCTTGGCCTTGGGCACCCCCTAAAGGCTGGTGAATCATGATTCGCGCATTCGGCAAGGCCATTCGTTTACCCGCAGTGCCTGCGCATAAAAGGAACGCACCCATACTAGCTGCTAAACCAAAGCAAATGGTACAAACATCGGGACGAATATGCTGGATTGTGTCGTAAATAGCCATCCCTGCTGTGATTGAGCCGCCAGGTGAATTAATGTAAAGGTAAATATCCTGCTCGGGATTCTCTGATTCTAAAAAGAGCAGTTGAGCGACAATGGCATCAGCAACGGCATCATCAATTCCCCCACCGTTTGCAGATCCACCGCCTCCTAAGAAGACAATTCGCTCCCGTAACAACCGAGAATAGATATCAAAAGCCCGTTCCCCTCGCCCAGACTGCTCAACCACCATCGGTACAATATTGCGAGGCGGCATATAGGTTGGACTGGACTCGCCAGACAGACCAGAGTAGAAGTGATCAGAAGAATGAGACAAGATCATGAACCTCAACGTTTATCGTATCAATGCTTAGTGTCGGCGATATTTAGGTGTAGCGGCAGTGACCTAAGATGACTACCAACTCACGATATTTGCCAATTCTATTATGCCTTAACTGCCTTGGAAAAAGCTGCTCTAGTCGCTGAACCGTCTAGTAACAAACTATTCAGCATCAGATGGATCTTCTGCTTTCGGCTTTGTAGGTGATTTTTTCGCCTTAGAGGGAGCTTTCTTGGTCGTTTTTGAGGTTGAGCGCTTAGTTTTAGTACTAGCCGCTTTCTTTGCAGCTGGTTCATCTTTTACATCCTTGGCAGCCTCATTAGCCTCTTTGGCTGGTTTCTCCTTTTTGGTAGATGTCTTTTTCGTAGCTGCCTTGGCTGATTTTGCTACAGGTGGCTTTGTTCCCTCTGAGGGCGAATCATCTTTGTCAGTCTTAGCAGTGTCTGTTTCAGCCTCTTCATCTGATTTCGGCTCAACGAGTTCTACGCTTGAGTGCTCTGTTAACCAGGCAATAACTTGCTTGTGTAACAACTCATCTTCAACCACCGCTTCTAAGCGATCGCGATCAATGTCTTGCCCTTGCAGATCTTGTAAGATCTCTTGACATCGCTTCTCAATGGCATCGGCATCTACCTCAATCGATTCAGCCTTAGCGACTTCAGCTAAGGCCAGGGTTCGCTTCAAGCGAGGTATGGCATCAGAGCGCATCCGCTCTTTCATCTCGCCTAGCATTTCCTTAGTCACCAACTTATTGATGTCTAAACCATTGGCCTGCAAGCGACTAAGAGTCTCTCGAACCATGACATTCAGCTCATCGTCAATCATACTTTCAGGCAGATCAACTTCTAGCTCTGCAATTAATGCCTCTAAGAGGACCGCTTCCACATTGGCATCTGTACTATCTTGCGCTTCTTGCTGATATTGCTCTTCTAAGAACTGACGCAATTCTGTCAGTGTGGAGAACTCGCTCACATCTTGGGCAAAATCATCGTCTAAAGGCGGCAACTCTTTCGCTTTGATGTCCTTGAGACTGACTGTAAATTCGGCTGAACGACCTGCCAACTCATCTTGAAAATACTCTTGAGGAAGCGTGACGGCAATTTCTTTGGTTTCCCCAATTTGCATGCCAATGATGCCGTCAATTAAATCGTCAATAAACTTCCCTTTCACCAGCTCTAATTGGAAGTCCTTAACAGACTCCCCTTCTGGTTCTTCACTCTCTGCATCAGCGTCGCCTGACTCACTTGGTAAGAAATGACTCTCAAAATCGACAAGGGTGACATCGCCGACTGCTGCCGCTCGATCCTCCACGGGCACTAAGGTCGCATTAGACGATCGGTGTTCTTCTAAAATTTCATCTACCTTAGCGGCATCATACTCTACTTTCTCAGCTGTAACTTTAAAATCCTGATATTTCTTGAGTGTGACTTCAGGGGGAACATCAACACTAACGGTAAACACAATCGGTTTACCCGGTTCGAATTGAGCGGCTAGTTCGTCAAATGAAGAGCGAAACTGAACGTTGCCCAGCGCTTCAATATCTTCTTGTTTGACCGCAGCTTCAAAATTCTTCTGGACCAGATCTTCCAAAGCAGACGCTTTTAACTGATCCGCTCCAAATCGCTGGAGAATGACTTGTCTTGGCACTTTGCCTTTGCGAAAGCCAGGAATATTGGCAGATCGCATGAACTTGATAATGACTTGTTCATAAGCTTGACGCGATTGCTCAGGAGAAATTTCTATTTCCAGACTGATTTGACTGCCAGGGAGCTTTTCCTGTTGTACCTTAATCAGTTCTTTAGTTTTAGACAAATCGATTCCCTCTCCCAGCGGACCAAAAATAAAATGTGAGTGCTCAGTTACTAATCAACCCTTCACGATACAGATTAGTAGAGTTATTCTAATTCAAGTTGTGGATGCAGCTAAACCTAGATTAGCGAATTTTTAGAATCAGTATCATGCCCAAAAGGCGCTTTAGTGCAAGATATTATTAGACTTAACTTGAGGCTCTGTGGGTGGACAAGGTCCTCCGTCTCCATCACAGGATATTGAGAGAACTCTGTTAGAATTGGCTGACCTGAGGATGCAAAATGCATCATAAATTTCGAAGTCCGTAGGTTGATGCTCTAAACTGGAGGAGTAGGTTACGGCTAAAATGACGCAACGCAACAGTAACCGTTCAACTGCTCAGAGCCTTAAGGACATTATTTAGAGCCTAGTGGCTCAATCGCTATTTTTTTCAATACAAGACTCTCTAATTTCAACTTATTTCGATAATTATTCTTACCTTACACATTGAACGAGTTATTTCATTTAGCCCTTTAATCACAGACGTTGGAGGAATTAAATTTGGGTCAAGCACATAGAGTGGCCATTTTAGGGGCCACTGGAGCAGTCGGCGCAGAGCTTATAGCCTTATTAGAAGAACGCGATTTTCCAGTATCATCCCTAAAACTGCTAGCCTCCCCTCGCTCGGCTGGACAAACCCGCACTTTTCAGGGAGAAGCCTTAAAAGTTGATGTGGTCAGCGAAACAGCATTTCAGGACGTAGACTTAGTCCTTGCATCAGCAGGCGGAAGCGTCTCTAAGACCTGGGCTCCCAAAGCAGTTAAGGCTGGGGCTGTCGTAATCGATAACTCTAGTGCATATCGGATGGACCCCAAGGTCCCCTTGATTGTGCCTGAGGTAAATCCTGATGCAGTGACTCAACATCAAGGAATTATTGCTAATCCTAATTGCACAACCATTTTGATGAATGTCGTAGTGTGGCCGTTACATCAGCGCCAACCCGTGCAACGAATGATTGCGTCTACCTATCAATCTGCCAGTGGGGCCGGGGCACGGGCCATGGAAGAAGTAAAGATACAGGCCCAAGCAGTGTTGAATGGTGATCCCCCACCCACAGAAATTTTCCCTTATCCGTTGGCGTTCAATTTATTTCCACATAATTCGGACCTGAATTCTCAAGGGTATTGCACAGAGGAGATGAAAATGGTGCAAGAAACCCGAAAGATTTTTAGCGTGCCTGATATGAGAATATCGGTTACCTGTGTGCGGGTGCCAGTCCTCAGAGCCCATTCAGAAGCCATCAATCTTGAGTTTACCCAACCCTTTGAGGTCGCCCAAGCTCGATCCATCCTTCAGCAAGCACCAGGTGTCAAGTTAGTGGAAGATTGGCAAGCAAATTATTTCCCCATGCCGATTGATGCGAGTGGGCGTGATGAAGTATTGGTTGGCCGTATTCGTCAGGATATTTCCCATGCCAATGGCTTAGAGCTGTGGTTGAGCGGTGACCAGATTCGGAAAGGAGCTGCCTTGAATGCTGTGCAAATTGCAGAATTACTAGTTGAGCGGCAATTGTTGAAACCTGCTACTGTCACCATGGCATCGGCATAATCATGTCGGTACTGGTGCTGATGCGAGTTGTGAATACCTGGTAAACACCTGCTTATTGTTATTAGTACTCCATCCATTGAAAGACTTGCAATACCACCCTCTAGTTTTGTGTTGATGAAACGGCAGTTATCATTACCTATTAGGAAGTCAGTTTTTAAACAAGTTTGAATCGATAGAGCTTGTTCCACCTAATCAATTATGAAATGGGAGTATGCCATTTTCCAATGAACCAGTTAACCTTTGAGACTAATGACGGAGCGGACAGCGCGTGACCTTCTTCGGACATATTCTGACAGCCATGGTTACCCCTTTTACAAAGACTGGGGATATGAACTTCCCAGTGGCTGAAGCCTTAGCCGTGCATTTGGCAGAACATGGTACGGATACTCTCGTGGTGTGTGGAACAACGGGTGAATCTCCTACCTTAACTTGGCATGAAGAATATGAGCTCTTTCAAGTGGTGCATAAAGCGGTTACTAAGAAAGCCAAAGTAATGGCGGGAACGGGCTCTAATTCGACCCGCGAGGCCATTGAAGCAACTCAACAAGCTGCAAAGTTAGGGTTAGATGGTGCATTGCTGGTTGTGCCATACTATAACAAGCCACCTCAAGCTGGTTTATATGAGCACTTTCGCGCTATAGCCACAGCTGTACCTGATTTTCCGCTAATGTTGTACAACGTTCCTGGCCGAACAGGACGAAATTTAGAAGCAGAAACAGTTGCTCGTCTGGCAGAAATTGATAACATTGTGGCGATTAAGGAAGCTAGTGGCAACCTTGATCAAGTCAGCCAAATCCGACGTTTAACGTCACCTAATTTTTCCATTTACTCTGGAGATGACTCCCTGACCTTACCGTATTTATCTGTCGGTGCTGCTGGGGTGGTGAGTGTGGCAAGCCATCTAGTCGGTGAATTACTCCAAAAAATGGTTGCTACATTTTCATCTGGGCAACCGCAAGTGGCAACAGAAATTCACCTCCAGTTACTTCCTCTGTGTAAGGCATTGTTTGCAACTACTAACCCAATTCCGATCAAAGCAGCTCTTCGGTTACAAGGATGGCAAGTAGGCTCTACTAGATTGCCTCTCTCCAATGCTTCTGATCAAGTTACTCAGCTGTTAAAAAACACCTTAAAAGATCTGGCTCTGCTCTAAGCAATCGGCACAGCTTTTGTCTTGAAAGATCTACAAAAACCAATAGTACTGATTGCAGACAATTCATACCACTGTCTGCCCCTGCACCATAAGAGACTTTATATCAAGGAAACATATGACGGAAACTGATGCTAAACAAGCCCTCAAAATTATTCCTCTGGGTGGCCTCCATGAAATCGGCAAAAACACCTGTGTTTTTGAATTTGAAGATGAAATTATCTTGGTAGATGCTGGGCTGGCATTTCCCACTGATGGTATGCATGGTGTCAATATCGTGTTGCCAGACATGACCTATTTACGGGAGAATCGCCACAAAATTAAGGGCATGATTGTGACCCATGGCCATGAAGACCATATTGGAGGCATTGCATTTCATCTCAAACAAATCGATATTCCGGTGATTCATGGCCCACGGCTAGCGATGGCTTTATTGCAGCGCAAACTAGAAGAAGCTGGGGTTGCGGGGAAGACAGAGCTAAAAATGGTTGCTCCCAGAGATATTGTTCGCTTAGGTACTCACTTCTTCGTGGAGTTTATTCGTAACACTCACTCCATGGCTGATAGTTTCACCGTAGCTATTCATACGCCTATTGGTGTGGTGATTTTTACAGGCGATTTCAAAATCGATCACACTCCTGTGGATGGCGAAAACTTCGATTTACAGCGGTTGGCTGAACATGGGGAACGGGGCGTATTGTGCCTGGTCAGTGATTCTACCAATTCGGAAGTCCCAGGCTTTACACCGTCTGAACGATCAGTCTATCCCAATTTGGAGCGGGTATTTTCCCAGGCTAAGGGACGCTTATTAGTCACGACCTTTGCCTCATCAGTGCATCGGATCAACATGATTTTGGATATTGCTCAAAAGCAAGGGAGAACGGTTTCAGTCGTAGGCCGCTCCATGTTAAATGTGATTGCCCATGCTCGCACTCTAGGGTACATCAAATGCTCAGATAGCCTCTTTGCACCCTTAAAAGCAATTCGGAATCTACCTGATCATAAGATTTTGATCCTAACCACAGGGTCACAAGGGGAAGCGATGGCAGCCCTCTCTCGGATTGCTCGTAAAGAGCATCGTCAGATTCAAATTCGGCAAGGTGATACGGTCGTATTCTCTGCAAATCCCATTCCAGGCAACACAATTGCGGTCGTCAACACGATTGATCAATTGATGATCCAAGGGGCGAACGTTATTTATGGTCGGCATCATGGCATTCATGTCTCGGGTCATGGTTGCCAAGAAGATCAAAAACTCATGTTGAATTTAACTCGGCCAAAATTCTTTTTGCCAGTGCATGGCGAGCATCGCATGTTGATTAAGCATGCCCAAACGGCTCAGAGCATGGGAATCCCAGAAGAAAATATGGTGATTATTAATAATGGAGATATGGTTGCTTTAACGCCAGACTCTATTCAGATTGATGGTCAGGTTCCGTCTGGGATTGAGTTAATGGATCGAGCGGGTATCTTGAAGGCTCACGTCCTTGAAGAACGTCAACGTTTAGCCGAAGATGGAATAGTAACCGTGGCAGCAACGATAGGACTGGATGGTCAACTATTGACGGCCCCTGAAGTTCATTTAAGAGGAGTTGTAACCACAATTGCAATTGATAAATGGCAGAAGTGGGTACAGAGTGCAATTGAATTAGCCTTGAGAAACCGTTGGGATCAGTTTAGCCAGTTGGCTGATCACTCAGTGGACTGGGATGGTCTCAAGAGCTACATTGAACGGGAACTCCAAGGGTTATTAAGGCGAGAGCTACAAACGAATGCCACCTTGCTACTACTCTTACAGCATCCACAGCAGCGAGTAGATTTTAACGCAGATTATGCAGCGAAGAGAAGTAAAGCAACAGTTGCTACCTGAGTTGCGGGCTAACTGGGTTAGGCAGAACGGTGTTCTTGTCTAACCTAGCTGCATCAATCTAGCTGCGTCAATTATGACGATACGGAAGTTGTAATTTCTGAATTGAGAGCAGAATTCCCAATTAAGCCATTCAGAGCAATCTTCAAGTCGCCGCTGAGAGTTGCTGCTGCTTTTTTGGTTGGGCCTTGATAGTCAGTAATGTTGAGGGGTAAACCAATTTTGATGGTGAGACCACAACCTTGTTTAGGAACCGAGCATCCGTAGTCAAGTACGACGGGCACAACTTTGATATCTGGGCCAGCTTTTTGTGTTTTCTGGGCTTGAATAGCGAGGCGAGCAAAACCAGGTTTGAGATATTTGACGTAGCGATCGCGCATTACATCCCCTTCAGGAAAAATCACCAGCACTTGGTTGGCTTGTAATAAATCAATGCCGTGTCGCAGTGCTGCAATGGAAGGTTGGTCTGGATCAATGGGAAACCCACCGAATTGACGGATAAACCATCCCTGGAAACCGTTCATTTCATTGACCGTGACCATAAAGCGAGGGTCACGACCTATAATGGGTCGGCCAAAAGCATAACCAACCATAATTCCATCCCATCGCGAACGATGGGTCGGCGCAATCACAACAGGTCCTTCTTGAGGAAAATATTCTAGACCTGAAACTTGGATACTGCCAAAATATGCAGGTAGGACAATTGACCGGCCAAAGAAATAAATGAATGAAGTAAAGGGATAGGAAACGCGGGATGTTATTGTCTCAACGTTTGCTGATGGTAACACAGCAGTATCTCAGGCCAGAATTTAACTAAAAAGCGCTAAATACTAAGTAAGAAAACTCATTTGACCATAAAATGAATTTTCTGCGTATCTCCTAACTGTATATAGAGATTGTATGCCTGTGACGATGGGCAAGGACAGTTAAAGAATCGTCACAATTTTTGGATAAACCAATTCCCCCTTTCCTCGCAAGATGGACATAGCAATGGGCAGGGGGTGGATGGCTAACGTATTTTGATGAATTCTTGGATTAGATGGATTCTTGGATTAGATGGATTCTTGGATTAATTGCGATAAATGCTAACAATCCAAGTCCCGACATAGCGCATGAGACCCACATCTCCGGGAGAGGAAATCCGACAATTGAAAAAGTAAGTGCCACCGGACCTGGGATTTCTGACATTTGACGCGACAACTTCTATGGGCGTATCGGCTGGAATGACTTCAGTTGGGATGATTTCAATAACACCATTGTCTGGATCGACCGTGACAGAATCTAAAGGGATATCTTTGCCCTTTTTCAGATTGAAAATTCGACTTTTAGGGGCATGGCGAAGCTCAATTTTCTTTTCTTTGAATTTGCCATCAAAATAGTCTGGGTAGGTAATATTGATCCGATCAATGGCTACGCTCTGGCGTTTAATTTTCAGTCGCCAGCGATCGCTCAAATGTCTTGGCGTTCCATAGCTAAGCACGTAGCCCAACTGTTGCTTTTGGGAAGGACCATCACCCCATACAAAACTAAAACCAGGGTTGGTTTGTGCCTCACTGATCAAAGGGATTCCAACTGCTAGAGACCCTGCACAGAGGGCAATGCTGGCGAAACGTCTAAGGGAGTGTTTTATGGTAGACATGGGTAGATTGAACCAAGACTTGAAGGTGAACAAAGAGAGAGGAGATAATATTACTTAATAAAATCTTTTCTTTTAGAATATCGTAGCAGCCAGCATTATGGGACTTCAGTGGAATTGTGACAATTTGAGAGCTGGGTTTACTTTAGGGTGATGTACAGATAGTGTTTCAGCTTTGGTGTAGACCTGAAGACGTACACAACGGGTCAAAGTGCCCAAGACAGCGCAAAATTATGTCCAATCTGGATCAACGGCAGTATGCTCCTGCTTTTCAGCGAAATTGTCAGCCCATTTTGGCTGTCCTCGAACAGAGTTTGCCTCAGCAAGGAGTGGTTGTGGAAATTGCGAGCGGAACGGGAGAACATGCTGCTTTTTTTGCTCAACATTTTCCCTATCTAGGATGGTTACCCAGTGATCAAGCGCAGCCTCAACTTAACAGTATTGCGGCTTGGCGGAATCATACTCATCCTGCCAATCTCTATGAGCCCATTCCTGTCGACGTGTTACAACCCAATTGGCCTGAGATCGTCACCCTTGCATTATCTCAATATGGCTTAGCGAGTTCTGACGTTGTGGCTATTGTGAATATCAATATGATCCATATTGCCCCTTGGCGAGTAACAGAGGGCTTAATGGCAGGAGCAGCCCGGCTTTTACCCCCACAAGGACTGTTGTATCTGTATGGGCCGTTTATACAAGCTAGTCAAACCACTGCTCCTAGTAATTTGGCCTTTGATCAATCCTTGAGGAGTCGAGATCCTGAATGGGGAATTCGGCAACTGGAGGATGTCGTGAATGTTGCTGCCCAAAACGGGCTGATTCTCCAGAAAACAGTGGTGATGCCTGCCAACAATCTATCTGTGACTTGGCGACGGTCTGCATAGATAGCCCTCCCACTAGCAATTTTGTGATGATGAGGGCTGGGTTGAGTCTTCCAAAACACTAGGTTGGCGTATAGCCTGCTGATGAAATCGCTTGTCGAATATCCGCTTCTGAGGACTGAGACGATACTTGGACTTGTTTCGTATCCAGATTGGCTTCAATGGTGGCTTGTGTATCTAAGGCTGCGATCGCAGCCTCAATTTTTTCAACACATGCCGAACAAGCCATATCAGGAATAGTTAGCTGAATCATCTCTTCCAGACTCCAATTCTAGACTGAACTATAAACGAAGACGAGGCATCTCTCATAGTTCAAATCCTACGAGAGTTAAGCCGCTTTTTGTCGCTTGGGCATGGAAAGGGGCTGATCCATGTTTTCTGTAGAGGCTAAAAGTGGTTGCCACTGACAAACGAGTTGTCCATCGACGAGGGTCCACTCTGCTTGAACTTGAGGCTGTTCTGGCTCTTCCTGAAAACGATTGTGGTGCATCAACATGGTCTGCTCCCTGACTCCTGTAATTACTGAAGTTAGTTTCCAGCTAACACAGCGATAGCACAGTGATCTCAGATGATGGCAGATGTGATGGTTATCACGTAGTCTTTATGGACAGGCCGGAAGTCTCTACTAGGTCGTTGACAGAACAGCATAGTCAATTAATTCCAACAGCTTTTGTCGGAGTGTGTTCAATCCTAGACGCTCTTGAGCTGAGATAAAGACAGCTTGAGGAAATTGATCTTGAGCAAGCGCTAGGGCTTCACTGCTAACTTGATCCATTTTGTTAAAGGCAATTAATCCTGGTCCTGGTGTGAGCGGCATTGTGGCTAGCAGATCCACCACCGATCGCAAATGATGTTCCCAATCGGGATGGGACAGATCAACAACGTGCAGTAAGGCATCGGCATCCGTCACCTCTTCCAAAGTGGCTCGAAAGGCATCCATCAGCGGTGGCGGCAAATTATGGATAAATCCCACCGTATCCGTTAACACCAAAGTACGCATCTGGTGGGTTTCAGGATCGGGAATGCTGAGACGGCGGGTAGTAGGATCTAACGTAGCAAACAGTTGATCCGCCGTATAGGCTTCGGCATTAGTCAGCACATTCAAGAGGGTAGACTTGCCGGCATTGGTATAACCCACCACGGCCACGGAAGGGACACGCTGATGCTGGCGACGTTGACGCAGGCGAGAGCGATGGGCTTGCAACTGATTGACCGCCTGTTGTAGGGTATTGATCCGGCGTTGAATGGCCCGCCGTTCCGTCTCCAGCTTGGTTTCCCCAGGACCCCGCGTGCCAATCCCACCCCCTAATCGGGACATGGCTTGTCCTCGACCCGCCAATCGAGGCAGCATATACTCCAGTTGGGCGAGTTCCACTTGTAATTTCCCGGCCTGGGATTGAGCCCGTTGGGCAAAGATATCCAAAATGACTTCGGTGCGATCGACGATACGAACGCCAATTTGAGTTTCTAAATTGCGGACTTGAGAAGGCGATAGATCCTGATTAAACACAATTAGGGTCGCACCTGATGTTTGGGCTCGCAGGGCAATCTCTTTGACTTTACCGGCACCGACTACGGTTTGGGGATGGGGGTGCGATCGCTTCTGATGAATCGTCTCCACCACCACTCCCCCAGCACTCTCGACCAACAGCGTCACCTCCGCTAAATTCGCATCCATCTCTTGTTGAGTGCTGTTTTGAGGAATCACCCCAACCATTAAAACCTGCTCAGCGGCCGTCGGTGCGGTGGATGAGCGAGTGGGCAGTGAACGACTAAATTCGGATTCTAGGGCTTCGACCAAATCCATCAAATTCTGTTGAGCCAATTGTTCGAGGCTCAATGGAGACGAAATCGTCCAAGGGGTCGTTGAATCGGGAACAAGATGAGCGAGATAGGTGGATCGCACATATCCGGTCGCCCCACCCCCTCGTCGCTCAAAACCAGACCCCGTCATGGTGAGTACCGCCAAAGCATCTAGGCGTTGTAAGGCCATTGCCGTTAATGCCGATTCTTTCGGAACTTCTTGCTTAAGGGTTGTGGCGACACAGCGAATGCCACTCAAGCGATCTGCACCATATCGGGGTAATTCCAAAGGAGGGATTTGGGTTTGCCGAGGGGAGCCGACGCCGACTCGGATCACTTGGCCGCGACGATTGAGGTAGGTACTAATGGGTTGATGAATATCCGTACTGATGGCGGCCAACCGTTGGGCAAACTCAGAAGTCGTGATCCGATCGCTCGGGAGTCTCTGGTGATAGAGTCGCCGAAGCTGTTTGAGCTGACTGGACTTTAAGCCTTTGAGATTGCCGTGAATCGTTTCGATAAGCCTTACTTCTCCTGCGTTGGCAAGCCGGAATTCTTGATTTCATTGTAGAGTTGCCGAAAAAAAACTGGCAATGACCGTCAACGATCCTTAATGGGCGTCATTTTTTCTGGGTCTTAAAGTAAGCTTCAAGGACTTTAAGGGCAATAGGACCTGCTGTGGAGCCCCCGCCACCTCCCGTATTTTCGCCAAAGGCCACCACTACAATTTCTGGGTTATTAAACGGGGCATAGGCCCCAAACCAGGTATGAGATGAGCGCGGTGGATCTTCCGCCGTCCCACTTTTGCCCGCAGCGGGAGGAATGCTAGGCACATTCAATGCCTGCCCTGTCCCGCTGGTAACGACTGCCCGCAAACCGGATCGAATGGTATTTAAAGTTTGCGGTTTTAAGTTGAGCGGAGTCCGCCACTGGTCATTGGGTTGATCAGAATGGATGAGGTGGGGTTTGATTTTGTAGCCACCGTTAGCAATCGCAGCAAAAATCAGCGACACCTGGAGGGGACTGAGTTGGACGGCCCCTTGACCAATGGAAACCATCACGGTATCGGCCGGATACCAGGTATCCTTAAACACCTCTTTTTTCCAGGCGGGATCAGGAATAAACCCGGAGGATTCTCCGGGAATATCAATGCCCGTTTTCTCGCCTACCCCCAACCGTTTGGCCCATTCAATCAAAATTTTGGGACTGGTACCCACCCCTACTCGGCCAAAAAAGGTATTGCTACTCCACTGCAATGCCGTTTGAAAACCAATGACCCCAAACCCGGCTCCATTCCAGTCGCCAACCCCATGAATGGAGGCTGAGGTTGCCACCAGAGAACCTGGAGCATATTTACCCGATTCCAGACCTGCGATCGCAGTCGCAATCTTAAACGTACTCGCAGGTGGAAAGGCTTGCATCGCCCGATTCACAAAGGGAAATTTGCGGTTTTGTAACTCCTGCCATTGCTGTTTTGTCACCCGCTTGGCAAACCAGTTGGGATTAAATCTTGGATAGCTGGCCATAGCAATAATCGCGCCATTCTTCGGATTGATGGCCACAACCGCTCCTTGCCGTTTCCCCAACGCTTGTTCCGCTGCCTTTTGCACATCTAAATCAAGGGTGAGTTTCACATCCTCCCCAGCAATCGGTAATTTTTGACCTAAAATTTGGATAATCCGGCCGGCACCATCCACCTCAATTTGGTTGCCCCCCCAGGTTCCCCGCAGCTTTTGCTCGTAGGAGGCTTCAATTCCCAATTGACCAACAACATCCCCAAGTCGGTAGGGTTGTTCTTGTTCGCGGGCCAACTCTGCCTCACTAATTTCACCGATATAACCAATCACTTGAGAGGCGAGTTCACCGTGGGGATAATACCGAATCGCTTCTTTATCGATTTCGACACCAACGATATCGCTGGTACGTTCAGATAAAGCGACAACTTGAGCAAAAGTCAGCCCTTGAGCAATGCGTACTAATGACGTTGCATTCTGCCCTTCCTGGTCCACCCGCTCTTGAATTTCAGATTCAGAAAGGTTGAGAATGGAAGACAAGACTTCGAGGGTTTGGGACCACTTTTGATCTTTTTGGGCAATAGGCCAAACAAAGACTGAGTAAGTATAGGTACTGTTGGCTAGAATCCGACCTTTGCGATCTAAAATTTTCCCTCGTTCGGGACGTTTGGGGATCAGACGAACCCGATTTTCCTCAGCTCGCTGCAGATTAAGAGCCCCTTCAGTAATTTGTAAAAAACTCAATCGCGGAACAATTGCGCCAAACAGCAAAAGGGTAATAAAGCCGCCAAAAACGAACTTTCGGGCACCCGATCCCACATGCCGCTGAGAACGCTGACGCCGTTGCAAGGAAAAAGAATAGTTGGAGCGCGACATTAGACTTGGCGTAAGAGAGCTGACTTAAATTGACTATGGGGGACCGAGATGAGGGGCCTAATTTTGAAAAAGCTCTAGCTTTGGCTATCGCGATATTCTAGCCTATGGAACCCTAGAGATATACAGCAACCTATGCCATGGACATGCTATTTTCTATCCTAAGTGTTAAGCTGACGAACGTCCAAGCAGACAGCTCCAGTGCATATCCATAAAAATAGATGATGCTTTACGCTGCTGGATCGTCTTTGGACCCGTACAGCCTTTGGTGTGGAGTGTTATCAAATGTCTGTTACATCTCAATCTAAGCGAAAAAATATTCCTAAAAGCGATCGCACGGTTCAGCCCGCCAAACTAGCGCGGAAAGTGGCGGCAGTAGCCAAGGATGTCAATTTATTTGGAACCGATGGTATTCGAGGCCATGTCGGCCAGCATCTGACTCCCCAGTTAGCCTTACAGGTCGGCTTTTGTGCGGGACTGGAACTGGGACAACACTCGTCTCCTCATCAGCCTTTTATTCTAGGTCAAGACTCTCGCAACTCCAGCGATATGTTAGCGATGGCACTGTCAGCTGGTTTGACGGCAGCCGGGTTAGACGTTTGGTATGTGGGATTATGCCCAACGCCGACCGTTGCCTACTTGACCCATCACACCGAAGCCGTCGGCGGGGTGATGGTCTCTGCTAGCCATAATCCGCCTGCAGATAATGGCATCAAATTTTTTCAAGACAATGGCACAAAGCTGCCTCCCTCGATTCAAGGGCAGATTGAACAGCGCCTTCGAGCCTATCGCCAACAGCAGCCATCCGTTGCTTGGGGACACCATTTCTACCGTCCTGAACTCACGCAGTCCTATACGGATGCCATTCAAGTTCCCCTTCAGTCTCAAGTTGATTTTCGGGGCCTGAAGGTAGTGCTCGATCTGGCTTGGGGGGCAGCAACTCGGTTGGCTCCTGCAGTCTTTGAGGCGATGGGAGCAGAGGTTATTTGCTTACACGATCAGCCCAATGGTGATCGCATTAACGTCAATTGCGGCTCCACCCATCTAGAGCCTCTGAGAGCTGCCGTTGACTTACATCATGCAGATGTAGGATTTGCCTTCGACGGTGATGCCGATCGCGTCCTGGCAATTGACTGCCAAGGTCGGACGGTTGATGGTGACTATATTCTCTACTTGTGGGGCAAAGCGTTGCAGCAGCAAAAACAATTGCCCAATAATCTTATTGTGGCGACTGTGATGTCCAATTTAGGATTTGAACTGGCTTGGCAACAGCAAGGGGGGACCCTAATTCGCGCGGCTGTTGGGGACCAAAATGTCCATGCCGAAATGCTGAATCACGGCTCCATGTTAGGGGGCGAGCAGTCTGGTCATATTTTATGTCCGCACTATGGGGTCAGCGGTGATGGTCTGTTAACCGCTTTGCATCTGGCAACCATTATTTGCCAAAACAAAACCCGTCTATCCTGCTTAGTGGATGATAGTTTTCAAACTTACCCTCAAATCCTCAAAAATGTGCGGGTAGAAGACCGCGATCGTAGACGGAATTGGCAAAAGTGCGCTCTCCTGCAAACCCTGATTGATCAAGCTAATGACGCTATGGGTGATCAAGGTCGAATTCTAGTGAGAGCCTCAGGTACAGAGCCCCTGATTCGGGTGATGGTTGAAGCCTGCGAGATGGAGATGGCAACTCAGTGGACGAACCGCTTAGTCGAAGCGGTTGAAACCCATTTGGCCTAAGAGGCTTTTGTGCCTCATATCATCACCAATTCACCATTGACCTCCAATCGCTTATAATCGCTCAGACTTAAATAACGATCTGCCAGAGTATCTGCATGACTGGGTTCTAGCCAGCCTAGCTCCCGTAGTAAATGGATGGCAACTGCATATTTGGCGCGCTTGGCACCGTCCTTGACTTTAATGGCTAAGCCTAACCCTTCTCCAATGCGACCCACGCATTGAACCCCTTCAGCCCCAGATTTGCTGACTAATTCTCCTGCAGCCAAGGTCATTAAGTCTGTATCAAATTTCCCTTGCCCTGCCACCAAGGTGGGGTGGTGAATCATGGCCCGCACAACGCGCTCCATATTCAGATTATGACCCGCGCTGATGTGGGCATAGAGCGTCGCAATTTGCTCCAGATGCATGTAGTAGGTGGGAACCCCACAGTCATCATGGGTCCTCATAAATTCTGCTGCTGGCATTTTCAGCAATTCAGCCATCTGGTTCAGAATCAGTTGTTGAATGGGATGACCAGCATCCATATAAGTGTGTAAGGGCCACTGACATTGCTGACAAACAGCCAGCATTCCCGCATGCTTCCCGGAACAATTATGTTCTAAGGGACTATCTAGCCCTTCTGGAGTAGGACACTGGAGGGCCGTCGGATCAATATCGCAGTGCCAGAGAATATTAAAAACTTGCCGCACTTGCTCTACGGTATGGTGATGTGACCCACACATGACCGCTAGATCTCGATCATTGAGATCAAAATGCGCCATTGTGCCGCTGGTGACGACGGCTAATGCCTGAACTGGCTTGAGGGCAGAGCGAATAAAGCAAGAGGTATCTGGCTGCCCAGCGATAGAGAGCATTCTACCTCTGGTATCGCAGACAACGGCTTCAGCTTGATGCTTGGATTCAATAATCCCTTCCCGCAGCAAGTGGATCTCAAGGGCAGGGCTGTGATTGCGTTTTCCCATAGTCATGCGTAAGACTCTAGCATTTGATGCCTATTGGGTAAATATATCGGTCAATGGGGTTACTGTTTATTAGGATCATGAGGGGGCTATCAAGAGCCAAAGACCGACTTCCCCCAGTAAGGTGATCCCCAAGAGCACCAAACTCCGACGCAATCGCTGCAAAATGGGCTGCACTTCGTACGTACCGATTAAACGCTCTCGGTCCAGCACTTCTGAGGGCTTGGTCCAATATTGGCCGTCATACCAGCCGGTTTCTTCGTAAAAGATTTTGTCTTTCAAGAGGCGATCGCACACATAAGACCATCCTAGATAGAGACGCAATATCAGCAGCACAAGAATCCCAGTGGCTGAAACAGTTAGGGTTAAAACAAACTGACTGAAGGACTCTGTCAGTGAAAAACTGGTGGCTGCAAAGGGAGCGGCCATGAGACTGGCAATGCTTCCTAACCGAACCCCTTTGTTGAGATATGCCGAGTCTTCTAAAGTTGCCCAGCGAAAAAAACAGGATTCTTTCAGGCTTTGATACTCATTTAGAGGCTGCTGCTCAAGGGGAACGGGGCAGTTGGAAACGGGAGCGTTCATCATTTACGCAAATCCAGATGGGGAGTGGTGAACCTGAAACTAACCTACATTACTAAACGATCCATCCTTCAAGTCACCTATTTATCCTAGATCAACTTGTTAGGGAAACTCATAAGAGTCCGTTCGCTCACTTGACCCACTACTCTTTATATCATCGATGCTCTCTTATGCTTGGGATTTAAGCATCGCTAAGCTGCTATAGAGATGGAAAGCCTGATCCCATTTGCTATCTTCTCGGCGCAACAAATTGATATAGGACTCAAAGGCTCCAAGAAGTTCCAACTGTTCAACAGCAGTCTCTGCAAAAGAGGTAAAGTCTGCCCAAGTGGTTGCATGGGGTAAGTTTTGGGTGAGTAAGGTGGTTAAACCCCGCCAATTTGCCCACGAGGTTTCCCGATCTACCTCCGTTAGGGGAATTCCTTGGTTAAATTGATAGGCTGCATCATAGAATCGCAAGATGCAACCTTTGTTGGGGAAGTGCAGATCACAAAACTGAGCATGGTCTTGCATTTTTTCTTTGCGCTGCAGTTTGCCACGAGGATCGCGATCCACCACCTCTTCAAAAATGGGCACTAAACCTTCAACCCGCTGTACCACATCGGACCACTTAAATTGGAAGGAACTGTTTTTTTGGGAGTGATGGTCAGACACCACAACTTCCGGTGACGGCTGCAAGGTTTGGAAATAGCAAACTTGATGAACCTTCAGCTTTTGGACCTGGGCCAAGGTAATGGAAAAGTTAGGAATTCCTGCCGCTTCTAATTCTTGACCATACATCGCTAATTCACCAATGGGGCCAATCCGATAGAGACGCCACCCCCGACTTGGAATTAACAAGCGGGCCGTATAAGGGTCGACCTGCATGATTTTGGAAAACTTCAGGGCAGCATCGTGCTTAGCATTTGGAGGTAACGCTTCTAAAATGAGTGCCCCTGTTTGGGTCTGCTCTGGACTAGCTGTGGCTTCGCTCAGTTTTTGTTGGCGAACAGCCTTGGCATGATCTTGAATTTGTTTGAGTCCTTGACGGGCTGCTTGGGCAATTTTGGGACCGTAATCCTGTTGAAGTAAAGACCGAAAGACACTCTCAGCCTGCTCATAGTTGGATTGAGCGGCTTGCAATTGGCCCTCGTAGAGCTTGCCCCACGGATCATTAGCAGGTATGGCCTGAATGAGTTGTGATGCAGTCTGATAGTCTTGGCGCTCGAGTGCCATGGCAATATCTGGGTGCATACTTATCCCCCTTTGTACGCAGTTTGTAATTCTATTTGTGCGATCGCAACTGATACCGCCATATAAGTTGCGGTCACTGCTCTTAACGTTCTCCGCCCCAGGGTTACAGCCTGATATCCCGCAGATTGGGCCTGTTTTTTCTCAGTGTCTGTCCATCCACCTTCTGGGCCAACCATGATCGCGATACCTGCACCATTCCCTTGCTCCGCAACTTGACTAAGACACTTGAGAAAATTGGGGGCTGAGGCATCGACAATACAGATGTATTTTTGCCAAAGACGGCTATCGTATATCTGATCGTCTGCGACAACTTCTGCGAACGAAACGGGTTCAAAAATTGTGGGAATCATTTGTCGGTGGGACTGCTCTGCGGCTTCTGTCGCAATCCGTCGCCAGCGTTGGATTTTGTGGGGACTGGGGTTAAGGAGCGTCCGTTGGCTGATCAAGGGCACAACATGGCTGACGCCCAATTCAGTACTACTCCGCACCACTTGATCGAAATAATTGCCCTTAGGAGGAGCTGCCAGCAGCATCACTGGCAATGCTAGCTCTGTGTGTTCTGTTAGGGATTGAAGCAATTGGGCTTGTGCCGAGGTCGTTAAAAGTTCAGCTAGCCAGAGTTGCCCCTGCCCATTGATAGCAATAAATTGGTCACCGTGCCCTAGTCGTAAGACATCATGCAGATAATGTTGCTGATCAACGGTCAGGCAAATTTGTTGGTCCTGAAGCTGCTCAGGTGCTATTGCTAATCGCTGTAATTGGCCCGGAGACTTTTTCACAGATTTGAGCCTTGAGGTGAGTAAATATTGCTACTGGTATAAAAGTATTAAACCCAAAAAGTGGCAATCAGTGATCCTTAGGCTTAAGCAAACGCTATGTTGGCAAATTTCGCCCACTTCCCTCATCCTAAGGCGCTAACAAATCAGCTTATTCCTATTGGGATATTGTGTCTCTAAATCCTGGGCTCAAGACAGTCTGCTGGGCCTGGTGAAAAAGGCATGTAGGGCCCCTTGAGTTGTGCTATTTTGTAAAGGCTGTTAACACTTCACACATCTGAGAATTCGGGTGTTTCTGAGCAGCAGTTGCTCTCTAGAAATGCACTCAGATGGAGGTTGAAACCCGAATAGGAGAACAATATGCCCGTTATTAGTTTGGCTCAAATGCTTGAGTCAGGAGTTCACTTCGGCCACCAAG
>JANQPU010000103.1 GCA_028285315.1 Acaryochloris sp. IP29b_bin.176
TGTTGACAGCGTGGACAAAGTGCATGAATGGTGAGCTGACAATCTAGGAGGTGAAATCCGGCTTCCTTGGCTTGGCTTTTGCCTATTCTGAGGATCGAACTATATTGGAATTCAATGGTTTGATTACACTTGACACAGATGAGGTGGTGATGACGATAGTAGCCCAGCTCATCTGTGGTCGTCACTATCATCAAGCATTGAATGTAGGGATAACTGCAATCAGAATACGTTCTCAATAATAAATTGTCTAGCAGTGGTCTTTGACGATTTCACTCCCGTAGTTTGGTATGACGATATCGATGTATGAAGCACTATCATCAATCCCTAACTAGGATTCAGCTAAACGGAAACCTTCGATTCCCTGAGCAACGGGTGAGGCAACCCTAATCATTTATTGAGTTAACAGTTTAGATATATTCTCAATAGCTTTTCAATTAGACCACATAGATATTGGCTGACTCCACTTTTCATTGCCAGAAGGTATTATTTTATAATTTCAAATGGATTGACCTTATCTCAAACCTATGACAACTAACAATGAGAGGGCTTTTGAGGTACCCTTCAGTCTAAGCCGCGAGATACGGTAGGTGTATAGATGCTCTGCCAAGCCTTGACAGTTTTTTGGCCAATTTTGCTATCCACCGAAGTGCCACTTTCGGTGACTAAGCGAATTTGAATATCCTGCTCTGAAGCCCTGCTAAGGGCGCTGGCTAACTCTGAATTGACAGGAAACGTATTATGCTGCCCCGAGACTTGATAGATTTGCTCATCGATCTTGACGAACAATTTGACGATTTTTTTGGTGTCAATTACTTCGCTGCAATAGGATGATGATAAGAAGCCGTGATGACCATAGCAATCACGATCTTTAGCAGTGAGCAGTAAGCGAACATACTCTTGCGTCCACAGGCTTTGGACTTCGATCCGCATATGGGTATTTAAGAAGCGATCGCTAAAACGATGCCGATCAAACACGGCGATAAATTTGCCTTCAAAGGGATCTTCAACCTGAACGGGCTCAGACCAGGGTGGGTTCTTGCCAATGCCTAACGCAGCAGATTCTACAATCGGCAACTCAGATGCCTGGCTAGCTAACGGACTAATCACGACCAGTAGTGATACACCCAAGCCTGTTAGTTGTTGTCGTAACATCTTGACTCCTCCGGCAATGCATACCGATGTTTTCACGATAGCGCATCTCTTTCGGAGGCTAAGTCTTGCGTACAGATGCTTGATAAACCTTTAAGAAGAGGGATGGAAGTGGAGGTGGTTGTGTTGAGCAGCTGGGTGAGCGTGATGTTGATGAAATTCGTCGCTATGGTCGTGATCGTGCCCATGCCATAAGCCCTGCTTGAGTTGCATTAGTTGTTTGGGGCCGACTACTGACTTTCTTCTACTGTCGCCCATCCTAAGTGGGCGCGACTTTCAGCAATAACACCCCCCAGGATTCGCTTAAGGTCTAGTACACCATTGGCTGGTTCTGAGAAATCGATTCTCAGGGGTTGCGTCTGGCCGTCACCACTAACTTCGAGATTAATCCCGGATGCACCTAAACTCAGCACTTTAGCTTGCTCGGCCCAATCTGCATTGGCGGCTTTGGCACAAGCAAGTAAATCCTCACAATGATCCTGGTTTAAGTGATTAGCGATCGCAGCTAGTAACTTATCAGTTAGCGGTGCGCCATCACCCTTATTTGAATGCTGACTACCCATCACAAACCCTCTCCAATGAAGCCATTTTGCATCTACCCGTCAATCTCTTCATTCGCTTGAATACCAGGGCGACGACCTGGAGCCGCGATTTCAATGTCATGCCAATACCTGGTAAGTGGAGTCAGTATTTCAATGGCACCAGAGAACATCTGCGTTCTCATCTCAAGAATGTTCCATTTCAGCTTTTTCAACGACCTGCGTGGCTAACCATACACTGGCCAAACAAAGCATAAAGCCGATCAGAAAAACACCAGTGTAGCCTAATGCAGTGGCGATAAAACCGCTCAGGGCAGGGATGCCGACGTGGTGACCAATAATGAAGACTGACGATTGTAGGGTATAGTCACTACCAGCCATTTCGCAACGACTTTTGTCCATCATCACTGTGAATAAGGCCGTATTAGCTAGGCTGCGAGCAAATACTTCACTAGTGCTGACGCCATAGAGTACCACCGGATCCTGGACGCCGATTGCCGGAAGGGTAAGGGCGATGACTGCAACCGCCTGCATGACGCCAAATATAATCAGCGATTGCCTCCTGCCCAAGGGCTGAATTAGTCCACCAGCCAACAAAGACCCCATAATTGCAGCCCCCGAGCCGACGATACCGGTCATCCAGCCAATATCGACCATCGACAGCCCCAAATCCACCAGTAGAGGGCGAAACATAGTGGCGGCCATACTGCTGCCAGTCACATACAGCAGTATAAATAGTAGCCAAACCAGTGCTCCCGATTGGCGCACAAAACTCAGCAATGTACCCAAATAGTGTGCAATCGCCCGCTTTACCCCAACCGTTGCTCCCGTCTCTTCTCCACTGCGGTGCGGTTCTGGGTAAAAGCAGAGGGGGACCAGGGCCAGCAGCACGCCCCCAGCTAAAATCCTGATACTCACTTGCCAGCCTAACTGGTTCAAAACCAGCAGCATCACGCCACCCCCCAAAATTCCCCCGGTTGCTCGACCCGCACTCTGGATACCGTTGCCCCAGCCCCGTTCATGGGGAGCCAGTAAGCGGATGGCCAATGCATCTGTGGCGATATCCTGAGTGGCCGCAAATGTTACCATCAAAAAAATGCTTTGGAATAACCCCATGGCATTGTCAGAAGCATCTATGGATGCGCAGCTCAACAACGTTAGGGCGAGCAGAAATTGGGTGACAAAAATCCAAGATTTGTAGTGACCCCATCGGCGGGAGCCATAGCGATCAACCAGTGGAGCCCAGAGAAATTTCAGCATCCATGGCAGGGTTAACAGCCCCAGCAACCCAACCACCTGTAAAGATGCGCCCTGCTGCCTTAGAAAGATGGGTAGGGCCTGAAAGAAGAATGCTGACGGCAAGAATTGGGAGGTATAGAGACTGCTCAGGAGAACCCATTTAAAGGCTGGACGCAGTCTCTGTTGGGGAGGTGACTCTAAGTTAAGCGTCATGGAGCAATTGAAGGAGAGAAGGGGCAAGATGGATTAGAATTCGTAGCTAATTGAGCCAATCACTGTAAAAGGTTCTCCGGGCTGGATGCCACGGGTGCGAGTGCGAGGGGTGCCAGCGATATAGTTCACATCAAAGATGTTTTGGAAATTGAGGCCAAACCGCCAGTTGTCCCGCTGATAGGCAATCGCTGCGCTGGTGAGGAAATAGTTGTCCAGATTAAAACTATTTTGGAAATCCCCGGTGCGATCGCTGACCCAGTTAAAGCCAAGGCCAAATTGCAGTCCCTCTAGACTACCGGTCTGAATCTCGTAGGTAGTCCAGAGGCTGGCACTATGTTTGGGGACGCCTGGCAGACGGTTGCCGACCTCGAACCGATTGTCGGCAGTAATCTCAGCGTCGGTGTAGGTATAAGACCCAAGGACGTTCCAGCCTGGCAAAATTTCACCAGTAACGTTCAACTCAATGCCCTGACTTTGCTGCTCACCTGTCGCGACAGAAAAGCGGGGGTCGAGTGGATCAGCAGTGGCTACGTTTTGGCGAGTGAGGTTAAAGTAAGCCAATGTGGCCAGCAACCGCTGATTAAACAGCTCCGTTTTAACGCCAACCTCAAACCCTTCCCCTTTCTCAGCTTGGAGGGGATTGTCATCCACTGTCACTGCCGCACTAGGGAAAAACGAGCGCGCATAGTTGGCATAAAGGGAGAGGTTTTCGATGGGCTGATAAACCAAGCCCACCCGCGGGCTGAACGCATCCTCGCTCAAGTCAATCGCCGTGGTTCGGCCGCCACGAATTGTAGTGGTGTTTTGACTCACTGTTTCATAATTGAATCCCGCCACAAGAATCAAATTGTCTAATAGTTTGATTTGGTCTTGGATGTAAATTTGCAGGCTATCGGTGTCAATCGTTTCACTACTGGTGGGAGCATCCAGGCGATCAGGACGGGGGACCGCACCATACACGGGGTTGAAGACATTAATGGGCACACGCACATTGGGTGGGAAAAAGAGCGTGAACGATTCCGAATTTAGCCGATATTGCGCTAAATCTACACCTAGTAACAGCGTGTGGTCAATGGACCCTGTCGTAAATTTACCAACAACATTGGTTTGTAACGCTAGGGTCTCATTGGAAACAGTTTGCTCCGCAAAGACGCGACTGAGGAGGCCAGTTGTTTCATCCAAACCACCAATAAACGGAAAACTGAGAGTCGCACTAATGTCGTCATTCGATTCGAGATATCGGAAGGCATTACGTAGGGTCCAGTTCTTATTAAACCGATGCTCAAAATCGTATCCTACTCGGATAAAGGTACTCTCAATTCGATCATCCGGCTCACCCAGAATGCGATCGTGCGGAATATCGGCAACCCGATTCCCAAGGGCTACCAGTCCTGGATCCAAAGGGCGTTCATCATCTAGATACTCTAGCTGGAAGTCGATCTCGGTGCGATCGCTAATACGCCAGGTTAGGGTTGGGCCAATAAAGAAGCGATTGGTCTTTTGGTCAAAGTCTCGAAAGCCATCCTCATGCTGATAGACCGCATTTAGGCGATAGAGTAGACTACCATCTTCAGTTAGTGGACCGGAGAGATCCACCTGTGGTCGCACTAATCCATAGCTACCAGCTTGTAAGGCGACCTTATAAAACGGAGTCTCAAGGGGACGTTTAGAAACAACATTAACGGCTCCACCTGGATCGAGTTGCCCAAACAAAATGGAGGCTGGCCCACGCAGTACCTCAATGCGCTCAACGTTAGCGATTTCCGGGAACCCTTGACCTGCTGCATCGCCATTATCGTTCGGGCTAAACAGGCGGAAGCCATCTCGAAATACTGGAACACCGTCAAACCCACGCAGATTAATCTGAAAACCTCTCCCTTCGGTTGTACTAACGGTGGCACCAGCGACATTCTGTAATGCATCGTCCAACTCAGTCACCTGCTGGTCTTCCAACACCTGCTGAGGAATGACTTGAATCGAAGCGGGCGTATCTAGTATGGGGGTATCTGTTCGGGTTGCAGTGCTAGCCTCAGGGACAAAATAGTCCTTATCAGCTCGCTCACCCGTGACGACAACCTCAATCAAGTCTTCTTCCGGCACTTCTGCGGTCGGATCACTTGGTGTTGCGCTCACTGTCAATGTTGCAGGGCCAGCGTTGACAGTGAGTGTAGGCGGTGCATCGGTTCCCGTGATGGTGATGCGCACTTGATTATCAGGGAGATTGATGATGTTTACTGAAGCGATGCCTGTGGCAGGAGCATTAGCAACGAAATTCTCTCCATCTGGCAATTTTAAAATCGCATTGGCAATATTAACCGTCACAATATTCCCCGATACCGAGGTTGCAGGAGTTGCCAATTGACTCGTCGTGGCGAGCTGTAGCCTAAATCCGTCGGCAGCGTCCTCAACTTGAACAGTGGTGATTTCCACTACATCAGCCTGCTCAATTTGCGCTAACCACTCATCGACCGTTGTTGCAGGGGAATTCTCTTCAGTGGATTTCAGCGTCTCCTCAACGGGTATCGCTTCTCCCGGTTTCTCCTTCGGTCTAGATTGAGCCAGCCCTTCCGCGAGCGCTCCCTGACTCATTAATAGCCATGAGCTGACCGTCGCTTCTAGCAGTAAACAGCCCCACGTTTCCCATTTCACAGTCATATCTACTCTCCCGATATCAAACGGGAATACTTCTCATTAGTGCATGTGGGTAGATAGTAATGGGCCAGTCTTATGCTTTTCTTTGCCAGCGGGACTTTTTTTCTGTCTCAGACGGACTTTTTAAGTGATGGGTTGGGGCGCAAGAATTTATCTTTAGCCATTCCTCAATTGATACGCCTTTGGGCTAATCGCAAAGGTGCGGCGGAAAGAGACACTGAAGGCTTCGGGACTGCGGTAGCCAACCGCCTGGGCTACGCCAGCAATGGTGACCCCTGGCATTAGCAATAATTGTTGGGCTTGCTCCATGCGATGTTGGTGCAAGTAGCTGAATACAGTCGTTCCAAAAACTTGCCGAAATCCCTGCTTGAGCTTGCGATCATTGAGGCCGACACGATGAGCTAGCTCTAACAATGTTGGTGGATTTTCGATTTGGCTCAGTATAATATCTCGCGCATAGTGAATGCGATCGACTTCTTCACGATTGAGTCCGGCTCCTTGGTGTTGTGAGCGATTGTTAGACAACAGTTGGTCAAAGTAAAGACCTATCAGTTCCAATGTTTTACTCTCAATATAGAGTCGCTGTGATAGCCCTTGATAGGGGCATTGCAGCAGTTGGCGTACGGTAGCCGTCATCAGGGGAGTCATAGAGGCAGACTGGAAATAGGATGGGCGATCGCGCCCGGAGATTGCCTTTTGCAGGGGCTGGGGTAATTGATCCACGGAGTCTTGGCTCGATAAGCCGATTGCTTCTGGCTGAATATGACAATGCACCAACGAAATATGTTGTTTCTCGGCATATTCAACTCGCCGCTTACCCCCCCCATTGATCACCCCTAAGCTGACCTGCCCGGCTTCAAATTGAAGCGCCTGTTCAGCGTTGAGACCCATGCCGCGAATTTGACCTGCCAGACAAAAACTCAATCCTAGTTGCGTCTTCTGGCTGGAGGTATCCCGTTCAATGACGATCTTTTCTCGAATCCCTACTTCATGAATAACTAACTCCAGGCCAGGGCGAAGTTGCCATTTCCGAATCGAACCGCTGTAGGCCGTACTGGGCAGTTTTATAACCTCAGCTTGATTGATGTTTGGAGTTAGAGATGCTGTCGCTAACTTGGGTCGCAAACCTTCAACAGGTTTGGTATGGACTGGAGTAGAATGATGCGACTTCATAGAAGCACGACGAGCATATTGGCTTTAACTTATTGCAAATTTTTCTCAAATTCTATTCTATTATTTTTCGAGGTGAAATACTCTTGACTTTAGCTTTTCTTATACAGGGCATTTGACAAAAAAGATTCTCGTATTGAGTGAGAATGACAATAGCTGGACTAGCATTACGAGCAAGTCCCGAAACATGACTTGGATAATTTTCCTACTCTGTCAATTTTCAATTGTGTAGGTAATCTGGTGCGAGTCCGATTCAGTTTTTCCTGATTTCTAATTAAATCAGGCGATGTGCGGCTAAATGCCTGTAACCGTTGATTTCCCGTTTCCTCTGGCTAAATGTTGTGATCAGTAGCAACGTAGTATCAGTACTTTCAGTAAAGTTGCACATCGCCTTTAATCGGTTTTTAAGCAAATTGTAGTTGCGGGTTGCAAACTCAATAGATCATAAGTCCCTCACCCTGAACATGCATAGTTATTCCAGAGTGGGCGCAGGCGCGGGGGGCGGCACAGGGGCTGGTGCTGGTGCTGGGACTGGTGCTGGGGTTGGCGCTGGGGGAGGAACATAAACAGGCGCAGGGGCTGGGGCTGGAGCCGGAGCAGGTGCGGGTAATGGAGCAGGTGCAGGGTCAGGGACTGGAGCCGGGGCTAGAGTGGGAGCTGGAGCCGGGGCAGGCGCTGGGGCTGGAGCGAGAGTCGGGGCAGGCGCGGGTGCTGGAGCGGGTGCTGGAGCGGGAGCCGGAACAGGGGCTGGGGCTGGAGTTGATGAAGGTACTGGTGCTGGGGTTGGAGTTGGAGTAGACAACAAATCATCAAGTGAAGAAGGAGATGGGGCTGGACTTGGAGACGAAGTTGAAGTTGGGGTTGGCAACGGCCCATTAATGGGCGAAGACGGGGTCGAAGCTGGGGCCGGAGTTGATCTAGATGGAGAAGTAGCAGGAGGATTTGAGGGTAAGTCTGTCCCACCAATTGGTTTAGGTGCTGGTGCCGGGGCCTGCTTGGCTCGACGGGCTTTAGCTGCCGCTCGCTCTTGTGCCCGCTGTTGAGAAAGCGCCCGATTCTTCCGCGCTTGCTCTCGCTCTTTGGCCGTTAGATCATTGGCTTCAAACCGAATTTTGATAGGTTTGTTGCGTCTACCTTCTGGAACAGATTTAAGCTGCTTTTTGACTTGCTTGAAGAACTTTTTCTTATCCTTTTCAATTGCTTTATCCAGAGCAGGATCGCCCGTAGACCGCTCTAGCTTCAGGTCAACAAGCTTGCCTTCTTCATAGACGGGGATAAACCGTTCTGCTAAACCCGCTGTCGTTTTGGAATTGGCATCCTTTCTGTAGCCAATCCCCAGCTTGGAGCGTCCTCTCTGTTTAGATTTCTTCGGCTTTTGGGGAGGCTTGGGTTGAGTATTGACCGCTGTTTTTTGCCGTTTTTTCGAGGATTTGCGCTTAGGTGACGACGTTTTGGCCTTAGTCTTTCCTGGCTTCTTAGCAGTTGACGATTTCGTCGTCTTTGATTTGTTCGAGGCGGCAATGGATTGATCGTCCCCCGTCTTCACTGGTGTATCTGTAGCCTCAGGCTGCTCATCGGCAGATTCTTTTTCACTGAGGGCACTAGGCTCTGCTTCCTCAGAGGGTTCAGATGGTTCAGTTTCCTCGGGAATATCGGGGATGTCCTCAGGTTCAGGAGCTGAGTTCACCGCGACAGGTTCTGGGATATCTTCCACAAACTCAGTGGTGTCCGGTTCTTCCAGCTCTTCCACCGGCTCAGGTTCAAACTCTTCTAGCGGAATGGGATCTTCTTCGACAATCTCTTCCTCTGGGGCATCCACCACCGCAATTTCAATGGCATCTTCAGACAGATCGACTTCCTCTGCAGAGGGAAGTCCCACACTAATGCCAAAGAATAACGAGTGGAGGACCAGAGAGCCCGGCAATGTGAACGCCAAAATCGTTCGCACTAGCTGCTCTTCTTGCGCTCGCTTAGAGTTGGAGAAAGGGTTAAAACTCATTCACCTACTGAGAATAGCTTGTTTTAAACCATACACAATAACTTTGTTTGATGAAAGCGTACTGTGCGTATGAGTGGAAATTAATCTGACTAGAGTTGACCATTTTTGGACTTTATTCGCCTATATTCTGTGTTATTAGAAGGTTGCTGTTCTCACAGCAATGTTTTGGTATAGGTGAGTACATTCTCATTACTTGACAATAGATTCTATTAAGAGATACGGTCTCGTTTATGGCTTATCGTACTCAGACTTCGGCATCTTTGTGGGTTGCTCAACTGACGGTCAGGGGGGAATCGCTGTTAGCGTTGCTTCTATGTCCGTTGAGATTGAGTTGGCTCTGCATATATTCAGTTATCAGCGGTATGGATAGGGGCTGACTTGATCTTCTTTTTTCACTATGATTCTTGGAGCGGTATAAATGCAGTTAGGCCAAATAATTTCCGATGGGGGAGTGGTGATGCTCCCTCTCATGGTGTTTTCGCTCATTGTGATTGCACTGGTCATCGAACGCCTGATCTTCTGGACGAAACTGAATCGAAACCAGTCATCAATCGTTAAACACGTCTTTAAACTCTATCGTCAGGACAATGTCTATGACGCCTTAGGCTACTTGCAAGAGCAATCAAAGTTCCCCATTGCTCGGATCTTTTTGGCTGCCCTGGCTTTAGAA
>JANQPU010000309.1 GCA_028285315.1 Acaryochloris sp. IP29b_bin.176
TGCAATCTCTATTGTCAAAGTGCTGGGCATGGGGGGATTCATGTATCGACTATTGACTTCTCATAACATAGGTCATAATTATGCCGAATTGGTATGAGGTGGTTTAGTGAGGTTTGTCTTTTCTCATTTTTAGGGGTAAAGTCAGCCGACTGAGGATCCTTCCATCCTCAAGTTGAGCGATTTCCATTCTTCCCCCTAGACGCTCAATGATAGATTGACATACCTTGAGATTTCTACCGGGTACTTTATCCAATAAGCTGGGTAATAGTGGATCTCGATGCTGAGCTGATTGAAAGTCTTGGATAAATTTTGGGTGGAGTTGACCTTGATCGGTTATGGATAGTTCAACCCATTGGGCATTGATCAGGCGGCACCAAATATCAATACGATTGCCTGGCTTAGAACGCTGACAGGCTGCTATCAATAATTCATATAGAACAAGTTCTAGCTTCTCGCTCGTTCCTGTAAGAGTGGTGTTAGAAGTAAGGTTGTGGATTTGGGTCCATAATTGTCTATCTTGAACCAATGGTTCTATGCGTTCCATGGCACGTCTTAAAATGCCAGCCAAGGGAATAGAATCCTGATCAAAACTGAGTTGCCAGTCTTCAGTCTTCAGCAACGAATTGAGAGAAGTGATTGTCTGTTGATACGAGTCCTGTGTTGACTGTAAAGACTCTCCGGGTGGCAATGCCTGAAAACCTTTCAAATCCAGATGGAGTTGACTTAAGTTGAACTCTATAGACCGATTTTTATACCAAGTCAGGCATTCCAAATTCAGCCATCGTCGCTGGAGCAAATGGGTCTCTCGCAGGTGCCGATAGCGGCTACCCAGTTGTTGCACAAAGGTTTGTATGAGGTTGAGCTCAAATGCCTGATAACGGAAATCTTGTGAGGTGCCCAGGACAATTGCTCCGAGAACAGTAAGGGAGCCTGGCGATCGCAGTGGGAATACCCATACCTTTTCTAACCCTGGACTATTCAACCAGAGACGTGTCTCTGGCGCGAGGTCTCTTGCTGAGACTTTGATCATCAATTCAGGTTGCTGAGGGGAATGATCAGATGAATACAATAGTGGCTTGAAGAGGGGATCCTGGCTCAGTTGAATCGGTTCACTATCAGAAATTAAAAATTCTGGTGGTGTTGCATGATGAGCGACAATTTTACCTTGGGTTTGTCCGGGGATCCACAGCACACCTGCAATTAAGGGCCCATTAAAAATTTCAGTAATGAGCTCTATCCCTGATGTGATGAGTTGGGTGGGGTCTTCAATTGTTAGGAGAGTGTGTAGACCCCTTTGTGCGAGCGAATACTGCTTGAGCTGAGATTGCTGGAGCAAATAGTATTGCTGTTTTTGCTCAAATGTACCTAGGGTTTGGGCAAATTGCTGTAAAAATTCAATCTCATTTGGTTTCCAGGTGCGGGTTCGATGATTACCCAATAGGAGGATCGTGTGGGGCGTGGTACTATCGGCTACTGTTCGACAGGCTAACAAAGATCGTAATCCTTGGCCCATGAGCGACTCTCTCCAGGCTAAGAATCTCAAGTCTTCTTCTAGATCAGAGAGGGCGATCGCACCAATGTTTCGCTCTAGCATCCGCATATCAACATCACTTAGCGGATCTAAAGACTCTAGCAAAGGCCGAAGTTTAGGGCTGTGGTACTGATATTCGATGCGGAACCCACCCGTGTGATCATCATGACGTAACAGTACGAGGCGTTGGGTTTGCAAATGTCGACATAAATGTTCTGTTATCTTCCTCAGGGTTTGAGGCCAGTCCTTTGATTCCAGCATCAATTGGGTAAACTGTCCCATCAAGGTATGGGTTTGGGAGGAGACCGGGACAGGGCTATCCCCCATAGGAGAACTTGTAGACAAGCCAATTAATTGAGCAGCGGCTTGGATAAAGCTTTTTTCCTGTTCCTGCCACACTCTGGGTTCTGTCCCTTCTACTGCCAAAAATCCCAATAATTGCCCTTCACCCATAATCGGTGCACATAAAAATGATCGAGATTTAGTTTGCTGCATCAAGCGCAAGGGCACTTTGGCATTGACCGCTCCTTGACTTTCGCTCACAGAAACCATTTGACCTGCTGATAAAGCTTGGCAAAACGGCTCTATTTCTGCTAATTGGACTTGTGCCCTAATCGGGCGTGCTCGACTCAAACGACTTCCCTGTCCCGGCTGATAGCTCAATTTCAAAATGCAGCTATTCTCTTCAAAATCTAACCAGTACAATCCAGTAAATGTGGGTTCTATCACCTGCTGGGTTGATTTCAAAATCATATTGAGGCGATCGTCCCAATCGGTAAGAGCACTCATCTGAGTGATCAGGTTGGCTAACGGCTGAGATGGCGAGGAAACTGGCTCAACCGCCTTTTGACTCAACCGATTGAAGGCGGCCCCTAACGATCGCGTTAATAAAGACAATAAATTGCCTTCTTCTGTTCGCGGATTTCTGCCCCAATGGACGGAGCCTAATAACAAGACTCCTAAACACGCTTGCCGATACTGGATGGGATAAAGAATAGCCCCTTGAATGTCAAAACGCTGGGCTAGTTTCTGCCACTTACCCACCCGTCCTTCTTCCTGGAGATTCATCACCTCGATCGGTTGCCCTGTGAGGAGTGCCTGATCAAAAAGATCGCCTGGAAGGACTGGATAGCACTGACTAAATGCACTTGAATCAGCTTGGGGCAAACTACCGCCTAACCCCGTTAACTCAGATCGCTTGGCATCATATGTCGCAATCCACAGCAATGGGTAGTCCAGCTCATTTTGCAGAAATCGTAATGCACAATCTACCAAGGCTTCCACCTGTTCCTGATCCAGCAATCCTTCAATTAGAGTCTGGATACTGGCCAGTTGTTCTTGGCTGGATCGTCCTGCTCGCTGAATCATAGATAGGCTTTATCAGAGGGCTGCGAAAAGTGACACAGGAGTTAGCACTTATCCCGAGTGTCTTGAATCTCATCATTCTTTAGTGTTGCCTCACAAATAGCAAACTCTAACAATTGGATAAAATTTTTCGATCTTTGAAAGAAGATGGGGTGAACCCACTCTGCTTTATTCTTTATCCATTGATCTCTGTTGGGGGTATTGGGGAGGGGTCACCCGGCTGGATCAAATCCCCAAAATATGGCACCTTAGCCTAAACCAGGGAGGAGTTCTTTGATGCCATCAGCAATAAACTCGATGGAAATAGCCGTAATAATTAGTCCCATCACCCGGCTAATCACATTCATACCTGTTTTACCCATGACGGTATCTACAAGGGGAGCGATCAACAGGCCCATCATGGCCAACAAAGACACACTCAAAATGGCTAAACCAACGATGAAAGTATGCTCAATGGATTCCTGGGTGTGGGCATAAACAATTACGGTACTAATAGCGCCGGGGCCTCCCAAGAGAGGAATTGCAATGGGGACAACGGCCACAGGAGTATCGGGTAGCGTGGGTGGCTCATTCGGATCTACCATGCCTGTCTCGGTGAGCTGGCGTGACTCGATGGTTTCTGCTCGCAACATGGACAGTGCAGTTAACAGAATTAATACTCCACCTGCGACCCGAAAGGAAGGTAAGCTAATGCTGAAAAAGCTGAGGATCGCTTCACCCGCTAATAGGGCAACCAATAGCACAATCAATAAGGCAATAGAGGCTTGGACGGCAATCAAACGTCTCTGACTAGAGTCTTGCCCTTCTGTCAAGCTCAAGAAAATGGGGATAACGCCTACCGGATTAACAATCGATGCTAGACCAGCAACTAATTTCAGATATTCTGGCCAGTCAAACACAATATTGTTGTTCCTCGTTAACTGCTCGATACGGTAAACCTAGGTCTACTGGTTGCGATCGCGCTCTGATTCTCCTCCATAACCTTTTGCTCACTGCAGAGTCTCAGCCAGCAGACTATGCCGTCCCAGCGCTTTGGCCAGAGAATAGGTTGATACTAGAGGAGAATATTTTTAACTGTGAGTGTACGGACATTTGTTATGGCAGGCGAACTTTGTTCATCTTCTCATACCCAAGGGATTTAGATTTTCCATCTAGGTCACTTGACAGCCACAACCCGCGCAGAGTATACAGTGATGTGATATGAGTGCTCTATAGTTTGAGACTCTAAAATATCTAACCAATAACATTTATCAACCTAGAAGGCAGGCTGCCCACCCTAGGTTCTGGCGGGCTCACAATTAGCAAACTCTGGATCCTTCGGAAGGAATAAACGCATTGGATCGGTTAAACGATGTTGTAGGCTTGTTCTCAACTCAGCTTGTTGCTCTGCTGTGCCCGCCAGTAAAGCGCTGAGTTTACCGACGAGAACTGTTCCCCAATTAATCAGGATAATCCCTTTTCCAGATTGGGGATCGTACTCTAGTCCATTCAAATCAAGATCGGCTAAGGAATGATAGGAAGTCAGAAACGTCTCACTGCTCCATTGGGGAATCTTTAACTTTTCGGCAATCAAGGTGGGATAGGAGGACCCGTTAAACCGGGGATTACACTCGATAGCCAAATACTTCGCCTGTTCGGCACCATCAACCACAGCTGCATCAAACGCAAACAACCCTCTCATCCCCTGATCTGCTATCCACTCTGCCATCGGATCAAACAATGACCACGGTTGATGAGTCGTCGGATAACGGTTACCGCCATGCACACAGCCATTCAAAATTTGTTCGGAGGCCAGCAGGTGTCTCAACCCATTATCAGTAATCTGATACTGAAGGTTAATAAAGGTTGATGTGGCAACTTCTGCTTGAACTTGAAAAGGAATCTGGTCACTCAATTCCAGCAAAGCTGCTTCCAGCTGTCTGGGTTCAGTACAGCGCACAATACCAAAACCACTATCAGAGACAGAAGGTTTGACATAGCAGGGATAGGCAAACCCATCAAGGGTTTGCACGGCAGTAGAGCTATGAAAACAAGTGGTTGGGGGAACTGCCATCTTTAAATCCCGAGCTAGCTGAATAAAATTGTTTTTGGAGTTGATGAATTCAACCACCTTAAACCATTGTTCATCCATCGCCCGGAAGAGCTGAGCATAGGTGCTGCTGCTGTTGACTGCATCGCCAAACAAATAGACAGACGGTGCATAGTCAGAACAGACTTGCAAATGCTCCAGGGATAGACTCCACACTACGTTCTGAGAATGACTCAGGCCAATCCGCAGGTAATGAGCACAGATAGCCTCCCATTCTGATTTCAGAGCTGGATGGAGCTGAACCACATCATCGGGTTCCGAAAGTCCTAACACTCTACCTGAATAAAGATGGGTGCCTCCAACGGCTTCGTGGGTACTCGTCTGAATGTCGTGATTAAAGATTTTCATTCCATTATTTCTAAAGGCAGGTAGGTCCTAGAATGACAACGTAAATTTGCGATCTCTTTGGTCAACATATTAAGTGACTAGATATTTAAGTGACTGGCAGGATAGAAGTCTTGATCAGGACCCTAGAGAAGATTAAGCCAATTTGTTGATCTATTGGCAATATTTTTTGGAAATAGATGTATTTATTAATCTTTATTAATTGCTTACAACTCTGCTGACAGGCAAAAGATTATGCATAATTCATTAACTAATGCAGAAATAGCATCCTAATATCTAGGAGATTTATCTCTGGATCACGATACAAAGGGATCTCGAGCCGTTGTTATGCAGAATGAAAGGGCAATATCTTATCGTCTATATCCTTGATCTAGGAAAGAAGTGAAAATAGTATTTCTTCAAAGAAATACTATTGGCGGAAATGTTCAAAAGCGTTGAGAAATCTCGAGCTATCTTATTTGTTTAAAGATAATTAATTTCCTCCACAAGAAATTCAATAATGATTATGTTATTGTTTAATCAATGGAAGACCTCTCTTCTTAGCATTGCATATGCTCGCTTCATAGTGCCGATGCAAACTCTAATGTAAAACTTGCATAATCTTCGCTTTTTAGAATAATCTAAAGGACTTAACAATTCCCCGCTGGTTGTTTTCTTCTGAACTTGTTGAATGTTGACAAGAGTCATAACCTGTTGACGCTTCATGATTTTGCCAATTTTAAGGAGTTTTGGACCGTCGGATTTATCGTGCGATCGCATCCCTTTATTCCCCCTGAACATAACAGAGGACCCAAGGCATGAAAATTTTCAATCATGACATCATGAACTGCACCCACGAACGGGTGCAGGGTAATTATCTTTACTCCGGGCGTGTGCTGGGTCTTACGGAACCCGATGATGTGGTTCAGCTCCATCCAGAACTAAAATCAGAATGGCATGCGATTACGGAACACTACCGTCGCATTGGTTTGCGCCATAGTCATCAGGTTGTGTGGGATGTCTCCCTCAATCGAATTGCCGAACATCCTGAATTAGAACGTTCCGTTTTTTACTTTGGTGATGCCGTCAACCATGAGAGTCCCAAAGCTGAGCAGTTTCGACAGCTAGATCAAAACTGGTACGGCGTCGTTGACTACGTCAATTCCAAGAACAACTTCATGAAATTGGCCCACACCTTGGGGGTCACAGTACCCACAACATTATGTTTTGATGACAAATCAGTCATCGATCTCCACACTGGAATTCCCTATCCTTGTTACTTAAAGCCGTCAATCTCAGTGGACGGTGTGGGCATTGTTCGTTGTGAGGATGAGCAGCAACTTTTGTCAGCATTGCAAGGGCTCCCAGACTATATGCCCTTCCAAATCCAAGAAGAGGTGCAAGCAGCTAGTTTTTTAAATTTGCAGTACCAAGTGACCCCTGAAGGTGTCAAGCCCTTGGCCGCCTCCGAGCAAATTTTAGATGGTTGTGCCCATAGCGGTAACCGCTATCCGACGATTCATCAACCCTGGGATGTGGTTGAGCCTATGGCACAGTGGATGGGGCAGCAAGGCATGAAAGATATTTTTGCCTTTGATGTTGCTGTAGCGGAGAGAGAAGAAGGGCCTTGCTACTTGGCGATTGAATGCAATCCTCGTTTCAATGGGGCCTCTTATCCTACAGGAATTTCGCGTAAGCTCAATATTTCTAGCTGGACGAGCGAAACCTTTATTACTTCCTATCGCTCGTTACATCAGCTAGATTTGACTGATATTGAGTACGATCCCCAATCAGGGCAGGGCATTGTGATTGTCAATTGGGGCAGCATTTTAGTGGGCAAATTGGTCATTTTGCTGGCGGGAACACATGAACAGCAAGATCATTTGAGAGATCTTTTGAAGCAACGCCTTTGAGTTATCCACATCAATTTGGTCCGACCATGATTATTGCGAGAATAGGACTAAATGTTTGACAATAGATGTTGAACGAATTCCTAGCTTTGAGCACTTTCAGAGTGGGTTCGTGCTTGGAATCGAGTTATTACTGCAACTGTTGTTGAGCATCAGTTGCTTTCGCTTATTTGTATCCCTTTCTCCCCCATTATGTCTACCCACTATTCCTTAATGATTCATGGGGGCGCTGGTGCCCTACAACATATTCAAGCTGAGGGAAGTGAAGACGAATTTTCCCGCAGCATGCATGGCATCTTGGAGCAGGGACGCCAGAAACTCCAACAAGGTGACTCAGCGTTAAATGTGGTCGAACATTGCGTCAGCTTGCTAGAAGATGATCCGTTGTATAACGCCGGACGAGGCTCAGTCCTGAATGAGTATGGCGAGGTGGAAATGGATGCGGCAATTATGAATGGTCAAGATCTGGCTGCGGGATCAGTTGCTGGCATTAAAAACATCAAAAATCCTATTTCCCTGGCCCATCTCGTCCTGAAAAAAAGTGAGCATGTGATGTTGGTGGGACATGGCGCTATGGAGTTTGCGGAACTGTGGGGAGTGGAATGCTTGCCCGATGAATATTTTGTGATCGAGTCCCGCATCAAGCAGTTCCAAGAGGCCGAAAAGGCGGGGAAGATGGTTCTTGATCATGAAGATATTGAACAGGAACCCCAACGCAAGTTTGGAACGGTAGGTGCCACAGCGTTTGACCTAGAGGGGAATTTGGCCGCAGCAACTTCAACGGGTGGCATTGTAAACAAACGCTGGGGGCGAGTCGGTGACTCGCCGATCATTGGTGCTGGGGTATTTGCAGACAATGACACTTGCGCGGTGTCAGCAACGGGATACGGAGAGCAATTTATTCGTACCGTACTCGCTAAAACGATTTCGGACTGTATCCACTTTCAAGCAATGAATGCTCCACAAGCAGCCCAGGCCGGAATAGAGTATTTAGTATCCAAGGTTAAAGGCTTGGGTGGAGTGATTGTCGTCGACGCCAGGGGCAGATGCGGTGCAGGTCATTCAACCTCCGGTATGATTTATGGCTGGATAGAGCAGGGCGGTGAAGCCCACTTTCAATTGACCTGAATCTTGCTCAACAATAGGTGCATCTGAAACCCTGGCTTTGTATTGCTCACCTTGGGTATTGATCTGTCAAAAATTTACACTGACCTATACCTTTCCACAAGCAGTGGTGGCAATCAAAGTTGCTTGTGAGGGTTGAGGATGAGTTGCAGTTAAATAGATACGACCATCAGGGTCTTTTAGCCATCCTTTTGCTTCAACAATATGGGAAGGGGAACTGTTGGCGATTAAGGTTGTATCATTGCCTTTTGCCTCAACCCTAGCATTAGGACTGAGATGAGGATGAATCCGAAGATCTTGCCATACTGTCTGTGGGGTTAAAACTTGACTCGGGCTTGAAGGTAGCCCTCCCCGACCTACATGGACCAACGAACTGCCTCCTAATGTTTGTCCAGGTCGACAGCCTTGAGTAATATTCTCAAGCGGTTTTACAGTCTCTGGCAGCTCAACAATACTCTGGCTGGGGTCAACTTCAGGATTATTGATTTCAATCACTCCGTTAATTCCTTGTTGTGAGCTGGCAGTGATATCGCTGAAGGGAGTAATTTTTTCCCGAGGCGCAAAGCCAAAGATCCCTTGAGTATTAATTGTGATATTGCCACCATTGCCTTCAAACGCATTAGCGATGATATCGCTATTCTCCAAGGGAAAGGCAATCAGGAATTTGGTGTCGATGTTAATATTGCCGCCATTTCCAGTCCCTTGAGATTCTGTTGAGATGAGACTGTTACGACGCAATTGCAGAATATTATTCACTCTCAGATCAATGTTTCCTCCTTCACCTGAAGCTGTTTCTGCAATAATGGCCCCTTGATTATCTAGCACAATAGAGTCCGCACTGATGCTTAATTCTCCTGCGTTACCGCTGCCAATATGCTGCACACCAATACGACCACCATTGGCAATCGTGAGTTGACCTGTATTTACAATAATTTCCCCTGTGTTTCCGGTTGGCTCAGGAGGTAGAAAGAATGCGTTTCGGGTTGCTTCATTCAGAATCAAGGTATTCGAAGCCAATTGAGCAGGTAGGCCGTTGGTCGCTCTACCGCTAACGACTACGGCATCAGAAGCATTGAGAAATAATTTGCCAGAATTCCCGGCAGCCAACGTTCCAGTATTGACTTGGCCTCCATTCAATACCATCAACCTCTGGGTATTGATGGTAGTATCGCCAGCGTTACCTTCGCCTAGCGTAAAGGTGCCCAATATACTAGGCGAGGGATTAAAAGGACTGTTGTTGATACCTATCACTCTGATGAACTCAGCAGCATTAATGGTAAGGTTCCCACCATTCCCTTTGCCTACATTTGGTGGTCGTGGGCCAGCATTAATCGCAGAGGAAAACACTGCAGATGATAAGCTTCCTCCATCTTTAACCGTCAGATGCTGGGTAGAAACCGTAACATCTCCTCCTCGACCTGTGCCATTGGTAATACTTCCCAAAAAGCTAATCAGATCGGGCGCTAATTGGGATGCTCCGACAATAGTCAATGACTGGTTAGCTTGAACTGTTACATTGCCGACGTTACCAGAACCGGGTGTAAAACCTTGATTGCCGAAGGAGATTTTGATACCCCTTGAACTAATTTGCGCACCATTTTGTAGGTGCAAGTGCTGGGTGGACACTCTGACATCCCCTCCATCACCAAAACCCAATGTGATTGTGGAAATATTGCTAGAGGAGTCTATTGAAAAAGGACTAACCTCCTTGGCAAAAATGAATTGAGACGCATTCACAGCAATATCACCACCTTTGCCGTGCGAGAAAGGACCCACAACCGTTGTGATTCTGCCGCCATCCAGAAGAGTTAACGATGTTGTGTTGATATCAATTCGCCCCCCTTTGCCCTTACTAAAATTTTCGCTGGAAATACGGGTATTCAAATTATTTCCGAACTCTGGCCTAGTATTAACGGTGGGTGATGCCCCCCCACTTAAAAAAATAGTGTCAGCATTTACCTGTACATTTCCGGCGGTACCATTACCAATACTTAAGGTCTGGATCCGCCCTCCATTCAATATCGATAAACTTGGAGCCTCCACAATAATTTGCCCTCCTTGACCACTCGCTCCTGATTCGACTACGTTAGCGATCCAAGAACTGAACGGAAAAAAACTGTCAACTTCTCCGCCTATCTCCAAAGATTGAGTGGCATGAATGTTGATATCAGGGCCGGGTTGATCGCTTAAAGTTTGGGCTCGAATTTCTGACTGGTTGAGGCGGATTTGACGACCCTGGACTTGGATCCCTCCTAGAGGATTGCTGACAACATTGGGGTTTAATATCGCTGATTCAGATAGCAAGTCAATATCACTAAATGTCTGGACTTGGTTGTACCGCAATCGCCATCCAATATTTGAGGGAGAAAGAGTTACAGTCCCTTTGTTGACACTACCCATTTCAACTCGTCCAGATTCTGCGATCGCAGTGCCGCCATCAAACAAAATATGACTTCCCACCAAGGCGAGGGTTTGACTGGGTGGAACAGCTAGTCTGCCCTGAACCACGATCTTTCCAGGTTGCGTTCCATTGAACTGGAGGCCAGTCGGTTGAGAAATAGTTAATAGAGGTGAGGACTGCGAGTTCGCTGTACTCAGGAGGCTACCGTCTTTGAACTGAACTCCTTCTGCGGTGCTGGCAAGAAAAGAGCCCCTCATGTCTAAGCTGGAGTTGGGACCAAAGATGATGCCATTTGGGTTAAGAAAAAGTAAATTGGCGTTTTTATTAACTTTAATAACGCCATCAATATTAGAGATGGATTTGCCAGTAATACGACTAATGATGGTGTCGATGGCAGGGGCTGGATTGAATATAGCTTTGTTTGTATTTGTTATAGAAAAGGACTCAAAACTATGGAAAAGATTTTTCCCCGCAGCCGTTCCACCTTCAATAACAATAGTGTTGCCATTGGTTGTGACGAGGGAATTGATTGGTAGGGTTTGGTCGGGAACGACCTGGGCATTGAGATGCTGGGGATAAAGCAAGCTTATGGGAAGCATCCCGCCTATCAGATATAGGGCTTTCGTGATAGGTAGGGATATCCAGGATTTATGCTCTTTCAGAAAAGCGAATTTGGACCTCAAGTCAGTTTCACAATTTAGATGGAGGGCTACAACGATTACTTTTCAGTCCAGGCTGATGACTTTATTCAGTCTGTAATAAAAGTTAAAAATCTAAGAATTATTGAACTAGATTCTTTTTTGCAATAGTGCTTGTACTAGTTCTAGTGAGAAATATTGATTGATTAATAAAAAAATGTTGTGATATAGGTGCTCAATATCAATATTTATAGGTGTTCTATTGATTTCAATAGATTGGGTAAATGGAGAGATAGCACTTTGCTAATGACTTTAATCTCTATGTTGTAAGTAAGAGAAAAAATAAATTAGTTTCTGAGTATACAAAAGAAGAATTAGCCTTTTCAGGTGAAGGATCGTGATTATGACCTAATTTGGGCTAAATCTGATCTACTGAGTTGACTGGCATGGCAAAGCTAGGCCCAGCCTGCAAAATACTGAATCTATCGCGTCTGATTAGGTATTGGCTAGTGGAGCTGAATTATTGCACTTGGGCAATAAGGGTGCGGTGACGAGGACTATTGCAGGTGAGGGAGGGCTGCTGAAAGCCTGCCTCGACAAAAGCCTGCTGAATATCAAAGGTGAAGTAGTCGTCTAGGTAAGGCTCGGTACTCTTTAGGAGTGTCAGCACATAGGGTGGCAACTTGCGATGGACATCAGAGTTGGGATTCATATCCATAACGGCCAAATGTCCTTGGGGTCGCAACAAACGATGGGCTTCAGCAAAGATATTGCGGATAGCTGTGCGGGGTAACTCGTGGCAGACCAGGCAAATAGAAACCAAATCAAAACTGTTGTCGGATAAGCCAGTGTCTTCTGCGGCGCGGTGAATCCATTGGAGGGAGTCGTTGGCGGGGGTATTGTAGTTTGCGATCGCCAAAAAATACGGTGATAGATCTAACCCTGTTAAGCGAGCCTCAGGATAAGTCTCTTTCAGGGCCAAGGTGCTTAATCCCACGCTACAGCCCATGTCCAAAATATCTTTGGGGGCTGTAGAGATTTTCTCCTGTAAAACCTGGTGATAGCTCTGACGTAAGCGATTGTCCCCCTTGGCACCAGACTCGGGCCAAATCCGGGCATGGGCGGCGTAGGAAGCGACTTCTACCTCTGTGGCAGCTTCCCAACTTAGATTTCCCGATTCGTAGGCATGGAAGGAAACTACGTAATAGTCTGGATATTCCAAATCGGGCGTTTGGATGGCTTGACGCTCTGCTTCCCAGACCTCTAACCCTCTATTCATCAGAGATGATGCTCTCTTCCGCCAAGGCACTCCAATCGATTCCGCCCGCTCAATCATCATTTTCCGGGCTTGAAACTTGGCAAAGTTGGCCAGCGGCTTGATTGCTAAGAGGCCATTGACGACGCGAGATGCGAGTCGGGGTGCTTGGGGGGAAGCAACAGTCATTTTTTTTGAACGCGGTTTCTATATCGAGATAGACAGGAATAGCCTCATTATGACAAATAACGACGCCAGAATTGAGTCAAAACATGCGGGTTAAAACCGCTCGGGTTTGGCTGATGCTGGCTTGAAACCCTATCTTGAAGCCCCTTAGAATAGAGCGTTAAGCGCAGGCCCATTGACAACGCTTGCTGATGCAGTCCCCTGTAGGGGTAAGGAAAAGTAATGGCAGATTGGCAAACCATTCCAGGAGGGGTAACTGCTCCCCAGGGATACCGCGCAGCAGGCATAGCAGCAGGCTTAAAGCCTTCGGGCGCTAAAGATTTAGCTTTAATAGTTTCTGATGCCAAGGCCCATGCAGCTGGGGTGTTTACGACGAATAGGGTGAAAGCCGCCTGTGTGACCTACTGCCAAAAACGGATCCAAACAGGTCCCACCGAGATTCAGGCCATTTTGTGTAATTCTGGCCAGGCAAATGCTGGGACTGGCCCCCAGGGGGACGCAGCGGCTCTCGCCAAAGCGAAGAGTGCAGCTCAGACTTTGGGGCTTATTCCAGAAGCGATTTTAATTGCCTCGACAGGGGTGATTGGTGAACAAGTTCCGGTTGATAAGGTTGAAGCAGCCATGCCTCAATTGGTAGAGCAGCTCTCTGCCCAGGGGTCTGATCAGGCAGCCCAGGCGATTATGACCACCGATTTAGTGCCGAAAACGGTTGCCTTAGAAACTCACATCGGTGGGCAGCCTGTTCGGGTGGGTGGCATTGCCAAAGGCTCGGGCATGATTCATCCCGATATGGCGACCTTGCTAGTGTTTGTCACCTGCGATGCCCAGGTAGAACCGACGTTATGGCAGCAAATGATTGGGCGGGCTGCTGATCGCAGTTTTAATCAAGTGACAGTGGATGGTGATACCAGTACTAACGATATGCTGTTGGCGTTGGCTAATGGCCAATCTTCTGCTCCAGCCATTCAGGGAGGGCCTGAGGCCGATCAATTGGAAGCTCTGGTCACGGAAGTTTGTCGGCAGTTGGCACAAAAAATTGCTCGGGATGGAGAAGGAGCGACTTGCCTGATTGAAGTGCAGGTTCATGGGGCAGTAGATGAGGCTGGAGCCCAGAAAATAGCCAAAACTATTGCAGGGTCGATGTTGGTGAAGTCGGCTGTGTTTGGTCGTGATCCCAATTGGGGCCGGATTGCGATGGCTGCGGGTCGGGCAGGCATTGAGTTTGATGCTACACAGCTCCATATTCAATTGGGTGATTTTGTGTTGATGCATCAAGGAACACCCCAAGCGTTTGATCGCAAAGCCGCCAGCCAATATTTACGCCAAGACCCTGTGATCATTCAGGTTGGTGTCGGTGATAGAACAGGGGTGGGCAAAGCTTGGGGCTGTGATTTAAGCTACGACTACGTCAAAATTAATGCTGAATATACGACCTAAATCGCTCTGCATAATTTTGAGAACTTCTGATGAAAATGACATCCTGAATCATGGGGCAGCAATAGCATTATGCTGCTGAGACGGTCAAGTTCGTTTTAGCTGCTTTGGTAATTGACGGCTAAAGATATGCTAACTCTCATGAGTGTAATCCGACTGGATGACTAACTGGACTACACCTCTTCAAAACTTGACTGATTGATGAATACCACTCACAAATCGCTTTGCTAGTTTATATTCATAAGTCTCTTTAATTCAGCATCTTCAAGTTCTTCAAAATACTTTTTACTCTTGTTAGATCTAAAAAATGTAGAATGAGTATATTCCTGGCCTGCAACTTTTTTCTCTTTAGAGATTATCTCTTCTATTATGCTTACTGAACCCTGATAAAGATCCCAGATATCTTGAAAACTGCTAAGGGTCAGATCTATATTCTTACGTCTTGCAACTTCACCCAAAATGTATAGGATGTAGTAGGACGCATGCATAATATATGATTTTTTGTCATACAAGGACTGAATCGTTGACAATCGTTGACTTAACGCTATTCTTTTCTAACTCAATCTTTTCAAAGAGGCTATAAGCAAGCAAGACTTTATCGGCATTAATAGTTTCGTTAAACACTTCTTCATACTTATCACCAAAAATAAGCCCTTTCCTATTCTTTGTTTCATAGGGAGATCGGTTAAAGAAAGCCATCAAAACTTGTCCTGCTTTTTCTGCATCTACTCTCTTTTTGAGAGGCTTATCTTTATACTGATTTTTCTTTCTTTCGTAAAATCTATCTTTTGCAATAAATTCTTTTTCTAGATTAATTTGTATATAATCAACAGATCTAATATCACGACTTTTGACAGGATTCTGACTATTAGTATATTCTGCAATTCTGGTGCTTAGCTTAGGATCTTTGACCTCGCAAATTCGACAAAGGATTTCAATGTTGCCAAATTTACTTGAGTCTTCAATAAAAGCTTCATATAGTGAGTGAATAGTCTGGCTACCATTCACAATCTGTATATTCTTTAAATCAACAATTGGAGATCTTCTGGATGAATAAGAAAATGAATCACATGTTAGTGTGACGCCGTTATTGTAATAGAAGAATTTACCATTTTCTTCTGACATTGCAGTGGTCTTTATGTTTTTGTTGATTGATGACTTCTTTAGATAGATTCTCACATTATCATTAAATGCATCTTCAAGAATTTTGTAATTCTTCATTCCTTCATATTCATCATCATCCATATCTGCTTTATCCCTTAGTACTTCGTCATCAATTACAATCCTTACTAGATCTCTTGCGTCTATATTGACTATGAGTGCACGGATGTTTCCATCTGATTTCTCAAAGAAGCATCTGTCAATTCCTTTGATTCTTCCATTTACTATTTTCTTATCTGCAGAGGCAAGATATTTAATTAACTCAGGCATCAAGTGATATTGAATATCCACGTTTCTGCCAATACTTCTCTCAAGCCTTTCCTTTTCAGACTTCTCGATATTCTTATAATAATTTGCACAAAAATGAAATTTAAATTTTGGATTTTGACTCTCAAATATTTTCCAGATATCTTGAATTTTTGATGCTAGAACAGGATTAACTTCCTGGATTAATGTTTCTTCTTGTTGGTTTACTGCATTTAAGAAGCTAAGGATTTTATCGATTTCCCCAGAAGGAAGGTTATTATTCTTTGCTTTACTAAAAGACTCAGCATATTTGAAGTTAAACATATGGATAATTGGAGGGGCTGATGCTTCATCAATAAAAAGTGCATCAACTCCTCTGTCGTGTCCGGATGTTTGATTAGTAACTCTCAAAAAATGACCGTCAGTTATTGAATCTCTGATCTCATCTTCTTGAAGCCCAAGTATGAGATCAATAACGACAAAATAAAAAGCTGATGAGAGTGCTTCAAAACCGTTATCTTGCTGTTTTTTCTCTGTAAGTGTTCTGATGAGTGAAAATTCTTGAAGGGTTGGTGCAGTCATCTGTTCTAAGAAGTTATCGTGATGATTTTAGCTATAAAACCTAAATATTTTGTTAATGAACAGACCTATCATAGCTGAAAGATAATTGGAATAACTATTTCACATCTACTGACAAGGCTGCTTTAAATTTCTGAGCAAAAAACTAGAAATATCATTCTTGCGTATGTAAACTCTTAATTCTGCGTTTGCCTCTAACGAGTTTCTAATGTCTTTGAATTCCTTATAGCAAACTTGAAATAGCTCCGCATCTACTACGCTCTATACTCTACAACTTTCAATACAAAGATTCTATTTACTCAGTTAAACGGTATTCGAGCCACTTAATTCTAAACAAGACGATATCAGTGAAAGAATTACCCAATTTGTAGTCCCCATTGACAAAAACAACTGATAGACGTGGGCGTGACATCACTTATCAGGAAAACACAGGCTTAGATTATTCTATTTTTCCTCTGCATGAAGTGATAAAAGAGGATTGAGTTAAGATAAGGATGCAATATTGTAGTACTCGTACTACAATATTGCCAGTTTCTTCCCATTTACTCTAGGCAGCCTGAGAACTACAGATCATGAAACCTCATTTAATCGTACCTGTGGGTACCCAAGTGGTCAGTCGGGTTGATGTCAAAACGGAAACAGGTGTCTGTTTAGCGGGAGCAGTAGGCAAGATTGTTCAAGCTCCCACTGATAATTCCCATGCCTACGGAATTGAGCTACCCGATGGTCGCTGTTTGCGCTTGCAACGGCAACAGTTTAGCCTGCGCAAACAGTATCAAACTCAGGGATTAGATCAGACGGTTGACTTTTTGGCAGACTACAATCTGCAAGACTACGTAATTTATCGGTGTGTCGTCGGGTCGCGTGCCTATGGCTTGGATGACCAGTATTCAGATTGCGATCGCAGATGCATCTACCTCCCCCCTGCCCCCTTGCATTGGTCCCTATATGGCATTCCCGAGCAAATCGAGGATAAACCCGCTCAAGAATGCTATTGGGAGCTGCAAAAGTTTATCTTGTTGGCCCTCAAAGCCAATCCCAATGTGCTGGAATGCCTCTATTCCCCCCTAATTGAAACGGCAACGCCCTTGGCGAAAACGCTTTTGGACCAGCGCACCATGTTTTTATCTCGGTTGGTCTATCAAACCTACAATGGCTATGCCCTGTCCCAGTTCAAAAAGATGGAGCAGGATTTACGGTCCAAAGGCCAGATCCGTTGGAAGCATGCCATGCATCTGATTCGGCTGTTATTATCTGGGATTATCGTTCTCAAGGAAGGGTTTGTGCCCGTCGATATGAGTGACTATCGCGAGCGTTTACTGGGGATAAAATACCAGCACTGGACTTGGTCCCAGGTGGATCAATGGCGGCTTCAGCTTCACCAGGAGTTTGAGCAAGCCTTTGCCCACACCCCACTTCCAGAACGCCCCAACTATGAACAGGCCAACGCTTTTTTAATTGAAGCACGGCAAAGCATGGTGTAAGACACCCAGGAGATCCAACTATGGCAAATTCAATCATGGTGATTGCTCCCTATCGGTATGAAGAGATGTGGGTGTTTGACGATCCACAAGTGGGACTGCTTCAGGAACCCGTTATTCGCGGTATTCCAGAAATGATTGATCTTTTGGTTGCCGATATTTCTGAGGCCGAGCGCGGATTTAAGCTGATCTTTGCCCAAACGCCTTTTCCGGGTTATCAAGCCCAGCTCGACTGGGTGAAACCGGAATTTGGTGGCCATTGGTATCGGTGGTCCGCTCAGAATATGGAAGGATGGCTCTGTCCAGCCCTATTCAAATATTTTGAAGCAGCACCGCCTCAGTTATTTTGTGAGGTCGAGGCTAAATTATCTCAACTCAACACCCTTTGAAGTGCTCTTACAGGCAGAGTTCAGGTCAATGAAAAAACTCTATCCTTAATCAATCAAGATGAACCATTTCAGATCTTCAGTGAACTAAACGGCTGCCAAGAGATTGGCTCCCTCAACAAATTGCTGAATTAAATCCTTAAGTTGTGATTGAAAAGATTTGATTTCAGTTAAGCCCAAGGGTTTTGTCAAAAACTCACATCCACTCCACTGAGCCCGCCATTTATTGGATAATTTTTGCTCACCGGTCAAAATGACAAGCGGAATGGAAGAGATTTTTTGCTGCTGGCGGATCTGTTTAACCAGATCGAATCCAGTGATTCCAGGCATATTAATATCGATGAAAATCATCGAAGGCTTAATTTGCTGAATTTTATCGACGGCTTTTTCGGATTCTTGGCAAGCAACCACTTGATGCCCTAAAGCCCTAACAAGATGATCAAACTGTTTAATAAGTAATTGTGAATCATCAATAATCATGATGGGCGCACAATCTGGTTGCATTGGCCTTTCAATCTCAACCAGTTCTAGTTGCACCCATTGAGAAAAGAGGGAGGCAATTTCTAACGGGTCTTTGCCTAGGGCCACAGCAATTTGCTCCAGCGATTTCTCATATCGAGATATTTTTCCCAGCCATTTTCTATGGAGTAGCGGTAATTCGGCCTCTCTTAACTTCTTGTGGTTGACAATTGGAATCCCATCCATTGAGAGAATAAGTGGCTTGATTTGCTCCCATTTTTTTTGGCGGAGTAGCCCTTCACAAACAATTTCATGACCAGAAAATCCTAGAAGAGGGTCAATGGAGTTGAGGCATGCATCAGGGAAAAACTTGGCATCTCCCTTTTCAGCAGTGAGGAGGGCATCAAATTGAAGTAGAATTTTTTGTTTTAAGGCCTGTCTCAATTCCTTAGGCGTGACGATTCGTTTCAACAGCATTTCTGTCATCACGGTACAAATTGAGGCACTCCCCTGTTCTAGACTTGTAGTCCAATCTGAGAAATAGGGTTTGTACTTTTCTTGTCGGGCTGACAAATTAAATCGCTTGACTGTTCGGAGTAATGACTCTCCACTCAACCGGTGACTACCCGCATAACATAACGTGTCTACATCATCCACACCCAGGTAAGCAACATGGTTGTGAATATTACTGGCGCTGAAGCAGTTGAGTTGCCAATATCCATGTTTTGAGGATTGGATGGCTGTCAAAATTTGGCTAACAAATTCCTGTTTTCTAAAAGAAAAAGAATGAAGATGACTCATTTGTTCATTTATTACCTTATGAAGTCATTGGATTGCTTATACGTTTTTAAGCAGCTATCATCATGGGGCTGGACTCCAGCAGTATCCGTTCGGCAGTCCATAAACAGTGAACTTCCATAAGATTGATTCCAAGTTGGAGACGTATATCGCTAACCAATTGGTCGCTGTAATGATCAAAATTGACCTTGTGTATATTCTTAGGTGTTACTTTTCGTCCATATAGAAAGCCAAAGTCAAAAGCCTTCAGATGAAAACTATTAAATTGATAGGCTTTAGGAAAACAAATTTTAGAAAATAGTTTATAAATGGAGATATGGTGATTGCCAATATTGGCACAATTTCCCATCGTATAGCCAATAACAAATGCTTCATCAAATAGAGACATTCCTCGATTGAGGAGAAGATGGATGCAGTCATGCCCTCTTAGATCAACACTCCCAGGTAGAGAAACGGGACTATTCGGATTTTCAATCAACCAAATAGATAAGGGAATATCCGTTTGTTGATCTTTCACAAATTTCTGATAAGCATCGCCTAACTTCATCCAGCCAATATCTGACTCAGCAGTTAAAGCGCATAAAGGCGAATCTTTTGTATTTCGATTTTCCTTAGCCTTAGAAATAGTATGTTGAGGAGCTGCTTGATCCTCAGATAGATTTAGTACAGCAACCATCGATAAATCCCAAGGCAGTCTACAAAAACGAACAGTGAGGCTGAATACACCATTAAGCCTCTATTACTAGCGATTGCGCTAGACATAAATATTTGACTAGAACTAAGCGCCAAGAGGATAAACCCATATTTACTAACAGGAGTATTGGAAGAAAGGATGACTCCACCCGCAACTGCACAAACACTACTTGAAAACTGTAGAAAGTTGGAGATAAAGGCATTCTGCTTCTTGCCAAGAACTGAGTTATTCGTGAGCGCTATTTGACTGTTTTGACCTATTCTTTCTTGCATTCTAGTGATTCGATTTAGTTTTACAAACAAGAAGACTTATGCTAATTTCTATTCAATTTTGAACACGACTTGTTATTTATCTTCTACTAGAATAAAACCTATACTACTAATTACCCTCCGTATAATTTCGGAATATTTTTCTGTTCAATTTGTCTAAGGGGAATTGGAGTGCTTTCGTGAACATCTATGATGTTCCCTGGAGTGATTGATACAAAATGAACATTTAGATACATCAAAACGGATGAGATTTGAGCTGCCATCACAGTTTCAGGAGAGTTTGGCAAAACAGCCTTACCCTCTTCTATTTGCCACTATTAGCGGTGCTCACTTGTATGGGTTTCCCTCTGCTGATTCCGACTATGACTTACGCGGGGTCCATATCTTGCCTCTAACCCAGGTGATTGGCTTGCAGACGGGGCCAGAAACTCGCGAAATCTCCACGGATCAAGCTGGTATAGAGCTGGATCTAGTGACTCACGATGTTAAAAAATTTATGGGGCTGCTGCTGAAACGGAATAGCTATGTGTTGGAACAGCTCTACTCGCCGCTGATTGTGCATTCGTCTCCTGAGCATGAGGAGCTGAAAGCGATCGCAACCCGCTGCATCACTCGTCATCATAGCCATCATTACTTGGGATTTGCCCGAACTCAATGGCGATTGTTCACAAAGGAGTCTCCATCTCGTGTGAAGCCGTTGCTATACGTATTTCGAGTATTGTTAACGGGGATTCACCTGATGCAAACCGGTGAGATTGAGGCCAATCTAAGGCACTTGAACGAGAAATTTCAATTGACCTATATTCCCGATTTAATCGCTCAAAAATTGTCAGGCACAGAACAGGCCATTATCTTAGATCGTGATCAGGCGTTCTATCACCAAGAATATAACCGCCTCATGCGGTGCTTAGAAAAGGCAAGCCAGAGCAGCAGCCTACCAGAGACCCCCTCTGCTGGCCCTGATCTCCACCAGTTGTTGGTCCATATTCGTCTAGCCGCTAGTTGAGATGAGTTTTGACACAATTAATCAGCTCTGGTGTGGAGAACCCTTTATTCAAATAGTCATTAGCGCCCAATCGTTCTGCCTCTTTGCCCCATTCCTCCGAGAGTCGGGAAGACACCACCAGAATTGGCATCTCCATATTGGACTGCCGACAGCGATCGATCAATGTGAAACCGTCCATATTGGGCATTTCAACGTCGGTAATCATCAGATCTGGAGTACCGTTGGCTTGCAGCCACTGCCAGGCTTCTTGACCATCACTACAGGTAAATGTAGTGAATCCATAGGTATTGAGACTACTTTCCAACCGCCGGCGCATCAGCGCTGCATCGTCCACAACCAAAATGGTTTGCACACCCTCAGACAAAGTGGTGTTAGTTTCATTCTGCACTCTGCTGGCTTGGGGCTGCCGTGTTGCCAAAGTCTGAGCCAGCTCAACTGGATCTAATACGCTGAGTAACTGACCGTCTGCTTGTAAACTCACTCCCAATAATGCGGGTGGGCTAACCAGGGGATGGGGGAGAGGCTGAATTAATAATTCTTCCTGACCCAGCAAATCATCAGCAATTAACCAAACGTCGTTATCATCTTCCACAGATAGGTGAACGCAAATAGCTGTGTCAGAAACGTTCGTTGATTCATGCCAAAACGCAGCCAACGTGTAGCCAGAGGCCATGCCGCTCTCGGTTGAGAGTTGCCATTGCAGTTTGCCCTCTTCTTGAGGAGGTTGTAGTTGCGTTGCGCCAACCATCATGGTCTCTTGGACATCGTCTGTGGGTAGCGCAACGATCCGTTCACCCACTTTCAGCAAGATACAGGGAACCAAAAGCTGAGGGGCAGGAATTTCAATAATAAAGGTTGTTCCTTGACCGACTTGCGTATCGACGTGCAAGCGACCGCCAATATTGGTAATTTGACTGGCAACCACATCCATCCCAACCCCTCGTCCAGAGACTTCACTCACAGTGCTTCGGGAACTAAATCCGGGTTGACAGAGGACAGCCACTAAGTCGGCTGCAGTTTGGGTTTGAGTCAGGGCAAAGCCTCTCTCTTTGGCGATTTGGCTGACTTTTTGGGCGTCAATACCTTGGCCATCATCTTGCAGGAGCAGCCTGTATAAATTCCCCCGCCGCTCTAAGGTCATTTGAATGGTAGCTTGAACCGGTTTTCCTTGCTGCAGTCGCTGCTCCATGGGTTCAATGCCATGGTCATAGGCATTGCGAAGCAAGTGCAAGAGGGCGGGTTCTAATTGCTGAACAACACCAGCATCCAGCTCTACCTGCTCTCCTGTGATCTCTAAGCGGGCAGGCTTATCGTAGCGATTTGTTAAATCTCGGAGAATCGCTCGGGCTCGGAGGGTGAGATTACTAAAGGGGACTAACCGACTGGTTTCAATACCATCTTTGAGCTGCGAGATATTGCGACTGAGTTGTCCTAAGCTGCTGACAGTTTGCTGAGAGATCCCTCCCAACTCTGCACCCAACTCCGACATCCGCAAAATATTTTCCAAGAGACGGTTAATAGTGGTGTAACCCTGGCGATAGCGCTCCATCGATACACCACTGTCAGAATCTTGCACATCACTGATATCGCGCAATAACGCATAGTCATCTTGGAGTTGTCGGAGCCTGGAAATATATTCAGCACTTTCTTGGGTGAGGGCGGTCAATTGAGCCAGCTGAACCTGTAGCGCTGAAGACTCATTAAAGGCCGATCGTGCAGTTAGCAGGGTTTCAACCACTTGTTGAGAGGATTGGTTCAGTCGTTCTAACGGCACCGGGATTTTGATATCCCGTTTGACATCGGTGGTGGGAGATAAGGGTGCGGGAGTGGCAGAGGGTTCTAAATTTGGAAATAGACCGGGTAGCGTTGTCTTCGGATCAACAATATCCTCTAACTCTACGGAGAGATTTTCATTCTCTGAAATATGGGTGGTTCCCAGGTCGAGTTCGATGAGGCTGTCGAAATCCAAGTCATCCGCTTCTGTCAGAAACTCATCGGACAGATCGGCCATGTCATCCAGATCAGCCATGTCATTGAGATTGGCCAGCTCCAAATCGGCTATTTGATTTTCATGGAGACTAGGGCTGACAAGGTCGGAGGGAGTAGATGCCTCTGGTGCCGTGGTTTCCAGATCGAGTTCCAAATCACCGAAACTCAAATCGGCCTCTAGATCCAAGTCATCAAAGCTGATATCAGGGTCTAGATCTAAGTCAGGCCCTAGCGCTAAGGCTGAGTCTGCAACTAGGTTAGGTGAGGTTTCTCGATCAGGTGAAGCATCTGGGCTAGGCGCTTCCAGCAGGGCTGTAGTGAGAGTGGCCCACATCTCTTGCTGCTCTGGTGTTAACTGACCGCTTTGTTTGGCACAATGCTTTAGCAAGTCAAAGTAGATTGGCCATTGTTGACGCCATAGATCAGTCGAAGGATACTGCTTTAGCTGTGTGGCACTGTCTAGTAACCTAGACCAATCTTCTGCCAATTGTAGATCCTGACCAATTTGTTGAAGCTGGGCCAGCATTTGCTCAGCAGTGACTAGAGTTTGCGCTGGCACGCTTGGATCACAGAGCTGATTAACGGCCATTTCTAGGTCGAGGATCACTAGATCAAAGCCTTGTTCTGCGAATTCCTGGTGAACTTGGGTCAACTCATCCCAGTTGGGAAGGTACTGGAGTTGAATCTGTTCATGGAGTGTTTTAATGCGGTTAACGGTGGGAACCACCGTCGCTTGAGCCTCTGGCCCCGATAGTTGCAAACAACTTCCAAGGAGTTCACCCGCCTCTAACAGCATCCGGTGCAACATCCCATCCTCTAGGGGCGGTGCATCTTCTAAGTAGCGCAAATCCGAGAGGAGATCTTCTAAGACCATGGCTGCATGGAGGACAGCATCTGCCCCTACGGTGACAGCACTCCCTTTAATCGTATGAATAGCCCGGTAAATATTCTGGATGTCCGCCACCCAGGAGGAGGGATTGAGTTGCTGAGCTAACTGGAAATAGGTTTGCAGATGTTCTTGACTATCAATCTCGAACATGGCCTGCAGTTCTTTCTGAAGTTCAGCTTCAGGATCGCTGCTCGGGGATGTGGTAGGTGCAGAATAGGAGAAATCGGGGTCAGTCATCATCTCTGTAGGACGAAAATGGACGATTATTACAGTAGCGGCGGTCAGGTTAGCCAGAACTCTCTGCTTAGGACTCAGCAGAAATAGCTAGGGGAACATTCGCTGATTTCAGTTCAGGGTCTGCTGTTGAGGGGGCTAGATCTTCCTCCGTGACGGCGTGGAGCTGGAAGAATTCCACCATATTGGCAAGGGTACGGGCTAACTCTCCCATGGAAGCGGCTTGTTCTCGGGTGATATTGGCTTGGGAGGCTGTATCCTCAGCTTCCCGAGAAATGGTTTGAGTCGCGATGAGGGTACTCTGGACTGCCTCAAAAATATCGTCATTGGCTTGTCTCACCTGCTGACCTGCCAAGGCGACTTGGTCGGTGGCCGTTTGCATGTTGGTAAAGGCTTGCCGCGATTTACCCACCTCGTTGGTGAACTTATTGACCAGTTGGTTAATGTCGCTCACGTCTTGGTTGAGGCCCGATGTTACCGTCTGGATTTGATCGGTTCGTTGCTGGAGCTGCGCTAAGGTCTGATTGGTTTCTGAAGCCAAATCATTAACTTGGCGAGAGATCGTTTCAAATTCTTTGGCAATACTGGCAAATTGAGTGGGGTCTTTTTCCTTTAAGGCCCGAGTGGAAAGCATAGAGGCATTCAATGCCAATACTCGGGTCAAGGATGCCACGCGTTTTTGATCTTTCGAGAATTGGGCGGCGAGATCCACAAATTCATTCAAGAGCTGGGTTCGTTTGACGATCTGCTCAGTGCCCTCTTCCAAGGTAGAAATCCCTTGAACCATTGCGTTCATTTCTTGCTGGCCCGCTTCCACGGCAGCTTTGGCCTGTTCTAGTGCTGCTTCTGTGGAGGTGGCCTGTTCCCGTGAATTGGCGGTGAGGGTATTGACGTTTTCCATTAGCGATCGCACATCCGTAACGGATTGAGTTTGGTTTTGAGCCCGCTCGGTGGTTTCAATCGCTAATGCTTCTAGTTGTTCCGTATTATTCGAAATTTGGTCTGCCGTAGTGGATACCACCGACATAATTCGGTGCAAGGACTCAATGAGGCGATTCAGCGTATCAGACACCAAACCCGTCGCCCGTTCATTCACCTCAGCTTCAATCGTCAAGTCTCCATATTCAATGGAGGAGACGACATCCAAAATATGACCCACATCTTCTTGCAACAGCTCACTTTCGGCTAGAACTTGTTGTTCTTGAGCGGCCCGTTGTTCAATTTGACTTTCCAACTGCTGGTTCATGGTCAGCAAATCCACTTTTGAGGCTTCTAAAGCAGTTTGAGACCGCTTCCGCTCTTGAATATATCCCTGAACCGCGAGAAAGACGATGTACCAAGTGAGGGCCAACACTGCCAAACTAACAATGGCAAAGGTAAAAGACCAGGCCAATCGTTGCCGATAAAGTCCCAACTGGGCCTGCACATTAGCCTGCACAGTCTGTAAAGTGCCGTTAATGCCATCGCTATAGATTTTCTTCTGAGCTTCGTACTCAGGACCAAGCAGTAATTTCAATGCCTGAGGCGCTTGCCCCTGCCGCACTAACTCAAAGGCTTGTGTTTCAAAGTCCACCAGCTTTTGATTGGCTGCATCCGTTTGTTCTGGATTAGATTGGGCTGACACGGGAACTTCGTCTAGAACAGTGCCAATGGCAGCATCAAGCTTCGGCACATATTCGTTGTATCGATCTTCCCATCGAGTATCACCCGTACTGGCCCCCATCCGCGCTGACATGGTTAGGACTTCGTCCAAATGCACAATGGAACCACTCAACTCTTGCAGCTTAAATTCCTTGGCAATCGTGGTTTGCAACCCTTGATAAATGCGCCAAATATTCCAAGCAGAGGTGCCTGTCAGGGCCAAACTCACCAAAACAGAGGCGGAAATGGTGCCGATTAATTGGCTCTGTAAACGTCGTTGGATGCGTTGAAGCCAAGTCCCCTGCTCATGATCCTCAGTAACAATCGCTGGAGAATCAACCGATTCTAAAGGAGCATCTTCAGGCATGGGAGAGAGGGATGGGCCAGTAGTCATCATGTGTACCTAGTGTCAGTGGACCAAATAAGAGTGAAATAGTGAATCAAAGCTAAACCACAAGGGCAGATTCGGCTTCGGCGGATACCTCAGGTTGTGGGGATGTAGCATGCTGAATCGTGTTATCTGCTGTTTCGGGGGTATCCGCTGCTTCAGGCAGCTTGAAGACTTTGACCTTACCTAACAAGTCATCAGACAGCTGATTCATGGCATCAGCTAATTGCTGAGCATTACCAGACTGGCTGGCAATTTGGGTGGAGAGTTGGGCAATGGCCTCCATGGTCATCGCGGTTTGTTCCGATGCCTGCACAATGCCTGCGCTCGTCTGAGCCACGGTCTCACCCGATTCCACTGCTTGTCCCGTCACATCCTGCACTTTTTGGAACACGGCTTGGGTGTGCCGAACCCCTTGGGTAAAGTCGTCAACCACCCCGCCGAGCCGCTGCACATCGGCATCTACGTCAGCGACAACTCGGTGAATTTGAGTACTGCGTTGTTCTAGAGATCCCAGCCCATCGTTGGTTTGTTGGGCGAGTTGACTCACTTGGTTGGCAATCGATTCGAATTCTTGGGCCACCAGCGCAAATTTCTTAGGATCCGTTTGCTCAGATGCTCTAGCCGCAACCAATGCTGCATTCAGAGCCAGCATCTGCGTTTGTTCGGCAATATCGCCTTGGTCCTGAACAAATTGATCCGTCAAGCCGACGAATTCCCCTAGGGTTTTCATCTGCTGCACGATGCGATCGCTATCCTGTTGCAGAACTTCAATTTCCTCGCCCAGAGTGCCAATCTCAACTTGCCCTTGGGCCACCGCTTCATTGAGGGTCACCAAAGATTGATTGGTTTCTGCTAACTGTTGGGCAGCATTTGTGGCAAAGGAACGGACCTCATTAATTAAGCCCAACACCTGTATCACCTCTTGCGATTGCTGATCAGTGTTACGAGCCACAAGCTCCGAAATATCTTTTTGGCGGTTACTGCTTGCTGAAACTTGACGAGATGTTGCCGAAACCTGTTGCAGAATCCCTCCTAATTCCTCAATTAAGCGATTGAGGGTATCTGCAATCAATCCCGTTGCCCGCTCATTCACCATCGCTTGTGTGGTTAAGTCTCCCTCTTCCACTGTGGAAACCACGTCCAGCAGTTCGATAATGTCTTCTTGCAACTGGTCATTATCCTTACGGATATCCTCTTCTTGCTGTTTTCGAGACTCGATCTCTTCTTGGAGTTGACTATTCAAAACCAAGAGATCAATCTGCGATTGTTTAACCTTTTCCTGGGCTTCTTGGCGTTCACGAATATAGTCACGAACCGCAGATAACACCAAAATCCAGCCCGCTAATAAGATGGGTAAAGCAATCAAACCCGCCAAGGTAATCGAAGTACTGAGTTGGCTTTGATAGGCTTGCAATTGTTGGTCAATAAAGGTCTCAATTAGCTTTGTGACTCGCCGATTCCCTTCTGCATATTGGCGTTTAAGGTTGCTATACTCATTTCCTGCTAAGAGTTGCTCTGCTTCTGCAGCCTTGTTGGCTTTGACCAGTTCAAATGCTTGTGTTTCTAGCTCAATCAAACGTGTATTTGCTGCGTCGGTTTTACTGGCTTCTGCCCGAATATCCTCCGAAACATTATCCAGAGTTTGGGCAATAGCTTCATCCAACAACGGTACATATTGCTCGTAACGTTGCAACCACTCCAAATCACCCGTGCTGGCTGCCATCCGGGCAGACATGGTGAGAACCTCATCAAATTGCGCAATTTCACCCGTGTGCTTTTGCAATTCGAATTGGCGATCAACTATTTTTTCAAGGTTGCGGGAGTTATTCCAAATATTAATCCCGGAGCCCACCGTTACTAACAGGCTAGCGGCAACTGTTGCCGAAATTGTTGCAACCAAGTTATTCCTGGCTAACCGTTTGACACGCTCTACTAGAGTAGTTTGTGAAGTGGAGGCAGACGAGAGGGCTTGTTCCGATGAGTTCGGCTGTAGTTGACCAGAGTTCATATGCAAAATCTGAATACAGTAGGTGAAAGGCTATCCATAAGACATCACAACGGGGCTTATGGGGACTGAGGAAATCCGAAGGAAAAAATCTTGGGCAAAGTAAACGTACCCTACCCTTGAAGGTGCCACAAGTCTGGGGGAAACCAATCAGGTTGGAACAGCACCATCAAGTCTGTATCCTGGGGGTGGAGTGCCTGAGTGGTCAAAAGAGATGGCGGAAGTTGCTCTCGACTGGCACTGCCCAGCGCTTTATCGACCACGATCCCCATATTGGCTAACGTTCCTGCTGCGCTGCTGAACTGAAGAATGGTCACCGTTTCGCGGAGGCTATTCTCTTCCGTTTGCAACACATGATGGGCAGAGGCAAGGGGAACGATTTGACTATTGTGGTGGGTGACTCCGATTAAAGGAGATTGATAAAAGGGGAGATCTAGAATTCGGGATCTCTGGACCCTAAAGATTTCAGCCACCCAACGGGTTGGAAAAACCAAAACCCATGAACCGACCTGAGTCAGTATATACCGCTCTTTCCTGGCGGCAGAGGAGTGGACAGTTGGCTCGGTTGTCGCGATGGCCGACATTCATACCTCCATTACGGACTAACACGCTGCAAAATTTCTTCGACGGTTTCATTGGTCACAGGCTTAGGGAGATAATCATTGGCTCCAGCCCGTTTGATACCGTAGTTCACTTCCAATGGTGTTTTTTTACTGGAACAAAACACCACATATTGATCGGCAGTAGAGGGGTTAAGCCGGAGAGAACGCAGGAATTTGTAGCCATCCTGTCCAGGCATCACCACGTCTAGAAACACCAAGTTGTAGTTACCAGACTCAATTTGGGTGAGGGCATTCTCTGTTCCCTCACATTCATCAACTTCATGGCCCAAGGTTTGCAGCATATTCACCAGGGCCAATCGATCAACTGCACTATCATCAATCACTAGTAAACGCATATTTTCAGACTCCAAAAAACCTTGTTTGACCAACATTGGGCCATATCAATGACCTAAAACGACAGATTGTGTTATGTACTTGCTATCAAGGATGGACCAAAAACCAGAGTTTGTATCAGTTCCTGTAATTGAAGTTGAAACTGATTGATCTCAGAGGAGGCTAACGGTTTAGTGAGAAATTCGCAGCCACTCCATTGAGCGCGCCATTTATTTGATAATTTTTGCTCACCCGTCAATATCACCAAGGGAATGGCGGCGAGTTTGGGCTGTTGGCGGATTTGCTTAACCAGCTCAAATCCCGTAATTCCAGGCATATTGATATCGATAAACGCAATGGCAGGTTTTATCTGAGCCATCTGCTGCAACGCGGTTTCCGCTTGCTGACAAACCTGCACTTGATAGCCAAGGGCTCTCACCAAACTTTGGAATTGCTTTAATACCAAAGGTGAGTCATCAATAATCATCACCGTAGTGGATAATGCCTCCTGTACCGGTTGGAGCTGGACCAAGTCTGCTCGCACCCATTTAGCAAAGAGCCGGGCTACCTCTAGAGGATCCTTCGCCAGGCCAATGGCAATTTGATTGAGTGGACGTTGATGTTTGACAATTTTCTCAATCCACTGCTGCTGGGACAGAGGCAAATTTGCGGCATCCATAGCTGCAGAATTCAGCACAGGCACCATATTCATTGAGGGAATCATGGGCCTTAACTTTTGCCACAACACTTGACGCTCAAGCGCTTCTTTCAACAACTCACTGGGAGACCAACCAGGAACGGAGATCTGGTCTTGCAGGTGTGGATCAGGCGTAAAATGGGCTTCTCCTGCCCCTAACATTAAGAATGAATCGAAGTCATTGAGTAGCTTTAAGCGCAATGCTTGTTGGACTTGATCTGGGGTGATTCCCAACGGCAACATCTGCTCAAAGATTGCTTGAGGCATAATTTTTTGCTGTTTACTAGCAGCCTGCCAACGCGCGATATGGGGCTTGAAGGTTTCATGCCGGGTTTGCAAGATATATCGTTTCGCAATTTGGAGCAGTTCACGGCTGCTCCAAGGATGGTATCCAGAGTAGCTAATAGTGCCATCACCGTTACTTCCGAGATAGCCTAAGGTGTTGTCTTGGCGATTTGCTAAACGGGAAAACTGTAGCTTCCAATGTCCAGCCATACGAAAACAGCTAGGGTCCAACAATTTTTCTGACAGTTCTTGAGACAGAAAAGAAAATTGCTGAGTTTGTTCTAAGGTCTGCATTTTAGTCGTACTGCAACCAGCTCGTTGACAACCAAAAGATTATGAATAGAGTCATACTACAAACTGAAATTTTTATTCAGCTTAGAGAATGTTCTGTTAAGAATCTAAGGTCTGAAATTCATCCAACAAATTTAGTATTCCCCAAGCCATCCAACTTTCTGCCAGGGAAAAACCCATCAATTCATAATCAGTTGCCTGGGGAATTATGGACGGGCCTTCATTTCTCTGATTCCCCAAAAACAGAAGTAATCTCTTAGAAGTGGGTAGTTTTTGCCTGTTTTTGATGGAAAAATTGTTTTCTCACTGGTGTGGCGATCTTCACTACTGAGAGACGAACGATAAAACAACCAAATTCTGGACTAAATCGGCAGTAATATAATGATAAAAGAGAAATAATTGAAAATTTGAGCTAATTCGACCAACCTAGAGGTCTGCTGTACAGGATTTAAAGGTTGTTTGTCGCCATTGAGTGTCAATCTGACAATTGCAGGTCACTTCAAGGATTCGAATTCCCTTCTCTGGTAGGGGATTGAGAGCATCCTGAAGTTCGGCCCAAGCCTCAATCGGTTGCCAATCAACGCTATAGGTTGATGCCAGTTGCTCAAAATTAATCTGTTGGGGTGTGCGGAAATAATCCGTAAAGGGAGGATCAAAATCGGCGATGGGTAACATTTGAAAAATCCCTCCTCCCTGATTATTTAAGACAATGATGGTCAAATGCCCTTGCCAATAGTGGCGTAACAAAAAGCCATTCGTATCGTGCAGTAAGGCGAGGTCTCCCGTTAAGAGCACACTACTAGGTTGGTGATGGGACATTCCCAATGCCGATGATAAGGTACCATCAATGCCATTCGCTCCCCGATTGAAGTAGGGTTGCACCCGTAACATGCCTGGTTGCCAAAAATATTCCACATCTCGAATAGGCATACTATTGGCAATAAAAAGGGGGGTACCGCTGGGCAAAGATTGAGAGAGCAGCCAAGCAACCTTACTTTCGCAGAGTTCTGTTTGATGGTGCATGATCTGGTTAATTTTGGTCTTCAGAGTTTGCTCTGCCCGTAACCATTTGTGGGTATAGGGTGCTAACGTCGTCCGATCAGGACTTATGGGCAACGCTGAACTAGCTCCCTTCCATTGAGAGACCCATCCTTCAATAGATATGCGTAGATGTGTGGATCGGCTATGCAGGGGATCTACATTATGGTCAGTTGGGTCCAAAATCCAAGTTTGCGGTCGCAGATGGGCCAGCCAGGCCCGAAGCACCTTGCTGGTGGGTAACTCTCCTAGGCAAATCACTTGTTGGGGCTGTAACTGAGTGGCTAATGGTTGATTTCGCAATAGGAAATCGTAGGTGGAGACCAAGTAAGCATTAAAGTCCGCCCAGTTTCTGATCGGAGAAAGCCCCTCCCCTAAAACAGGCCAGCCTAACCCTTGAGCAAGGTGAGCTACGGCTAGACAATATTGTTCTGGATTTGAGGGTTGGGCCGGACCAGCGATGATGATGCCGCGATCGCAACTTTGCCACGTTTGCCAGTAAGACTCGATGGTTTGCACACTCAGGGTGGGTTGAGCCGGTTGACAGGGTTGGACTGCGCTAAAAAATGAGTCTATGTTGAAGCCCTCTGCCAGTATTTCGGTATCTGGATCGGCGACAGGCGCTAATGGATCGCGAAAAGGAACATTTAAATGAACGGGGCCGGGGACTGGCCATTGCGATCGCTCCCAGGCATGGACGCCGGATTGCCGTAAATACGACAGCATATCCAGCCCAGAACTGGGTAAAGCTAATTCAACTTGCCACCGAGGATACTGCCCGTATAATTTCACCTGATCAATGGCTTGGCCAGCATGACAGTTCCGTAACTCTGGCGGTCGATCAGCCGTCAAGATCAATAGAGGAGCACGACTGGCTTCGGCTTCAATCACGGCTGGATAGAAATTTGCGCCTGCTGTGCCTGAGGTACAAACCAATGCCACTGGTAAACCCGAACGGCGTGCAATGCCTAGGGCAAAAAAAGCGGCTGAACGCTCATCCAAAACGGGTATGGTTTCAATCTGAGGATGTTGGGCAAAGGCAACCGCCAATGGGCCAGACCGTGACCCTGGGCAGATAATGGCTGTGCTTAAGCCTAAGCGATTGAGGGTCTCTACTAGGGCTGAGGACCATAAGGTATTAACGTTCCGAAAGTCCAATGTCATTTTCCACGCACCCTACAACAATGCAGATTCAGATCTGAAGGACTGTTTTAGACTGAATCTGGACAGAATAAATGGAGCGCATAGTTTAAGATCTACAACTGGCACTGTCCTTATAACAGGGCCTCTAGCAAGGTGTGGAGTTTGAGCTGAATTTCCGCTAGCTCTCGTTGGGGGTCTGACCCAGCAACAATACCAGCCCCTGCATACAGTCGCGCCTGGAATCCATTGATTAGCGCCGAGCGAATACCGACGGTAAATTCACCGTTACCTTGATGATCGATCCAGCCCAGTGGGGCGGCATAGAGGTGACGTTCAAAGGCTTCATGGCGGTGGATATATTGGGGGGCAATGGTTCGGGGCATACCAGCTACAGCAGGGGTAGGATGCAATGCGGCCAAAATTTCCAGCAGATGTAAGTGACTGGGCACTTCGGCGGTAATCAGCGTGCGTAAATGTTGAATATTGGGTAATTGCAGGAGATGGGGGAGGGACGCAACTTGAGGCGTAATGCCTAGGTTCCAGAGACTATCGCAAATAAAGTCCAGGACAACCCGATGTTCATGCCCATCTTTTTTACTCCCTAGGAGCTGGTTGCCGAGGACCTGATCATCCTGCTGGGAATGGCCCCGAGGAGCAGAACCCGCCAGCGCATCCGTGACGAGATGGTGATCGCGCAGCTCAATCAATCGTTCAGGGCTAGCTCCAATAAAACTTTGGCCTTGGCCATTGCTCACTGCAAACACATAACATTCTGGATATCGATCGCGAAGGGTCCCCAAAGAATGACAGAGATCCAAGGGCTGAGGGGTTTTCACATCCAGCGTATGGGCCAACACCAACTTTTGCAGACGATCGGCTCGAATATCAGCCAAGATGTCCGTCACTGCGCCCGTAAAGGCTTCCGACTGGGTCAATAACGGATAGGTGAAATGAGAGGAATGCGTGCGGGGTGACGGACAGCGACGAGGCGTTTGCAAGAGCTGCCAGCGTTTCCAAATCTCCCGCGTTAGCTTTTCTAAAGGGGTGTCTGCATCAACGATGGCATTGGCGACTAATACGGCTTGATCTTGATCGCAGGCCACTTGCCAGCGAGGCAAAAATACTGAGGCTGCGGGGAAGAAGCGATTCTCCCGATGAGTCTGCTCAAAGAAGGTAAAGCTACAGAAAAAATGTGGGCCAGCAAAAGGGAGATGCAGGGCCCCGGAGGAAACGGTATCGACAAGCGACGTGCAGATAAAATGCTGAGATTGAGTAAACCGTTGAGCACCATCGACTTGCAGATGCAGGAGGGGCTCTGTGGCTGCGATCGCAGTCCCTTGCGATTGTTTTTCCCAATAAAAATAAGGATGGTCGGGTTGCTGCAATACGCTGAGGGCGGCTAAGGGGTCTAACGTGGGAAGTTCCAAAGACAGGCTGACAACCTGGGCATGTTCTTTCTCAAGGGCGATAGTACGGCAGGAAGCGAGAAACTCGTGGAGTGACCTGCGGTCCTGAAATAAATTGGCAGAAGAGGAAGTGACTGTCATGAAATCGAGGATAGCAAGGTGGGTCGCCGGGAGTGCAGGTTACCTCCAATGTAAAGGGAAAAGTCTGGCAGTAGCATCACTGCCACTTACTTCCAGGCTTCGTACCTAATATTCCATCTAACCATTGAACGGGGCAACCCGTGTGGTTTACCTGCCCCTTGTTCACAAATGCTTAGAAAGAGCCAATCCTGTACCCTTAACTTAGTAAAGGCCATTGCAACTGTTCTATGACCACAAAGTCCTTACCTATATCCACGAAAAAGCTCTGGTTCGCCGCCCTGAAACCCCCGATGTATAGTGTGGCCGTGATACCCATTTGGGTTGGATCTGCGATCGCATGGTCGGAACAACAACAGTTAAATTCCTCCATCTTCTGGACATTCCTCAGTGCTGCCATCCTGATTATTGCCTGGCTCAATCTCACGAATGATGTTTTTGATGCCGACACCGGGATTGATGTCAATAAGCCCCACTCCCTGGTTAACCTCACGGGCAATCAATCGCTAATTTTCTGGTTAGCCAATGGGTTTCTGGGACTAGGGTGCCTCGGGGTGCTCGCGATCGCCTGGTGGCAACAGGATATGACTGTACTGGCCCTCATCCTGTTGAGTTGCTTCCTGGGCTACACCTATCAAGGCCCTCCGTTCCGCTTGGGATATCAAGGTTTAGGAGAAATTATTTGTTTCGTTACCTTTGGGCCCCTAGCCGTCTTCGCTGCCTACTATAGCCAAACCCAAACTTGGTCCACTCAGCCTTTGGCTGCCTCAACTATTATTGGCCTTACCACCAGCTTGATTCTCTTTTGCTCTCATTTTCATCAAGTAGAAGATGATCTAGCTGCAGGTAAACGGTCGCCCATCGCTCGCTTAGGGACCGCTCGGGGAGCGCGACTATTGCCTTGGCTTTGCGGGGGTACTTTTGCCCTGATTGTGATATTTGTCCTACTCAACCTACTTGAAGATGGGGCGTTGTTAATTGGGGTAAGTCTACCCCTCGCCATCCATCTATGTCGCCATGTCTGGCGTTTCCACGATCAGCCAGACAAAGTCAAGAACTGTAAGTTTATTGCCGTGGGCTTGCATTTTGCCAGCGGTCTACTATTGGGGATTGGCCTCCTGACCTAGTCTTTAAGTATGGCTAATGCTCTTAATCTAATTACCCATAACTACCAAGATGTAGGGTTTTAGGGTACGGTTATGTCTCACCCCGCTTTAGCAAAAACCGAACCTCGGCATTGCCCAAACTTGTTAGGGTGAAGTTACACCGACTTTTATAATTTCAAGTGCCTTGCCTCTACCGACCTCAGATGGGCAATGAGTGAGCCTTCAGGCTGACTGTGAGTGCTCAAGCTGTTGCGTCTTTCCCTTTCTAGTCACCAAGAGGCTGGCTGCCTTGAAGATTCGAGATTTCCTGTTTGTTGTCTTGCCTTGACTGTCCCTAGGAGTAATACTAATGCCTGCTGCGGATTATAAAGACTACTACCAAATTCTTGGGGTGAGTAAGTCTTCTAGTGAAGCAGAAATCAAGCGGGTCTTTCGTAAACTTGCCCGAAAATATCATCCTGATATGAATCCTGGCGACAACGCAGCCGAAGCTAAATTTAAGGAAATCAACGAAGCCTACGAGGTCCTGTCAGATCCAGATAAACGCCGAAAGTACGATCAGTTTGGCCAATATTGGAATCAGACTGGTGGACAGGCTGGTGGATTCGACTTTGACTTTGGACAATATGGGAGTTTCGACGACTTTATCAATGAGCTGTTGGGTCGGTTTTCAGGCGGGTTTGGGACAGGACCTGCAACGACGAATACCCAAAACTATTCTTACCGGACCAGTACCTCTAGCTCCCCTGGATTTGGATTTCAAGATTTTGCAGGTTTCAATACCCCTGGTATCTCTGCCGATGCAGAGGCGGAATTAAGATTGACCTTTTCTGAAGCATTAGCAGGGGTGGAAAAGCGATTGACGATTGGTGGAGCCGAAACCATTACCGTTCGGATTCCACCTGGAGCCAAGCCAGACAGCCGCATTCGGGTCAAAGGGAAAGGGCAAATGAACCCCCTCAATCAATCTAGAGGGGATCTCTATCTCAAAGTCAAGCTAGATCCACATCCCTTTTTCAAATTTGACAAGGAGAATATCCTGTGCACTCTCCCAGTTGCTCCAGATGAAGCGGCCTTGGGAGCTAAGATTGATATTCCTACCCCGACTGGGTCGGTTAGTATGAATATTCCTGCGGGCATCAAATCTGGACAATCCCTGCGTTTGCGAGGTAAGGGATGGCCACGATCCAAAGGAGGTTCCAGCGATTTAGTGGTCAAGATTCAAATCATTCCCCCGCCAGATCTCAGTGCAGCAGAGAAAGAGTTATATGAGAGACTGTCTAGTCTGCGTCGCTTTGATCCTCGTTCAAATCTACCGAATAGGTCTTGTTAATCAGTAGAGAGATCTCTTGATTCAACCCATGAAGATCTCAACTTTCTGATAAAATATTACAAAAGTTAAGATTTGTAATTTTAAGACCTCATGAATCTATTAATTGTCGGTGCTACTGGAACACTTGGCAGGCAAATCGCCCGTCGCGCCTTAGATGAGGGACATGAGGTTACCTGTTTGGTTCGCGCCCCCCGTGCTGCCACCTTTCTGAGAGAATGGGGAGCCTCCCTTGTTAAAGGTGATTTACGAGAGCCTGAAACCCTGAAGCTTGCCATGGAAGGTAATACCGCTGTCATTGATGCAGCGACGGTTCGAGCCACGGATTCCATTGGGATTCGGGACGTAGATTGGGATGGCAAGGTAGCGTTAATTAAAGCGGCAAAGGCAGCGGGTATCCAGCGCTTCATCTTCTTCTCGATTCTGGGGGCAGAGAATTATCCAAATGTACCCTTGATGGATATTAAGCACTGCACTGAGCTATTTATTAAAGAATCCGGTCTGAATTACACAATTTTAAGACCCTGCGGTTTTTTTCAGGGATTAATTGGCCAGTATGCCATCCCGATTCTAGAGGAGCAGTCTGTTTGGGTTATGAATGAGGCGACCTCAACGGCATATATGGATACTCAAGACATCGCTAAATTTGCTGTGAATGCGCTCTCTCATCCTGAAACGGAAAACAAAACCTTCGATTTAGCTGGACCTAAAGACTGGTCCCCTGAGCAAATTGTCGAACTTTGCGAGAACATCGCCAATCAGCCTGCGAAAGTCACACGGATGCCCATTGGCTTATTGCGGAGCGGGCAAAAAATAGCTCGCTTTTTCCAGTGGAGTTGGAATATTGCGGATCGATTGGCCTTTAGTGAGGTCATCACATCTCAGTCTCCCATCACAGTTCCGATGACAGAGACATGTAAGGCTTTTGGCGTTGATGAGACAGAAATTTCTACTCTGGAAGCTTACATGCAAGAGTATTTTGATCGTATTCTCAAAAAACTCAAGCAACTCGACTACGAAAAGAACCAAAAACAGTCCCGCAAACGGAGCCCTTTCAAAACCCCCAGTTCATAACGATAGGTTGAGCTTTGAGCGTGGCGAAAGCTGGCATTATCTATAACGATCTCAAGCCGTTCGCTTGCCGAATTGCAACTGAACTCAAAGATAAGTTGCAAGCCTGTGGTTGGCAAGTCTGCATGGCTACGGGAATTGGTGGCATTCTGGGGTATTCCCGACCTGGCAATCCAGTGTGCTTCTCTGCAATTGATGAATTAGTTCCTGCGGGATTTGACGAGGAGGTCAAATTTGCCATCGTTTTAGGTGGAGATGGCACAGTGCTGTCTGCTTGTCGACAGCTCGCCCCGTGCAGCATTCCAATGCTGACTGTAAATACCGGGCATATGGGGTTTTTGACGGAAACCTATGTCAATCAATTAGAAGAAGTTTTTGATCTACTGGTACAAGGTGAATTTTCCGTAGAAGAGCGAGCCACCCTAACGGTGCAGGTCATCAGTGATGACAAGGTCCTATGGGAAGCCTTATCTCTGAATGAGATGTTATTGCATAAGGAACCCCTGACAGGGATGTGCCACTTTGAGATTAAAGTAGGCGAACATGCGGTCGTTGACATTGCTGCGGATGGGTTACTGGTCTCTACCCCAACGGGCTCAACGGCCTACGCCTTGGCTGCGGGAGGGCCTGTTATTGCGCCTGGCGTTCCAGTCATGCAGCTGATCCCGATTTGCCCTCACTCTCTTGCATCCAGAGCTTTAGTGTTTGCAGATACCGAACCTTTGGAGGTTTTTCCTGCTAATCAACAACAACTTGTGTTGGCGGTGGATGGCAATGCAGGGTGCTACATTGCACCTGGCGATCGTGTCCGTGTCCTAAAATCGCCCTATGCGGCCCGCTTTATTCGACTGGGATCTCCAGAATTCTTTAAAATCCTACGTGAAAAACTGGGTTGGGGCTTACCCCATATTGCTAAGCCAACATCTGTAGAACTGCCTTGATGGCCTATGATGAGCAGCTATTGAGCTGATGCATGTAGAGTCCAGGTGCGTAGGCTTCAACCACCTCACCTGTAGTGGCATCAGTGACCATCAAATAATCACATTCTAAACACTGAGTTCGAGTTAAATTTTCAATATAGTGACGCTCTCCATGCTGACTCCCACAGTTAGGGCAGCGAATTTTGTCTATGCGGCTCATGGCTATATACCTTTTATTAATGAGGGAAGTAAGTGACTCAGTGGCAGAAGCTAAAAAAATAATTAAAAAATGTGTTTAAATACTAAGCTCAATGCTGTTCCCTAGCCTTTGATCCCCACAGTTATAGCATCAACTCATTGAATGTGAGGGTCTTTTTTAATGATTTTTTAGATTTGATCCCCGTTAAAGAAAACCATTTGCTTCAGGGAAGACTAATGTGGAGAGATTGATCTTAAATTAGCGGGGATCACTTAAAAAAGACTTTTACTAGCTTGCTAACAGGATGCCTGATCTGTCAACGCAGTCGAAGCCGCTTTAAAAAAGGAAGTGAAATTTTTGTCAGAACCACCCAAAAACATTTTCATGAAAATAGGTGGTTAAAATAATTTCTTGCCTTCACAAAAAATAAGGCTCTATCCTTATTTCAGGGAAGTGGGTAATTGCAGCAGGCTACAACGCTTACAGAATCTTTATTTGATCTAGATGCACTTTCAGGACTAGAAGCCTTTACTCACAAAGGTTTGAGACTCTATTAGGCTAATCACTCCCTGAAACGCATATTGAGCCAAAAACAAAGATAAGTCTACTGGCTTAAGCAGGATGAAAATAATCATAGATTTTCTGAGCGAGTTGGGGACCAATGGTCGGGACAGATCTCAACTGCTCTGGGTTGGCTTCTCGGATGTAGTCAATAGACCGAAAGGCTGCGAGTAGTTCTTTCTGGCGATGATGGCCTAATCCTGGAATATCATCTAGCCGCGAACGGCGCATTCGATCCAACCGTTTCTTGCGGTGGAAACTAATGGCAAATCGATGGGCTTCATCTCGTAAGCGCCTAATCAGTTGGATCCCTGGTTGTTCAGGGTCCGTCGGTAAAGGTTGACTCTCACCAGGTTGAAAAATCTCCTCTCGTTGCTTCGCCAAGCTAATAATGTGTAAGTCTTCAACAACCTCTACTTCAGCCAGAGAACTGATGACGGCTGATAATTGCCCTTTGCCTCCATCAATAACAACAAGGTCTGGCCAGTCAGATGAGCCTTGACGAGGCTGTTCTGGGGACTCATGATACTGGCGAAAGCGTCGATATAAGACCTCTGCGAGGCTAGCAAAATCATCGGAGTGGCCCGATCTAACATTGGGATTGCGAATTTTGTAGCGTCGATAATGTTGCTTAGCCGGCAGACCGTCGATAAATACAGCTCTAGAGGCGACGGCATCAGATCCTTGGATATGGGAGATGTCATAGCATTCTATGCGATGGGGAAGATCCGGGAGATCTAAGAGATTGGCCAGGTCTTGGAGGGAGTTGAGGGTGTGATCGCGGCTCTTTTGAGTCCGAGCGAGTTCATACTGGGCATTGCGTTCTACCATTTCGATCAGTTCAGCCTTGACCTGACGTTGGGGACAGACGATACTGACTTTTCGTCCCTTACACTGGCTGAGATAGCTGGCTAGTAACTCTGTTTCTGGTAACTCTGTTTGCACCAAAACTTCTAAGGGGAGTTCCACGGGATCTGCGCTACCATAATGGGCTTCGAGGACATGCTGCAAAATCATGCCAAGGGAGCCAGATTGGGCATCCGCCATAAACCCTAAACGACCGACTAAGCGTCCTGACCGGATCTGGAAAAGCTGGACACAGGCAACCTGGTCGTCAGCTGCGAGTGCGATCGCATCTCGTGATACCGTGTCATCCGGTAAGGCAACTTTTTGATCAACGCCTAATCCCTGCAATCCCTTAATCTGATCACGCAGCCGAGCTGCCAGCTCAAAATTCAGATCCTCGGCGGCCTGTTCCATTTGCTGCGACAAGGTGTTGATGAGTTCGCTGGTGCGCCCCTGAAAAATCATCACGACTTTTTGCAGGATCTGGCGATAGGCTTCTGGTGTAATCAGGGCTTGGCAAACACCAGGACAGCGGCCAATTTCATAGTTCAGGCAGGGACGATCTTTGAACAGGGGCTTCCGCCTTTGCCGCAGTGGAAAGAGGCGCTTGACCAAGCGGAGGGTCTGGCGTAACTGCCAGACATCAACGTAGGGACCGTAGTATTTATCTTGGGCATTCCCCAATCGTCGTTTGCGAGTGATAAAGATTCGGGGATAAGTTTGAGACCAGGTCACGCAAAGGTAAGGGTACTTCTTATCATCTTTGAGAAGCACATTAAAGTGAGGCTGATGCTGTTTAATCAGATTGGCTTCTAAAGCTAATGCCTCTGCTTCTGTGTCTGTAACAATAAATTCGATATCCGCGACTTGGTGAACCATCAGCTCAATGCGGGGCGGATGATCTTGAATTTGTCGAAAATAGGAGCGGACGCGATTTCTTAGCTTTTTGGATTTGCCAATATACAAGATGTCATCATTGACATCTCGCATAAAATACACCCCCGGCTCGGGCGGGATCTCTCGGAGTCTGGCTTCTAAGCGATCACGATCTTTGAGCAGAGTGGTTGTCGAAACGGCATCGGTCACGGTTATGCATCACTATCTATAAAGCGATTCACCTATAAATCGTAAAGCTTATCCTAACCTCATGGGATTAGGAGCTGAGCTTTGCAATTGATGCTATGGAGCTGGTTAACAGCGAACCATTTCATAGACACCTTGATATTGCTCTCCCGGATGGTTCCAGGAATAGTCATAGGCCATCCCCTGCATCACTAGCTTTTGAAACTCTTTTGGATAATCTGTCCATAGACCAATGGCTCGATTCATCGCTGACTCTAGAGCATGGTTATCGGTCTGATAAAAGACATAGCCATTGCGTTCTTCAGGCGTCTTTTCTGGATCGTAATCGCGATCAAAGACGGTGTTCACTAGACCACCCACCCCACGCACAATGGGAACCGTGCCATACTGTAGACCAATCACCTGAGTTAAGCCGCAGGGCTCATAATTACTGGGCACCACAATCATATCTGCCCCAGCATAAATGAGATGGGCCAGTTCTTCGTTAAAGCCCAGTTCGAGATGACAATCTGGGTTGGAGTTGAGAAAATGCTTCTCATGCCAGAACCAAGAGTTAATCCCAGGTTCAGTGGCAGATCCCAAGAGAACGAATTGGGCATTTTGATTGAGGGCATGGTAGATGGCATGGTGCACCAAATGCATCCCTTTCTGTTCGTCCAATCGGCCAATAAAGGCAACAAGGGGCCGATCGATATCTCGTAGCAATAACCGCTCTCGTAGGGCTTTTTTATTCAGGGCTTTGCCGCTTAAATCATTGATGGAATAGGGATGAGGGATATAGTCATCTTTTTCTGGGTTCCAGACATTGTAGTCGATGCCGTTGAGGATACCGCCAAACTTATCCTGGTGGATTTCTAGGGTATGTCCTAGCCCATATCCTACATTTTCGTAACGGGCCTCCCAGGCATGGTGGGGAGATACGGTATTCACATAATTGGCATAAACAATCCCACCTTTCATCAGGTTGAGGGCAAAGGGATTGAAATTGTCTAGCAGGCGATCGTAGTGGAAGTAGTGGGATTCTCGATTGAGCCCCGTTGCCCATAGAACATGGGCTCCTGCAATTCCCTGATGCTTAAAGTTATGGATGGTGTAAACCACGCGCTGGCGACCCATCCCATGATATTGATACATCTCGTAGAGCAGGACGGGCACCAATCCGGTTTGCCAATCATGGCAGTGGATAATATCGGGTCGCTTATTGGATCTGAGCAGGAACTCCAGGGCCGCCTTACTAAAGAAGGCAAAGCGCATATGGTCATCCGTCGCGCCGTAGTAATGACCGCGATTGAAGAAATTATCGCCAGAGTTGGGTTGAATGAAGAAGCATAGTTGGCCATGAACCCAACCACAAAAGACATTGCAATGAATGGCTCCGCCATACCAAGGAACAGACAAGTCTCGATAGGCTTCGTGGAGGCCCCAAACATGGTCGTAGCGCATGCAATCGTACATTGGCAAGATGAGTTCAACGCAATGGCCTCGAACTTCAAGTTCTCGACTCAGACCATAAACGACATCTCCGAGCCCACCGGCCTTGATGACCGGGGCGCATTCAGAGGCAATCTGGACAATGTACACGGCCGCTCCTTAAATTCAATAATTTGTTGAAAGAGAATATAAATAAAAGCTTAATTTACAAAAGTATATATTTATATTGCTCCCAAATTAGTGGGAATCGCAAGATCCGCCTGTACTCATTTGACTAGAATTGGCTGGTTTTGTTGTCTACACTTCCAGTCTGTTTCAGCACAACTACCAAAGTCCATCACGATAGGCGAATGTGAGACAGAATCTTAGAACGCAGGTATTAAACCCGGTTGCAGTACTGCTGCCAGTACCACAATAGATGTCCCCTTGCCGCCTCAATGTGAACTTTTATGGACAGAGGCGATGAAGTTTATTGACAAGTGGTTTAGTAAATCTTCATACAAAGATTCACGATGCACCTTTGATACAGTATCTTTCTACAAGGCACTGTTATTGCACTCATAAACATTCAGTTCAGACTGAATATTATTTTTAGGGTTAAGGAGCATACAAATTGTTCACACCAACTTTTCTTATGGTTGCCGTCCGCGCGGTTAATTGGAGCCCCACAGTCGGTGTTGTGATGATTGCAGCCAATATTCTGGCCATTGCGATCGCAAAATACAGCATTCAATATCCCAATGTTGGCCCCAGCATGCCAGCATCCAATTTATTTGGTGGGTTCAGCCTCACATCTGTGCTTGGGACCCAAGTATTTGGCCATGTCTTAGGCGCAGGAGCCGTTTTAGGACTCACCTATTTGGGCGTTCTTTAGTACTCTAGGACGATAGCCTAGGGAGTTCTCAACTAGATTGAGTGAAACAGAAACAGTCAGAGAATCACGTCTCTGGCTGTTTCTGTCATGAGGGTTGCGTGAGGATGCCATTTAAAAAGATATCGGCCAGTGTTTCGGCCATTTCTTTCTGAAAGGCTGGCGAAGGATCCGTATCCATGAGCGTGTCTTGGCTAAATCCGGCAATCATGAACATTCCGAGAAAGATCCGAGCAACAACCTTGGGGTTGAGATCGCGATAGGTGCCTCGCTCAATTCCCGTTTGAATAAAGGCTTCCACTACGCTCGTCATTTTGGTGATGATTTCAGCTTGGATGCGATCGCGCAGCTCAGGATGAAACTGAGCCTCCATAAAACAAACTCGCATCAGGTCAGCCTGCTTGGGGAGGGTTAACATTCGTTCGCGCATCAGTTGGGCCACGGACCGATAGCTACCCATTTCACTCAGATGAGTGAGTAAATCAGTGAGCATTTCACTCCAGCCTTGGGTCACCACTGCGACCAGAATAGTCTTTTTGCTCTCAAAATGCCGAAAAAGCGTCCCTTCGGCAATTCCCGCTGCTTCTGCAAGTTGACGAGTCGTGGTTTTTTCAAACCCTTGGCGGGCAAATAAACGCTGGGCTGCCGCCAAAATCCGATGATTGAGGTCAGTTTGAGGAGCTGTGGGACGGGCAGAGAGTTGCATAATTCAGACCTGAAGGAACTGATTAGCCTATATTGTCCAATGTATTTCGCAGGACTGGCGGAAGCGTTGGTGTTTCTTTACGATACATACGATACATCTGAGAAAATTGTGTTCTCTATCTTTTAAAGTTGGGGAAGTTTGTTGGGCGAATGGTTGTTGATGGAAGCGTTGTCTGATTACACCTCACAATTACAACTTTTGATGCAACAGGTGGGTTGTAAGAGTTTTGCGGCTCTCTCTAGAACATCAGGATTATCCCGAACACATATTTCCAGGGTTCGACAGGGACGCATCCTAGACTTACCGTTGAAAAAAGTACTGCAGCTTAGTCAGACCTTACAGGTTGAGTTAGATACTCTATTATCTCAACTTTCTTCAGAAACCTCCGTAAAATTACTGAGGCAAGAGTGTCCAAAATTATCTGAGTCGCAACACTCAGTGCATTCACGGGTAGAATCTGACAGCTTCGATCCGCAATATCTTCAACTTCAACAGACTGTAGTGGCCCTAAAACAAGAGTGTCAGCATCAGCAGCAACAATTACAGACCCAGCCAGTGAACCTGAAGTTGGCACATCAAAAATCTACGGTTCAGGCTCTAGAGTCTCTGCTCATCCAATGGCCCACTGCGGCCTATGCTGCCCGTAAAAACCCTGAAGCCCCAGCGATAAAACTGCTACCTTTACTCCGTCCCCTTGAGCAGTTATTGGCCGCTTGGGGAGTGGTTCCTATCGGCGAAGTTGGCGCTGAGGTCGCCTATAACCCTCAGTGGCACCAGGTGATGCCAGTAGCTGGGCAGGACCTGAAAGCAGGGGATCGAGCCAGAGTTCGCTACGTTGGCTATCGCCGGGATGAACAGCTCCTATACCGAGCAAAAGTGTCTCCTGTCTGAGATGAATGATCGTCAACATACGGTTTGCCTGCCTTTTACCCCTCTCTATGCCGCCACTTTTGGATACTTCTAAATAATCCGTATTTTTCCTGATTTGTTTAGTTTGTGTTCTCGGTATTGTTTAGTTAATTCAAAAACAAGTCCAAGTTGACTTAACTGACAACACGACAATAAGGGATCGATACATCATGAGCACAACGACACTACAAGCCCGCCAAAGCCAGCCCCTTATGCAAGCAATTGCCGAGGTGTATCAGCGCTATCTTAGAGGAGAGATTGGCATCCACCGCTATTCTTCTTTGGTGGATGAGCTAATTGAGCAAAATGATGCCAACTCTATTGCGAATGCCCACTGACCCCCAATGGCATCTTGTTCCAACTGCCACACCCCCTGAGTGGCTCATTACTGACATTCAGCGGTTAGCACCAGAGGTATCTGGCCAGTATCTGGCACAATTGCTCTGGCAACGGGGAATGCATGCTCCCCAATTAATTCCAGGTTTTTTAGATCCGAATCATTACCAACCGACTTCCCCTGCTGCCTTTGGGGTGGAAATTGAAAAAGCTGTTCAACGGCTGAAACAAGCCCGCGATCGCAACCAAAGAGTAGCCATTTGGGGCGATTTCGATGCCGATGGTATCACGTCTACAGCAGTCTTCTGGGACGGATTAGGACAATTTTTCCCTCAGAATCACTCCCTCACCTACATTATCCCCAATCGCATTACCGAATCTCATGGTCTAAATCGAGCTGGGATTGAGCGGTTAGCAGCCCAAGACTATCAGCTGATCATCACCTGTGATACGGGCAGTACGAATCTGATCGAGATTGAATATGCCAGCGAACTGGGCCTAGATGTGATCATCACAGATCATCACACCTTGCCCCCAGAACGTCCTCCCGTTATCGCAATCATTAACCCGCGCTCTTTGCCCTCAGATCATCCTTTAGCTCATCTTTCTGGGGTGGCAGTGGCTTATAAGCTCGTGGAAGCCCTCTATACAGCTTTACCTGAGGTTCCCCAGCAGCCCCTAGACCATCTATTAGATTTAGTGGCGATTGGCCTGATTGCCGATCTGGTGGCGCTCCAAGGGGATTGCCGTTACTTGGCCCAACGCGGCATCCAGCAGCTACAGCAACAGCTAACCCAGCGCACTCGACCGGGCATCGCCAAGTTGTTAGAACTCTGTAAACGCAATGGTGATCGGCCCACGGATATTTCTTTTGGTCTTGGCCCCCGTATCAATGCCGTGAGTCGGATTCATGGCGAGGCTAGTTTTTGCGTCGAGTTATTGACTAGCAAAGACCCAGTTCGTTGTTGGCAGTTGGCAGAAGAAACTGAACTCGCCAATACACGCCGCAAATCCTTGCAAAAAGATGTTCTTAGGCAAGTGACACGCAAGCTAGATCAGCTCGATTTGTCCACAACATCAGTGATTGTCTTGAGTGATCCACAATGGCCGATCGGTGTATTGGGCTTAGTCGCAGGTCAGATTGCCCAAACCTATGGCCGACCTACCATTCTTCTGTGTGAAGAGACGGTGGCTGAACACGGCGAAGTTAGACTCGCCCGTGGATCAGCTCGTTCAGCGAATCAGATTGATCTATATGAATTGGTTCACAGTCAGGCGAGTTTACTGACCCGTTTTGGCGGACATCCCTTTGCCGCCGGGTTGAGTTTACCTGTCACTAATATTCCCCTATTGGTCGAGGGGATTAATCAACAAGCTCGGCAGCAGCAGGCCACAAAACCAGCAGCAGTGGTTCAGGCCGATTTGGTATTGACGCTAGCAGAGTTGGCTGTCAATGGAGGACGCGCCCTATTTAAAGAATTAAAGCTTTTAGAGCCCTGTGGGATGGGCAATCCAGTGCCCAAATTCCTGATTCGTAACTGCTGGTTTGATCAGGTCTGGAATGAGAATATTCGCGATCGCAAAGGGAACAAAGTTCAATACATCAAAACCACCTTCAATATCTGTGATGCTTCTTTAGAGGCAGGTTTTCCTGGAATATGGTGGGGGCATTATAAAGAGGATATTCCCACAGGTAAATGTGATGCCATTGTGGAGCTAGATTTTAATACTTATAAAAAACGATACGAGGTACGCCTCGAAGCATTACGCCCAGCAGCAGATCACCTGACCCAAAAAGAAGCATTAGAGTACCCCATTGTGGATTGGCGGCAGGGCAAAACAGAGGTTGGGAAAAACCAAGATGTGCTGGTGGTGAATCACTGTCCTGATTCCTGGTCAGCAGTCCAAGGCTGGAGGAGACAAGCTCAGAATACTGGGAAAGCCCTGGCCGTTGCCTATCAAGACGCTGGTTCACCTGACGCGGTGACGGTATGGAAACGGTTGGTGGGCATCGCTAAATTTCTAGCTCGGACGGGGGAAAGCGTTAGGCTGACTCTACTGCAAACCAGGTTAAAGATTGGGCCTCAAGCCTTGCAGATCGGCTTGAAGAGTTTGCAAGCTTTTGGGTTTACGGTGCATTGCCACAATAATCTTGTCCAAGTCAACATGAATACTGTTGTTGAAGAATTAGCATTAGTGGATCGTCAGCAGGCCATCCTCAATGTTGTGAATGCTGTGCGAGAAGAACAATTTCAACAACAGTACTTTCAAACGGTATCAGTGGATGTGATGGGAGCAATGGTTTCTAACTTGCCTGGTTCTGAAGAAGACTCTTCGCAAACAACCACTACCCGCACTCCCATATAAGTTGCACTTCCAACCCAACCAGGCCCCACTCACACACAAATCATGCTCCGAAAATTTGCCTCAGCACTGGCTCTGCTTTCCCTTTTAGTGACTCCTTCAAAACTGATGGCCCAGACTCCCAAGCAGTGGCTATCCATCGTCACCTTTCCAGAGGTGGGCATTGCCATTCCTCAGCCCCGAGGGTTTGAAAAAGCAGAAAGTTTCTACGGATTTCAGCAACCTTCAACTGGCGCATCGGTGATGGTGTTAGCCATTCCGGGACCGTTTGTAGAGGTCATCCAGGGATTTACGAAAGCTGCTCTGGCAGAAAAAGGAATGACTCTGCACTCCAAGGAGTTAATTCAGGTGCAAGGTCAGGCTGGCGTAAAGGTACATTTTTCTCAGCAGGCCTATGGTCAGGAATTTCTGAAGTGGGCAGTACTCTTTGGCGATGCCCAACGGACAACCATGGTTGTGGCTACTACTCCCAAGTCTCATGCATCTAAGCTGAGACAATCGCTTCAAACGGTTCTTCAGGCCGTTGAACCTACTCAAACGGCGGCAGCTCCACCTCCTTTCAAGATCGAAGCGATGGCTGATCTGTCCCAAGTTCAAGGGGTGGCAACGGGTAATTCAGCCCTATTTACTCGAAATGGGACGATTCCTACTGCTACTCCGAATGATCCAATGTTTATTGTGGCGTTATCGATTGGGGAGGTATTCGTTGGGAATCGTAAAGAATATGCACAACGGCGGTTGTTGGAAACAGCCCACACTGAAATTGAATCGGTCCAGACCACGACACCTATAACCATCGATGGCTTAGAGGGCTATGAACTGACTGCCATAGGCAAAGATCAAAAATCTCAAACTCCCTTGATGCTGTATCAGGTCATGCTTTTCCCGGATGAAGGGGGATATATTCTGATGACTGGAATGGTAGGCCAACAGCAAGCTAAGAACTATCTGCCCCAATTTAAGGCAATGGCACAAACCTTTCAGCAGTCGTTGAACTAATCAAATTCTTTCAAAAACAAGCCAATGCATAAAATCCGAGAGATTGCGACTTCTGATGATCGAAAGTATTTGATCCTTCTTGGCTTGGGAGTGATTTGTCTGATTGCATATCTGCTTTTTGGCACAATTTCGATAAAAATCGATTGTGATCGATTTGCAGCCCAAGGTCCAGAATGTACCGTGGTTCGGCAAAGTTTGCTCCTAACCATGATGCCAGTCAGAATTCCAGAACCATTAGCCGTCGATATTAGCAAACATCACAAGCCACAGTTAGGGAGTCAGGATCCATACGTGATCACTTACAAGGTCGAAATGCGAACCACTCGGTATCAATATGCCGTCCCCATTTATTCAACCAGACAATTCAAGATCGCTGACCATATTTCTACAGATGTCAACAACTTCCTGCTTCACTCACAAGAGGCTTCATTTTCCAAAAGATATCCATAGTCATGGGATAGGTGCCAGCATTACTTCAAAGCGTTGGCAGTGAGAGATAAGTGTTGCCATTCATCTCAAACGGTTGAGAAAGGGCCATCATCTAACGCCCGTAATCATTGAGATACAGATAATGTTTGAAATCTTGGAGATTTATGTGGCACCTTAAAAATTTAGGTCGCGATCATAACCTGTGAGTTCTACATAGCCCTTGCCCTGAATCGACTGTTGGGATTGGGTTCCAGAAACATCTACTGCTCCTTCCCAATACTTTGTAGATAAGAGTAGCTCTTGATTGTTCATCATGGGTGCCACCTGAATGTCTAGATCGAGCTTGGGAACGGAAATAGCCCATTTGGATGGGTACTGGGTTCGGGATTTAGGACTGATCCATCGATCCAAGACCTGGATTTGATAATCCTCACTATTCAAATGCAGCACCTTACCTCCAGAATTAATATAGGTTCCACTAGATTCTGGTAAGTCAGAGGCATCATTTGAACGAAGACCATAAAGCATCAACGCTGAACCATCTTCTAATTGCAGAGAAAACCAATCCCAACCTTGAGTCCCTTGACTCAGTGGTCTGGTCGCAAATTCATGATCCGTCCAGCTAGAACCTGAGACTGTGAAGGGTTCTCCTTCAATAACGACTGTGCCTTGGGTGGGTTGCCGCACGACAGAGTAATAGTAGGAAGCATTACCTGGCTCAGTCCCTTTGATAATAAAACCGTTATTACCCTGCAGAACGGGAGCGGTTAGCGATACCTGTAGATTAAGTTCTGCTTTTGGTCCTTGAGCATGAAGTTTTACCGCTCCTGGTTGCTCTTCCTCAACAGACCAGTCATCTAGCCAAATGCGGTAAGGATTGGCCTGTGCTCCTGCCAGTTCTACAGCCCCGCGATTAAATCGTTCCACAGGATAAAACTGTTGATTCTCAATATCGCTGAGGGTGAAGTGGGAGAAATAGACTTGATTGCTGCGCCAAGCGGATCCCTGCTGGTTGGGTAAACCAGGTGTGAGGCCTCGGCGAAACAGGGTTAACTCATAGCCAAAGGGGCGTCCAGATTCTGTTTCTAGATTGCCCGTGTAGTACCACCATTCGGTTTGGTAGTCCTCGTGGGGACCAAAGTCCTTGGGGAACGAGAGTTTGATTGGGGCAGTTGCTTTTTGAAACTCAGGCATCTCTGCAGGAGCGGCCCATTCCACCGTCCCCTGTTCCAGAGCCAAAGCGGGACGGCCTATGATAAACAATCCCAGAACCAAACTGATAAGCCATACAAGCCATCGCTGCATGATTACTCCCCCCGAATTGCACTTGCCACGGTGACCCGACTTAATCGCCAAGCCGGATAAATGCCTGCCAGTAAAGCAGCCACAATTGCCACCAGCCATGCTTGCCAGAAATAGCTGGGATTCAACTGCATTTGCAGAGTCCAGCCGAAGGACCGGACATTAATTACATAGATTAAAATCCAGGCCAGCACGTAACCGAGGGGCATGGCCAGAAAACCCGCCACATTGCCCATTAACCCTGTTTCCAGCAAGGTCATCCACCAGAGCTGCTGAGGCGTCATGCCCGTGGCTCGGAGAATACCAATTTCGCGGGTGCGTTCTAGCTGCAGGCTCATGAGGGCACTAAGAACTCCGATAAAGGCCACGATTACGGCCAGTAAGCGCAGGGCTTGGGTAATGGCAAAGGTGCGATCAAAGATTTCTAAGGAGCCATCCCGGAGGCTGCGGGTGGATTGCACCACCACATCGGTGCGGCCCTGATACCGTTCCCTCAGATCCTCCACTACAGTATCCAGGTCAACGGTGGGGGCGGTAAATAAGCCCATAGAGGCGATACCCTCATCCCCCCAGATTTGGATAAATGGATCATTATCGAGAATAACGGTGCCTTGGTCTGAGGAATAGTCATAGAACACCGCCAGGACGGGGAAGGTTTTCGGACCTTGGGGGCTATCGATTGTAATTGAGGTGGGTGGATCGCTTAAGTTAGCTTTTAGGAGCAGAGCTTCCGAGACAATCACGCCTTTCCCTCGATCCAGGGCAGGCCATGGATCAATGGAGTTCTGCCGCCAAGCGTAGGGACGCTGACCGTGGGAGACATCCCCTTCAGCGGAAATCAGTTTGATAGACCGTTCGATCTCTAAGGTCTGATCGCCATAGGTAAAGGCGGTGACAGTGGCGTCGGTATCGTTGTAGGTGACCACATCCTCTAGCCCTGGCCAGCGTTTCATCTCAGCCACCACGGCTGGATCGAGCTGGCCTAAGACCCGGTTGGCGGTGGTACTGGGTGGGGTGACATAAATATCCGCCTGGAGGGTTTGGTCCAGCCACTGGACCACAGTAACCCGGAAAGACCCCACCATAATTGAGACGCCAACAATCACTGAGACCGCCACCATTAGGGCTGCGATCGCAACGGAAGTACGGCTCAAGGATCGAACAATATCCCGAGGGGCCAACCGCCCTAACACACCCAAGGACTGGGTCAGGGGTTGCACCAGCTTCATCAAGGCAGCGGTGACAGGAGGCGTGAGCAACGCGGACCCAAGGACAATCGCAAATAGACCTGCAAAGGCCACCACTAATCCCGCTTGCAGGCGCAATAGGCCAATGCCAATCACCGTAATCACCACCCAACTGAGAAAAAGCCAGGGCAGAAGCTTTTGCACCTTATTTTCTAAGGAGGACCGCTGCAAGATAGTTTGGGGACTGGTGCGCATAGCTTCTATAGCAGGCACCAAAGCGGCGAGCAGAGCTGAGCTGATGCCAATCAGCATCCCCTTCACTAGCAGGACAGGCGGGATAGCCACCTGCTGCACACTGACCACAAAGTAAAAGTCGTTGATAGTTTGGGTAATTAAGCCGACAATACTGCGGGCCAGCACAATCCCTAATCCCAGTCCCAGAACTGATCCGAGAATTCCCAGAATGGCCATTTCACCCATAATCAGAGTAAACAGCTGTCTGGGAGTGGTGCCTAAGCAACGCAACACACCAAACAGGGGACGCCGCTGGACCACACTAAAGGTGACGGTGTTGTAGATCAAAAACATCCCCACGACCAAGGCCAGCAAGCTCAGGGCAGTCAGATTAAGGCGAAAGGCAGCCGTCATTTGCCGCACAGCATTTTTCTGAGCAGCGGCGGTTTCCAGCCTGACCCCTTCCGGTAGCAGGGCTGAGATCGCAGCCAAATCCCCCTCTGATTCGGCAATCAAATCAATATGGCTCAGGTGCCCTTCCATCTGCAAAATTTCTTGGGCTGAAGCAATATCGGTAAAAATTAGGCTACTCATGGCTCGCTGAGTAGTTGTGCTCTCGGGTTGCACCTTGCCCACTAATCGAACCGGAACCAGACGCCCCGCTAAATCGAGGGTGAGGGTATCGCCCAAGTCCACCTGATAGCGGCGGGCCACATCTGTAGAAAGGACGACGGTATTGGGTTCGGTTAAAAAGGTTTGTAATCCCGCCAGACCCACGGTTTGATTCTCCGGGGCAAAGTAATTGCGAAACGGGGATTCTGAGAATAGATCTACCCCGACTAGGCGCATGGGCTGGTTGCCCAAGTCGGGAGCCAAGACGTAGCCATCCACAATGGGAGCCGTTTTTGTCAGGCCAGCCTGTTGGCGAATGTGCAGATAAACGGACTCATCAATGCCAGCAGGGGCAATCGATTCGATTTGGTGGGTTGCCCGACCTGCGATCGCATCGGTAGACAATTCAAATGCAGTTTGGGCCGACCCATTGGCGAGATCAATGGACACCAGCATAGCCACCCCCAAAGCCACCCCCAGCAAGCAAAGAATGTACTGTAATGAACGCTGCTGAAAGCGTCGCCAGGCCATTCGCCACAGGGGACGATTGGAACTTTGGGGTTCTAAAGCTGCGGTCATGACACGGCCCCAAGTCGAGTGTCTTCCACCAGATGACCGTCCTGCATCCGCACTACCCGGTCAGCAAGCTGGGCAATCTCGGGGTTATGGGTGGCCATAATCAGGGTCTTCTGAGCTGAACGAGTCAGTTCTAGCAACAGCTCTAGGACAATCTTGCCCGTTTCCTCATCCAGATTTCCTGTAGGTTCATCGGCCAGTACCAATATGGGATCATGAACCAAGGCCCTGGCAATGGCTACCCGCTGCTGTTGACCGCCCGATAGTTTGTCAGGAAAGGCATCGCCTCGATCAGCCAGACCGACCCGCTGCAGAAGTGCGATCGCTTTTTTCGATACCTCTACCTGGGATACACCTGCCAATTCCTGAAGCAGGGTGATATTCTCCAACACCGTCAGGGTGGGGATGAGATTAAAAAATTGAAAGATAAAGCCGATGTGATCGCGGCGAAACAAGGTGCGATCGCGCTCATTCAGGTTAGACAATTCAATGCCACTGATGGTGACTCGTCCGGTGGTGGGCTGTTCAATACCGCTAATTAAGTTCAGGAGTGTGCTTTTACCACTGCCGCTTTGCCCCAATAGAACCACAAACTCGCCTGCGGCAAAGGTAGCCGTAATCTCTCGCAAGACTTGACGGTCAACCATTCCCTCTTGGAACGACTTAGTCAGTCTATCCAGTTGGATAAAGGGCTGAGCATCATCAGAACCTTTGTCTGAAGCTGCTCTTTGCAGAGGGGAAGACCGAGCCATCATCAATTAACCTGAAAGAGAATGAAATTCCTTTACAAAGGTTAACATTTTGAAGGTTAGAATTCAGGGCATTTCTAAGATTGCAGCGTACTGAGTAGATAATTTCACCAGATTCTTTCTGGACCTAGCAGCGGAGTCATCTATCAGCCTGGTTTGTAATGTGCTGCAATTTACTCAAGAGATTGTTGGTCATCTTTGGCATTGTCTTCTGTTGTTTTCCGTCCAACCGCTCCTGTGGCGCTAGTGGCCGCAACTATACTTTGCGTGACTGCTTGTCCCGCAGCCATACCTCCACCTCCTGATGCAAGACTACCACCACCTATGGCAGCAAGGCCACTTGATGTAGCGGCGGCACCAGTGGTTCCTGAGGCAGCAGCCATCGCTACGGCTGCTTCGGCAATCCCTACTCCAACGGCTGCTCCCACAGCCGCGGCCCCTACAACGGTCCCCACTTTCTTGGCTGTGGTAATCATTTTCGGTTTTGCACCCGCCATTTCAGCACCAAGCGCGGCAGCACTCCCGCCAGCTATGCCAGCATACTCAGTTGCTTTGTTGGTAACAAATCCAGCACCTTCCCCTGTTTTTGTCAGAGCAACATCGACAACCGCACCAGTAACCTTAAAGGCATTCCCAATCGTTTTTGAATGTTGACTTCCTATAGCTTCTGCTGTCTTCTCTGCAACTATTCCGAGACCATGCAGGCCAAGATTAGCGGCTGAACCAGCGGCATTACCTGTATGTTTAATAATGCCTCCCAAGCTTAGATTCTTAGTAATACCAATAAGTCTCCAAGAGTGTAATTTTGATTAGTGACTAAAGTAGGCTAGGAGAGAATTTCACAGATTTGAAAATTACGCTTGCAGGCACAGTTTG
>JANQPU010000104.1 GCA_028285315.1 Acaryochloris sp. IP29b_bin.176
GGCGAACTTCCTGTTCACTATCGTGGGACATGGTTTATCTCTCAGTACCAATTATTAACTCGGCAATCAGCCTGAACCCGATATCAAGACTGAGTAAATATCTTGTTGCTTTCTACATCGTGGTCATGGTTGGTCGGAAGAAGAGGATTGAATATCGTAAGCCTCCTTCCGACCAACAATCCAGACATCTTGCTAGGCTTCGCTACCAATTTTGAAGGTACTCACGGAAGCTTGGAGCTGCTTGGCAATTTCCACCGTCTCTTGCAGAGATCCAGCAACTTCGCGAGAAGAGGCCGATGTATTTTCAGACACTTTCGCCACATTCTGGACGAGCTTAGACAGCATTTGAGCTTTGGTGGTTTGGGAGGCCGTAGACCCAGAAATCGTTTGCACCAAGTCCGCAATCTGTTGGGACACTGCCACAATTTGACCTAGGCTTTGCTTAGTATCTTGCACCATGCGTGTACCTTCAACCACCTGGGTGGTACCCACTTCCATCGCGTTGACCACCTCAGCCGTTTCTAGCTGAATGCTCTCCACAATTTGCTCAATCTCTTTGGTCGCTGTTGCAGATTGGGACGCTAGGGCACCGACTTCTTCCGCAACCACCGCGAAACCACGACCTTCTTCCCCAGCCCGAGCTGCCTCAATACTGGCGTTAATGGCTAATAGGTTGGTTTGCAACGCAATCTGGTTAATCAAAGACACCGCTTTCGAAATCTGCTGTGAAGATTCACCCAATCGTTTCACCTTCTTAGCAGTTTCAGCAACGGTTTCGCGCAGCTGGTCAATACTGGCCACCGTTTGATCCATGGTCGATCCACCCGTTACCGCTGTTTCTGAAGCAGTTTTGGCGATCTCAGCTGCTTGTTGCGCACTAACCGCAACTTCTTGGGCTGCTTGAGTCAAGTCTTCCACAAACTGGAGAGATTGCTCCACCTGTTCGGCCTGTGTATTGGCTTCATCCGCTAGGACCACAATAGACGTACTGTTGGTTGACACAGATTCGTTCACCTGGGTAGCCGCGACTTGCACCTGGGCCACAATGTCCCGCAAGTTTTCAATAATGGAGTTAAAAAAGTCACCAACAATCCCGATCTCGCTGGCATCCACAGCAGCCCGAACGGTCAAATCACCATCAGAGGCTGCTTCAACATCGGTCAACAACTTGAGCAAATCAGCTTGCAATTGCTCATTTTGCTTTCGCTGTTGTTCGGCGGTTTCAGTTTGTCGTTCTAATTCTTGTTGAGCCGCATACTCTTGTTCTAAGATCAGCGTCTGGATCTGTTCCGCCATTTGGTTAATGTTGTCACCCAGTTGCGCCAGCTCATCTTCTCCAGCTACCTGCACCCGAGCATCCAAATCTCCTTGACCAATCAAGTTCACCGCTTCTGCGGAGTCAATAATGGGACGAGTAGCCCGTTCAGCGATGACAACTGCAATGGCACCAATCAAAATAGCTGCCAGGGCTGAACCAGCCATGAGGGTCCACTGCAACTGCTGGACCGCACTAAATGCAATACCCTTATCTGTTTCAAGAATGGTCTGCCAACCCAACTCGGGTAAATTTTTCAAGAACGGATCATCAGAGTTATTTAAAGCCTGGAACGGTACAATCGTCTGCAACTTATCCGCAGTCAAGACGTGCTCCGCCTCATTGGAATCCTTAACCGTTTTATACCAAGAGAACTTCTGATCTGCAGACAACGGTTCCCCGGTTTTATTGGCAGCCGAAATAGTTGCTTGGGCTTCATTGGAGCCAGCAAACAGCTTGCCATTTTTATCTGCGAGGTAGCCGTTTTCATACCCCTCAATTCCCTTGATCAAATCTTCTAGGAAGGTAACAGGCAATCTGGCTCGCACTACACCAATGGGTTTGCCTGTAGTTTTATCTCGAACCACGTTAGCGGTATAGACCGAGATGATCCCAGAGGATTTAGACAGTAGGGGTTGAGAAATAAAGGGTTTGCCGGATTTGACTGCTGCTTGGAAATAACTTCGATCGGCGTGATTGCCAAGGGCCTTCCCCGATGATTGGGCAATGACATTCCCTTTCAAATCAAAGAAGGCAATACTGTTATAGATGGTATAGGCATTAACAAACTGATCTAGCGCTGCTTGCTTGGCCTGCTTTGTTGTAGAAGCCCGTAGGGTTGGATCCGTAAAAATATCCAAACTAGTCATAATTTGAATGTCACCATATCTCTCCCGCATGTAGGAGGCAACCTTACCTGAGAGTTGTGTTGTGACCTCTTCCTTGTTAGCAATAATCTTTTGAGACACAGATTGATTGGCGAAGAAATAAGCAGCGGAGCCAATACCAATAACGGGTGCAACCCCAATAAAAACTGCCAACGCAGTGGCCTTGGCTTTCAGGCTCAACCGTTGCCATAGCGGTTTAACTGATGCCGCTTCTGGTACTGGCTCAGGGCTAGATACAGGACTCACAGGAATGGCCGCTACGGCCTTAGACCCTTCAGAAGCAGCATCTTGGGGATAAGCATCGTTCAAGCCAGTGGTCATCTCCTCTGGATCGAGGGGAACGAGTTGATTTTGTTCACCAAGGCCATTATTTATGGCTGTTTCATCTGCATGATCTTTCATGTGCATGGGGAATCGTGCCTCACTGAATACGGATAATGTTGTGTAGAAGACCCAAGTTCTAAGAACCCTAAAAGAATGTGATGATTACTCTGGAGGGAGATCCAAAATCAATCAGTCTTAGTCAGTTTTGACATAAAGTATTTCCAATGTTTCAAAATCTCTCTCCATGATGGTTATCAATGCAACACGGATGCGTTAACAATGGCGTCAGGATCCAGAATCAACAGAATTTCTTTCTCTTCTGGCAAACATCCCCGTAAATAGGGAGCAATACTGGGAGCAACCGTACCAATCGGAGACTGAATGATATCTGTTGGGAACCGTGTTACACCTTGTACTGTCGGCACAGCTAACCCTAGGGGAACCTGACCCACTTGGAGAATGGCAATGTTAAATGCTCTCGCACTGGCGATCAGCCCCGTGTAACCCAGCATAATCGACAGGTCCACAACCCAAAACACCCGACTTCGCTGGTTCAGCAGACCCAGTACACAATTGGGCATGTTAGGGATGGGAGTAATTTGTTCAACAGGCACCACAATCACTTCCCGTGCTGCCTCCATAGGCAGTGCAACCGGCGCACTATCACTCAACCGCAATTTGAGATAAGGATCACCTAATCCTTCCTGTAAGGGTGAGGGTTGAAGGTCTAGGATGGGCAGTTTCATTGCTTAAACAACAGACTGAACAGCTTGTAGCAAATCTTCGCGAGTGAAGGGCTTAGTAACGTAGGCATCGGCCCCTTGCTTTTTACCCCAGAGTTTATCTAAGTCTTGATTCTTCGAGGTACAAATCACCACAGGTAATTGTTGGGTGGCTTCGTTCTTTTTCAAGCTTCGACAGAGTTCAAAGCCGCTCATACCAGGCATTACTACATCAGTCACTACGAGATCGGGCTTCTGAGATTCAGCTTTCTCTAAAGCATCTTTAGCATCAGTTGTGCTAATGACGGTATAACCGCCTTCCCGTAAATAGCGACAAATTAGCTCTAGTTCAGCTGGACCATCATCCACTACTAAAACAGTTCTCATTTGTGGTTACTCCTAAAACAAATTAAAGGTAAGCTCGTAAACTATGGCCCCATCTGATACTCTCAGAGTGCCCTTTTTCCTTCACAATTCACCTGTGGGCATCCATCAGGTTAGGTGGCGAAAAACCATTTTCTGAAGGTCAGCCTGGGTAAACGGTTTAGTTAAATAGTCCGTTGCCCCAGCAACTTTGGCCTTGGCTCGGTCAATTAACCCCGTGTTCCCAGTCACCATTACCACAGGAATTTTCTTGAATTGAGAATTCTTGCGGATCAGACGACAAAGCTCGTAGCCATCCACCCAAGGCATACCTACATCCAGCAAAATCAAATCTGGTTTGGCCCGCATAATTTGGATTAAGGCTTTAACCGGATCGCTAATCATGACAACGGAAACGTTTTGATCTTGCAGATATCGATTAATGGTGTTGAGAATAGCAGGGCTGTCATCAACACAGGCAATGGTGTAAGTCTTTTGGCCAATATTGCTGGCCCCAATATTTCCGAGTGCAGCATCACTATCAGATTTCGCACCTCTAGGCTGAGGGACAGATGTAGCTCCATCTACGGCTAAGCGAGGTAGCTGGTTAAATGGAGGTTGAGGATCTTGAAGCAAGATCACCTTATCTATAATCAGAGAGTTCAGATTTTGGGCCAGTTGAAGTTCGTCTAGGTTTAAAAGCACCCCTAAGTGGCGAAAACTAAAACCTCTCAGGATTTTTTGTAATTGCTGGACTTTGCTAGGGGATAACTTTGCAGCTCCAGGGCTCTGTTCTGCAAAGTAGAGTCGCTGATGGGGAGACCAAACCGTTGGGCCTAGCGCCTGCCAGGCATTCAGACGCTGATGGCATTTTTGTAATAAGGGCGGCAGCGCTTGCTTGGCATAAACAGGGAGGTGGGCCGACTTGGGTAAAAATTTATACGTTCCTTCAGACACCAAAAGATAGGATTCTAGAATCTCAATAACAATGCCTTCCACTAAGGTTGCCGCTTCAGCAGGCTTTAACTGATTTGTTCTCACTAGCCAAGAAATGGCCTGATAGTCAGGGCAAATTTGGTCAGGAGACTCGTCATTAAAATTGATTCTGACTTGAGTTCGTACTTCGCTGTTGAGAGCGGGAACCTGACGACTTAGCCGGCGTAAATGGTTATCCAGTAAGTCTAGGGGGTCAGCAGAGTAGGTTGCATAAATCAATTGGCTTTCTTCAAGATAAAAATACCAATTGATAGCGCCGTTAGAAACGACTAAGCAACCATCTTTTTTGGCATTAGCGTTCTGGTTCAGCAAGTCCGCTACGTTCAATTGATTTGAGATTCTGCCATTCATAGTTGCTGCCATGGGTATTGTTCTTCCTTCTCAACACACAACGGTTTGGTGAACTCTGTATCAATGACACAGAGGGAAATAGTTAGTGAATGGAATTCACTCGGTTGGGAGAATGCTTAGAAAAGTGTAGAAATGTACTTTAATCAAAATATGTATGTGACACATTAAGTGATATTTGGTTATTTCTGTTCACGCTTGATAGGTTGCTCAACCTGAATGACCAGAATTTTCCTACAGGAGAGAGTACAGAATCTATGGCACTCGTCTTTTGGTTCTCTATGGGTCAGATTACATGTAGCCGTTTCTATCCTTACGCTGTTTCAGGTTATCCCTGATTATGAACTCTTCAAACCGCATTTTTTCACTTTAGTTAACGATCTTGCTATGGATCGCTACTATTTATGATTCCCAGTGCTAGTCTTGAGAGATCACCGTAAAATTAACTAATAATACTTTTTTACAACTACAAATTATTATCAAACTCAAACGACTGATGACAATTTTGTCATCAGTCGTTTGGCTTCCAAGGCTCTTATCTCTACACGTATCCCCTGTGATGATCAGTTCAAATAATCATCACGGATATTAGATCCTAAAGGGTTGAAGACCACAACACCTGCCTGAAAAAAGTCTTAAAGCAATAGAGCCAAGATATCGGTTCAACCTTCCAGTTCCAGATCTGTCAATGAGTCGGCTAACTCTTCTAGCGCCATTCTGGCAATATGCATCTCTGCTTCTACCTCTTCTTGGGGAAGAAGAGGAGTAGTCACACGTGTGGGTTGCTGGGCAACCACTTTTATGGATTGATGGACGGCAGCCCGTAAGCGCTGCCCAAATTGCTGCTGCCCTCGCTGTTTTTGCCTATAGACCCCTTCTTGGCTGGAAGCGTAAAGGGGAGGCAATCGATTGAGGGCGTAGGATACGACATCAATCCGGTTTAGAGCTTTGGCCGTTTCAGGTTTAAAGTTGCGAGTTTGCCTGTCGATTTCTTCTTCAACAAGCTCTTCCATCACGTTCTTATAGACCTGGGATTTATAAAATGCTTTTAACATGTGTTTAGCTAGTGTCCCTGCCTCATAAACCTAGTGTTCCCTATATTTTTCCAAATTTAGTATGGGGTAGCCTCCGAATATTTTCGGATAATCATGACTTGATTCAGATATTCAAGCTTCTAAATTGATAGGTCTTTCTTTTATCGTTATAGGTATTTTCCCCGAGAACTATAAATATATTCTAAATAATTGACGATCACTCTGCTTCTCTCTAGCCTGAGAACACATTAACCTGAAAACATGTTAATGCTCATTAATACGACTGAGATACTAGATTGAAATGTTTGTACGTATAGCCTCTCATGTGTGCTGAATAGCTTCCATAGGAGATTAACAAGCAATCTTTATGAAGCGTTCGCGCATTCTTTGTTAATGAGAGAGTCATATCATGCCATGCATTTACTGCATAGATAACCCATCCGATGTTGCATCTAAATTGATGCAAGGGATAACGACAAGGTATGGCAGTTATCTTCATCAATTACTCCAGATCAACTTGTTGACCTAAAAAACGATGTTTTACAGATATGGGTATGGCTAAATAACTAAATTTAGTGAAGCCTTTATTATCAATGAATAGTAATAAAGGCTTAAATAGATAACTTTTTCTGGGTTGTGAACTCTACGGACGAATGGGTCAGATACAGACTGAAATGAACTGTACTTATTGACTTGTTTCGCTTTTGCTGCGGAAAGGATGTCAAAATGGAAGACCGACCTCATCTTTTCTCCAAAACTATGAGTCAAATTCATACCCTCAAGGGATCTGGCATTCCATTGACTGGCAACGATATTGATACGGATCGCATTATCCCGGCCCGTTTTCTGCGTTGCGTTACCTTTGATAGCTTGGGACAACAGGTGTTTGCCGATGATCGCCAGCAAGCGGATGGACAACATCCTTTTGATTTACCAAAATTTCAGAAAGCAACGATATTAGTTGTCAATGGCAATTTCGGTTGTGGATCATCCAGAGAACATGCACCACAAGCGATCGCAAAATGGGGGATAAAAGCGATTGTTGGGGAAAGCTTTGCAGAGATTTTCTTTGGTAATTGTTTAGCGATTGGTATTCCTTGTGTTACGGCATCTGCAGAGGCCGTGCAGCACCTGCAATCCCATGTAAGCCAACACCCCGAAACAACGGTGCAGATTGATCTGGATCACCTCACTCTGGCCTGGGCCGATGTATCTCACCCCATCTGTATGGGCGAAGGACCGCGACAGATGCTGGTATCTGGCACCTGGGATGCCTGTGGGCAACTGTTGGCACAGGTTGAACAGATTCAGGCAACAACAAAGCGATTGCCTTATTTAGCTTGGAGCTGAGGCTGCGATCGCAGCATGGCTTCCAGCTTTTGCCAATCTTTGGTGTGCATCATCCAGGGTGCCAGCTTCACTTCTTTGAGAGCATCTCCTTGCTGAACGTACAGTTGCCGCCCTTGGAGTTGCAGATCACTAAAGGAGTTAAGAGCATAGGACTTGACCTCCACTCCCAACATATTGTGTAACGCAACATGGTCGAGATGGATAGAAGCCATAGGTTTGGTGAAGTAGCCATAACCAATAAAAGCAATGAGGCACCCCAAGATGAGGGTGAAGTGAAACTCGCCTAAGAGCAAAAGCCAAATCCCCAAGCCTACATTGAGCCCTCCCAGCAACATAAAGACAACTGCAACCTCTCTTTTATAGCGGAGAAAGCAAGGAAGTTGAGGAAGGGAAGGATCGGTATTCATGACTGGATTTTAATGAAAGAGTTCATGTCTATGATTACCATACAGAGAGTTTCGCTTGAGTGACTCCCTCAAGGAATAGGCTCAATATAAATGGACGGCTGGGCGAGGCTGTAGACAGGCTTTGCAAATCGCTTCAATATGCTGATAGTCGGTTCCACAACATCCACCTAAAATATTGAGGCTGGGTAAAGCATCACTTAAATTTAAATATTGCTGACCCAACTCTTGGGGATTGCCATCATCTAACTCTTCTGCCTCATCTAACTCCGCATGACTTTTGGTGGAAGCATTGGCACGCAGTCCATGAATGCGCGTGAGCCACGGCTCATCGGCAGATAACACATGATTAAAATGAGAGGGGTGAGCACAATTGATCATGTAGTAGATGGGACCATTGCCAGTCGCTGTATCAACCTGTGTGATCGCATCTTTCAATGCCTGCCCGGTTGGCAATTTACCGTCCGTTTCCACGGTAAAAGAGATCACAACGGGCATTCCCACTAAGTGCGCCGCCCGCGTAATGCCAATGGCCTCTTCGGCATAGGTCATGGTCACGGCACTAACCATATCGGCTTCAGCATTGCGAAAGGCTTCAATTTGAGGAAGGTGATAGACCTGAGCTTCGGCTGGGGTCATGGCGGTTTCGACCTGATATCCATCTCCCCGAGGTCCGATACAACCACTAATGACCATGCGGCTGCTTTCGGTTTCGTATTGCTGGCGAATGGTATGCAGAAGTGCGATCGCCTTTTGATTCACGGCTGCTAAGGCGGTTGCATCATAACCGAGCTTTGTCCCCCAGTCTGGATTAGCTCGCCAAGTTGCACTTTCTAAGATTAGACCAACCCCATAGGTTTGGGCTAACTGAGCATATTTTTGGAAGTATTCATAGAGGGCCTGATAGCCTTGCTTATCTTTCAATAAATCGAAGGCCGCAAAGTCTGGTAAGTCTAAACCTTCATGAAAAATCAAGGAGGTTTCTAACCCCCCATCCGTTAAAAAAACATCACTCGATAATTGGGGTAAATTCTGTCGATATTGTGGCATGGACTGCTCCCCTGTCAGATGCGTCTATCTTTCAGCGTTGTTGATCTCCAAAAACTGAACAATGATCACTATCACCCCAGTCTTGCAGTCAAATCACAACAGCCCTTGCCTTGCAGCTTACTGCCATTTGCCTTGCTGTCGTTGGCGCATGGATTTGGTGATTTTTTTCCAACGGGCTTTAGTGTTGATCTGCGCTTTTTGATTTTGCTTGCGATGCAGATAGGCTTCTTCCTTGCGGAGTTTTAGATAGCTTTGTAAGCGCTGAAGCTCTAACTGACTGTTAGCCAAAGCCGCTTGCACAGCACAACCCGGTTCTTGTTGATGTTGACAATCCCTAAACCGACAGTGTCTTGCCAGTGCTTCAATCTCATTAAACGCAGTGGATACCACTGTTTGTGTTGTCCAGAGCTGTAGTTCTCTTAGACCCGGAGTATCGATTAAAACCGCCCCGGAGGGTAAACAGATTAGCTGGCGGCTGGTAGTGGTATGGCGTCCACGACTATCATCTGCCCGCACCGCTTGTACTGCCTGGATCGGTTCACCCATCAGTTGGTTAGTCAAAGTGGATTTTCCCACACCAGATGATCCTAATAGCGCGACCGTTTGTCCAGGCTGCAACCAGGGCGTTAACTCATCCAGTCCTTGATCACGTAAAGCACTGATTTGGATGATCGGAATGCCCACAGCAATAGCTTCTAAGTCGAGAAGCCGCTGTTCAATCTGCTCACCGATATCGACCTTATTTAAGACAATAATCGGTCGGGCACCGCTCTCCCAAATCATCACAAGATAGCGTTCAATGCGTCGCAGATTGAAGTCATGATCTAAACCACAGACAAGAAAGACGCTATCCAGATTGGCCGCGATCAGTTGAACATCCGTAGTGTCTCCGGTCACCTTACGAGAAAACAGGGTGCGCCGAGGCAAAAGATGCTGAATCGTGGCTGTCTGGTCTGTGGGAGCTGAAATAACCACCCAATCTCCGACGCAAGGAAGATCCTCGCTACTCTGGACTTGATAGCGAAACTTGCCGCTGATTTTAGCTGAAATTTCTCCTGCTTCGGTATAAAGGGTGTAAATCTGCTTATGTTGGCGGGCCACTCGACCCACCTGTAACTGTTGGACTGCAAACGGAGCAAAGCTGAGGGCCAGCTCCTCGCTCCAGCCCAGTAAATCTAAGTTCATGGGAATGCCTTTAGGGTCTATTAGAGTAAGCCAGACACCTAGAGGCGCTGAGGTCTATCCACCTCAGTCTTTCGGGTGGTGATCACTTTTATAGAGAATGAGTGCCTCTAAGGGTCAGGCCAGATGGGTTGTAGAGATAAAATTAATGACCGACATAGTTGCACCTCCATTGATGAAGTGAGGGATACTTCCACAGTAATCTCTTTGAAGCAAAATGACCAGGCATTGCAGATTTTCACTGAGACTTGCGTGAGGATGTGCGATCGCGCATCCGTTAACTTCAGTCTGCAAATGGTTCAACGGATAATTGAAAACCAGGCAGAATCGCTTCTCCAGAGAGGTCAGTGGGCAAGGCTCTAATTTCAGGGGGATGGCCTTGACGATAGATTTCAACCTGTTGCTCTTGTGGATTAAAGAGCCATCCTAACTGAATCCCGCAGGCAAGATATTCCTCCATTTTTTCTCGCAGGGGCAATAGCATCCGAGCGAGATCTCAATTCAAAGACAAAGTCTGGGGCAATCGGCGGAAACTTTTGCTGTTGCTCAGGGGTGAGGGCAGTCTATCGTTCTTGCCGAATCCAAGCCGCATCCGGTGAACGGTCTCCGCCACCGGGGAGCTTAAAAATAGTTGAAGAACTAAAAACTTTTCCCAGTTGAGTTTGACGATTCCACATCCCCAGATCAATCCCAAACTCTAGTTCACGATTACCGCTTTCACCGCCGACGGGTGGCATAAGGATGAGCCACCCTGCTTGAGTTCGTTCTACTCTCAGGTCGCGATTTGCCATACAGAACTGATAAAACTGCTCGTCGCTGAGGTGAACCGTTTCAACATTGAGAATGAGGGGTTCAGATAACATTTATAAATCACTCCCACTGATGGCAAGAGATTCAAAATGGACTCTTTTCTATTCTAGGCAGTCGTGATGTAGTCTCTGGCTTTTGTTGTGAGTCGTGATTGCTCTCAGAAGATGACACGTTATTCTAAATGAGAGATCTATTGCCCCAGACAGAAATTATGGTTGCCTCCCCTGAGCAAGTCCACCTTTCCCCAGAACAATACCTCTCTTACGAAGAAGCTAGTCCCATCAAGCATGAATACCGGGATGGTGAAGTCTATGCAATGGCAGGTGCTTCAGATGCCCACGTCACCATTGCCCTGAATCTAGCGGTTGGTCTGCGCAATCATATCAGAGGGACAGGATGTCGAGTTTATTTGTCCGATATGAAAGCGCGCATCAACGCAAATAACCGATTTTTCTATCCCGATGTCATGGTGACTTGTGATGAGCGCGATCAGGCAACGGCGACCTATAAACAATTTCCTTGCCTGATTGTAGAAGTCCTCTCAGCCTCAACCGAAGCCTTTGACCGGGGGGATAAGTTTGCCGATTATCAGTCCCTAGAGAGTTTGCAGGAATACGTGTTGATCAACCCTAGACGGCAGCGAATCGAATGTTTTCGCCGGAGTGAAGATCGATGGGTTTTGGAGACCTACACGGCTACCAGTGAAACCTTCACACTGAGTAGCATTAACTACGAAGGCGAAATGGCGGCGATCTACGAAGATGTGATCTTTGATCCACCCATGGTTGAACCGCCTGATCGCTAAGTCAACAGAGCTAGTCAATCCTCTTCCTCAATCGCTAGGGACTGAGTCATGAAGATTTTCAAGTTCTGTGGTGTTGGGGATTGCTGCGTCATATGATAGATAGCCTGTGCGCTTTCCATCGGAACAATCATGACTCAGTCTTATCGAATTACGCTATTACCAGGAGATGGTATTGGCCCTGAAATTATGGCCGTGGCCGTCGATGTGCTTAAGGTTGTGGGACAGCAGCAGAATTTGACCTTTGAATTTAATGAGGCATTGATTGGAGGGGCCGCTATAGATGCTGTGGAGAACCCGCTACCCAAACAAACTTTAGAAGCTTGTCAGCAGAGCGATGCGGTGCTGTTAGCTGCGATTGGCGGCTATAAATGGGATAAGATGCCCCGTCATCTCCGTCCTGAGACAGGACTGCTGGGATTACGGGCAGGACTGGAACTCTTTGCTAATCTTAGACCAGCTCAAATTTTGCCTCAGTTGATTGATGCTTCTAGCCTCAAGCCAGAAGTGGTTGAAGGCGTGGACATTATGGTGGTGCGAGAGCTAACGGGCGGTGTGTATTTTGGCTCACCTAAAGGGGTATTTACCACGGAAACGGGTGAACAACGGGGCGTCAATACGATGGCCTATACCGTGGCTGAGATTGATCGGATTGGTCGAGTCGCCTTTGAAACGGCTCAAAAACGCGGTGGCAAGCTCTGTTCCGTGGATAAAGCGAATGTATTAGAAGTGTCGCAATTATGGCGCGATCTCATCACCGATCTCTCAACTGAATATCCCGACGTAGAACTCTCCCATCTCTACGTGGATAACGCCGCCATGCAGCTCGTCCGCTGGCCCAAACAGTTTGACACCATCGTTACTAGCAACCTATTTGGCGATATTCTCTCGGATATTGCCGCTATGCTCACGGGTAGTATCGGCATGTTGCCCTCTGCCAGTTTAGGTGCAGATGGTCCAGGGGTGTTTGAACCGGTTCATGGCTCTGCCCCAGATATTGCAGGTCAGGATCAGGCAAATCCTCTAGCTCAAGTCCTGAGTGTGGCGATGATGCTGCGCTATGGATTAGATCAGCCTGCGGCAGCTGACCAAATTGAGTCTGCCGTTCTGATGTTGTTGGCTCAAGGCTATCGGACGGGTGATATTCAATCCTCCGACACAACGGTCTTAGGCTGCAAGGCCATAGGGGAAACTCTGATCCAGATACTGAAGCAGGGCTAAACTCTCCATCGGTCATGGATTTAACTACAATAGAGTTCTTTGAACTGAATGGTGAATATGATTCTGAAGGTAAGCTGATTCGTACTCGGATCATTCCCGACAGCTCCACTATTAGCTAGTGAACGTGAGTTCGACGGAAGGATTTGGGGTTAGAAAAGGCTGGGGCTAATATTCACGGTATGTTGTCCCGCTTTACCTCAGCCATGTCCATCAGTCTAAC
>JANQPU010000324.1 GCA_028285315.1 Acaryochloris sp. IP29b_bin.176
TTAGGGAAAAGAATAAATCCTGGATGGGTCATTTCTAAAAATGGCCTGCTTTGTTTTGCGAGTGTTACCTATTTTGGGCCAGATTTGAACAAAGCCATACTTTGGCAACACTCCAAGCCAAAATGCAGGAATATCTAGACAGTGGTGTGCGCTTGGGTTGGTTGTTTAATCCCCAAGACCAACAGGTCGAAATCTACCGACAGGGGCGTATGAAAGAAGTCCGGTTTCTACCTACAGAATTGTCTGGCGAGGAAGTCCTGCCTGAATTTAGACTAAAGGTAGAGCAGTTTGAATTCTCTGCTTAAGCATCCAAAGTACATTTGAATATTTAAAGTTAGTTTGGTTGTCTAAAATATATGGCTCGGATCAACCTTTTAGATACGCGCACCACTAGCTTCGGTGACTTGATTGGTAATGGCAAGATCTATCGAGTACCGCTGTTTCAACGAGATTATTCCTGGAAGCAAGAACACTGGGAGGATCTTTGGCAAGATATTTTGGTGCTTTACGATAATCCAAAAACTAGTCACTATATGGGTGCCCTGGTTCTACAAGGTACGGGTTCTTCTGATAAGGAATTTAAAATCATTGACGGCCAACAGCGATTAGCGACATTGAGCATCCTTGCTATTGCCATCATTGACAAAATTCAAAGACTTGTGGAGCAAGAGAAAGATCCAGGTAACAATAAAGACAGGCAGGAAATTCTAAAAAGGACCTATTTGAGCGATAAAGACCCTCGGTCTCTACGGTACTCTAGCAAGCTACTTCTCAATGAGAATAATAATGATTTCTACCAAAGTAACCTGATTAACCTTAGAGAACCACGTAATATTCGTAATCTATCAAAGTCGAATCAGCTCTTGTGGCAAGCTTTTAGATATTTCTCTGAGCAACTCGATCAACTTCAAACAGTCATCAATGATGGAGAGGAGCTGGCCACTTTTCTTACAGATACGGTTGCTAAAAGACTCCTTTTTATTCAGATCAATGTTGAAGATGAGTTAAACGCTTACACAGTTTTTGAAACCTTAAATGCACGAGGAGTAGAACTTAGCTCAACAGACTTGCTTAAAAACTATTTATTTTCCCTGTTTAAAGGACCAGATGACTTATCTGAAGCACAAAGACAATGGAGGAGAATTACCAGCATTGTCGAAATGCAAAAATTTCCTGAGTTCCTCCGCTATTATTTAAGTCTTACAAACACTAGAGTTAGACGTGAACGACTGTTCAAACTTGTTAGACAGTCTGTTAAAGATAACCAGCAAGCCTTTGATTTATTAGATCAGCTTGAAAACTATAGTAGCCTTTTCGTTGCTCTTGGAAATTCTAACGATGAATTTTGGCGAGATAATTCTGACAACAGACAATATGTCCGTGAGTTAGAACTTTTTCGAGTTAAGCAAGCTTACCCAAGCATCTTTGCTGCCTACGAGAAATTTACGGAGAAAGATTTCACCCGTTTACTTAAACTTGTAGTGATAATTTCTTTCCGTTATACAGTTGTGAGTAGTTTAAATCCTAACGAACTAGAAAAAATCTATAATAAAATTGCAATTTCAATAAACAATGAAGAAATTACTACGCCACGCCAAGTTTTTGATAGACTTCGTCCAGTATACGTTTCAGATAAAAAATTTAAACAAGATTTCTCTCTATTAGCTATTCCTACAAATGGGAGAAAGAAGAAATTAGCACGATATCTTCTGTGGAAATTAGAAAAAGATGCGTCAAATAGGGAAATTCCTGAAGATAGCTTTTCTATTGAGCATATCCTGCCTGAGTCACCCTCTGAAGAGTGGCGCAAAGATTTAACTGATTCCCAAATTGAGGATATGGTTTATCGATTGGGCAATCTGACTCCCCTAGAACCTGGTATCAATCGTGATGTAGGTAATAGTGGTTATTCACAGAAAAAAGACCAATACCAAAAAAGTGCCTATACTCTCTCACAAAAAATTCTTGCTGAGGATTGGACACCGGATACCATAGCGAGACGTCAGGAGGCATTAGCTAACCGTGCAATATATATCTGGAAAGCCGATTTTCCTTTAGACACACAATAGGATTAGCAGTATGACTGCAACTCACCGCGTCTGCGAATATCGAGCGTAGCGCAGTGGAACGAGCCACCAAAGGGGGCAAAGTTGATGAAGGGGCATTTAATCGGTTCAAATCCCCAATCTTTGAAGGCTGCGATCAACGAGATTTGCTCCTCTTCTACGATCACCCGTTTTTCGTCCAGCATGAGGACATTAAGACTAATCCATTTGCTGCACATAGACGGCACTCCCTTAATTGGATCGGGCTCGGGAGGAACTAGCATATCCCAAGATTTGAGGGCTTTGGGGAGTTTGTCTACATCAATGTATTCAGGATTGATTAAGGCTTTCCCCGGTGCTAACGGAATAAACGTGGAGTCGATATGCATGGGGGTGGGGCAGGAGCTGTTGATTTCGTGGATTTTGTAGCGATCGCCCAAGTGGCGTCTCAGCCAGGTAATGCCCGCTTGGTTTGTGACATTACTTTGAGTGACAAATAAATCGCGGCCACAACGGACAAAATCGGCGGCATCAAAAACAGGTTCAAACTCATTGATGACATAGCGAATTGGCTCTCCTTTAGCAGGGGGCTTAAACGAATAATCATAGAGATCATCCGTCAACTCTGGTTTTGGAGCGGAGGTCCAACGGGCTCCTTGGGCAAAATATTCCTTAAAGAGCGGGCGGTAAGCATTCGTTTCAAAATAGCGACAGCGCCAAGCCATGGGAGTTTCAATAATTTCATCGCCCAACACCATGAACCCATCGCGAGGGCAGGCGGTACAAAATCCTTTAGAAGACCAATCCAGAGCTTTATAGCGTTTTGTTCCTTTAATGACTTCAGGGCGTCGAACCACGACCCCTTCAGACTCTAGGATGTGAATAAACTCATCCAGTTCTCGCTGTGCTTTTTTGAGTAAGAATCCTGGGTACTTCTGGCCAGCAAAAATCCGATATAGCCGAGCGGTGCTGGGTGGAATATTGTAGGTAACCGTCACATGATAAGGAGGGATAATTGCCCCTTCTAGGTGACCAACAATCACCTCTTCTAATGGATCCCATTCATTATAGGAATTGACTGGACAGGGGGTTGTCGTGGCTATATCGGTCAAGTCTGTCATCAATTCCGTCATTGTCTCTCCTCTATTGCAAGCGGCCACTGGTTGACGTCGAAAGTTTCCTCAGAACTGTATGAGATCTTGTTCAGAAAATCAATCTTGTCCAGCAGGGGTGTTTTTGTCTGTGACATTCAGCACAAGCTTTACTGACTTCTAGACTCCTAAAATCTAATATTGGCTCCCAGCATCTTTTTCTACTCAACTTATCCCTGCTTCAGCCTGTACCTACCCACATCAATGCTTTGATTTAGCAGTATATTCAAGAATTCGTGAATTTCTTGGCTGTTTACCCCAAGAGGGGTAGTGGCTGATGATTCTAGAAGCGATCGCATCGGAGTTACCTGTTCTCCCGTCGGATCAACCTCCTTTTATTAAACATCTCGGTAGAGAACAGGCTGTTTGGGTCAATCCCAAGGAACCCAGTCACAGTATTCAGAAGATAGTCCTTGGCCCATCAACAAGTCGTTTATCCTGCTTTCCTGGTGCTACTAGTATTCTGGATCAGTATTCTTGGCACCATTAGCACTTTGCCCTATAGAGGTAATAGCCAATCCTGATCGATCGGACTGAAAGTAAACTTCCTTGTTGCAGCTTCAATTCAAAATCCTCGTGAGTGCCAATCCCTCGTTAATACCCATAAATAAATGCCAGCAGAAAACATTGCTTTTTCAAGACTAATAATTGGGCTATTGCACTCAGCTGCTATTGGAATATGTTTTGGGTCGATGCTTAAATTTCTAATGCTGAATTGTGGACTCTTTATGCATACGGGATATTTCTAACTGGAACAGTATTGGCCAGAAAAATACGGTTTTCTCTCAATTCATTGCTATCGGTTGAGGTTTAGGCAATCAGCCTTAGTCATTTCCACCTCCTCTGGCTAATAAAAAATTATTAGTGGTATAACAATAAAATCGCTGCATTAGCAACTTTATTGCTAAATATTGCAGTAAAAGGGTTGAAAAGATGACATGGAACCATTAGAACGTTGGAAAAAGATTAGTTTTTCCCTCAATCGAGAGTTGCCGCTTCGTTGTATTCTGATTGTCCTCTTTGTTCTGCAATTATTGGTTTCCGTTGGCTTGGTGGGCTACTTATCGCTGCGCAATGGAGAGGCAGCGGTAGAGGATTTAGCCAATCAGTTGATGTCAGAAATGGGAGATCGAATTTCGGAACGGCTGAATATTTATCTGCTCACCCCTCATCTGGTGAATCAGCTCAATGAAGATGCGTTAGAGATGGGGCAATTAAAACTTGATGATCTCCAGAGTATGGAACGCCATTTCTGGCGACAAAGCCAGATCTTTAAGCTGATTAGCTATATCCAATTTGGCAATACTCAAGGGGAATTTGTAGGATTAGCCATCAATGATGATGGTACGCTCACCTACCAAGTGACGGAGTCGACGGGGGCACTCAAGACATACAGTATTGATACCAATGGCGATCGCAAGCAGCATCTCAAGACTTCCCCCAACTTTGATGCTCGTCAACGTCCGTGGTACGTCGTTCCTCAACAGGCCGATCAGCCTGCCTGGACAGATATCTATACGTGGGTGAATCCACCCACGTTAGCGATTACCTTAGGCCAACCTTATTATGATGCTCAGGGGAAATTTCAAGGCATTTTAGCGACCGATCTGACGCTTGCTCAAATTAGTGACTTTTTGCAGGAGTTGCGTCTTAGTGATTCTGGCAGAACCTTTATCTTGGAGCGCTCCGGCGACATTGTCGCAACTTCATCAGCAGAATTGCCATTTGTCTGGCGTAATCATCGTCCTGGGCGTTTGATGGCGACCCATAGTGAAGATGGAATTGTCCAGGCGACAGCTGCTTATCTAGCAAGGCAAGTGGGTGGCCTTCACCAGATCAATGCTAGACACCAAACCCAATTCTCGATCAAAGGCCAGCAATATTTTTTACAAGTGACACCTTTACAGGATCAGCATGGGCTAGATTGGCTCAGCGTTCTGGTCATTCCTGAATCTAGCTTCATGGCTCAGATCAACGCCAACACACGAACAACGCTCTGGCTATGCTTATTGGCTTTAGGCGGTGCAACATGCTTGGGCGTTTGCACTGCCAGTTGGATTGCCAAACCCATTCTTTGCTTCAGCCAAGCCAGTCAAGCGATCTCGTCTGGACAGTTTGACCAAACCGTTGCCGTCAAAGGTTTTAAGGAAATTGGTATTCTGCAGCAAACCTTTAACCGCATGGTCGCAACGCTGCAGGCCACTTTTTCAGATTTGGAAGCGACCAACCTCGCTTTAAAGCATGAAATTGCTGAGCGACAACGGGCAGAAGAACAGTTTAAACAGCTAGCGCTCCATGATCCTTTGACAGGGTTTCCCAATCGCGCCTTTTTTATGGAGCAACTGGAACGCGCAATTAAACAAGTGCAGCGTCATCCCGATTACTTATTTGCAGTTCTGTTTATTGATTTAGATCGCTTCAAAGTTATCAATGACAGTCTCGGCCATCAAGTGGGAGATCAGTTACTGGCTGCGATCGCACAGCAGCTGCATGGCCTAGTAAGAGCCACTGATATCGTTGCTCGCTTGGGGGGGGATGAGTTTGTCATTCTCTTAGAGCCCATTGAAGAGCGCAAGGATGCAGTGCGAGTAGCCGATCGGATTGTGCAAGAATTGAACTCTCCTATTGACTTGGGAAATCGACAAGTCTTTACCTCGGCCAGCATTGGTATTGCTCTCAGTTCCCCAGACTATATCCAAGGGACAGACATTCTCAGAGATGCAGATATCGCCATGTACCGGGCAAAAACTCGAGGAAAAGCTTGTTTTGAAATCTTTAATGAGCGCATGTACCTGCAAGCTTTGGATAGACTCCAATTAGAAAATGATTTGCGGCAAGCCTTAACCCTCAACCAACTCCAGGTGTATTATCAACCCATTGTCAATATTCAGACCGGGAGATTAGCTGGATTCGAAGCCTTAGGTCGTTGGCCCCATCCAGATCGGGGATTTATCGCACCTGCAGAGTTTATCCCTATTGCCGAAGAAACAGGTTTGATTGTCCCCTTAGGAGAATGGATTTTGCAAACCGCCTGTCAGCAAATGGCAGACTGGCTAGTGAGGTATCCTTCTGTATCTCACTACACCATAAGTGTGAACATATCGATTAAGCAGCTTAAAGATCCGACCCTTCTCCCTAAAATCGATAAGGTCTTGGAGCAATCAGGATTAAACGGTCAGCAATTAGCGCTTGAGTTGACTGAAAGTATTTTGATGGAAAATGTGATTGAATTAAATGTAATTTTAAATCATTTGAAAGATAGGGGTATACACCTCAGTATTGATGATTTTGGGACGGGCTATTCCAGTCTCAGTTATCTCCATTTATTCCCATTCAATACCATCAAGATTGATCAATCCTTTATTGCCCGAATTGGTGCTCAGGGAGAAAACCAAGAAATTATTGAAGCGATCCTTCATCTTGCCGATCAGTTGAAAATGGATGCAATCTCTGAGGGAGTAGAATCCAAGCAACAACTCAACTATCTAATGGAATTATCTTGCCAGAAAGCTCAGGGATACTATTTTTCTCAGCCTTTGCCTGCTGAAGCAACAGAGGCGTTTGTTCTCAACAATCCGCAGCTCATTCAAATTCACTGAACCGCCGTCCATCAGCGCCATTCTCTTTTCTCTCAGTTGTTTATACCAAGACCTGTCTTGGCGATGACAGCAGCCATCGATAAATTTGTAGAACGCATCGGCCAGGAAGCTCTTCTCCCTAGGTCACTCACCACATCATGTGGTTCTCACTACATGTAAGGATGGACAATTGCCAGTTAGGCATTTACCTGTAGTGAGATCAAATTCATAGTGGTGTCCCAAGCAACAGATGATATCGCCCGGTAGAACTTCACCGACATGGAGTAAGTCTTGACCCGCATGGGGACAATAGCGTTGGACTTGAAAGGTTTTTCCCCCAGACTGCACAGTAATCATTTCTTGGGAAGAGAGGGTGGTCTCATATTTTTCCACTGCTTGGAGTGCCATTGGTTCTGCAAACTTTAGGAGTCCCAAGAGGTGGTCATTGTACTGATCTGGATTTCGCCAAGCTGAAAACCTGAGAGAGAGGAAGAAATCTTCCCAGGTCAATTTCCCCTCTAATAGCGGGACTAGCCAGCGTGAGGAAAACCGATAGCGATAGGCACAATCCTCGATTTTCTGAAAAACCCCTTGAGAGGAAGGGCGAAAGTCAACTGCCCATTGACCACCCCCTGGTCCCTCAATCTCAAATCCAACTTTCATCCCAATCTGTTGATTGAAATAGGGGCTCAAAGACAGGAGGTGTTCAAAATAAGCCTTGAAATTTTGCCAAAGAGAGGTTTGAGGAACAGGGTAGTTTTCCTTAAAGGAGGCAATGATGTTTTCGCGACGACTGGCATAGGCCTGTAGATAGGAACGATGTGCTCCAAACTCAAAGTCTTTCCACTGGGGATCATAAGATTGAGTTTGATGCTCCAAATTCCAGCGATCACCCGGTAACATGACTAAAGCATTCTCAATTCCCTGTTCCCTTAGCCAAGCAACAACCTGCTGCTGGTCAGGGAAAATACCTGACTCCATTTCCTGGTTAAACTGGGACAACTCAGGATCTAAGAAACAGGGTGGTCCAGCAAAGGGTAACACCATGACGGGATTGACGGCTGCGATCGCACGCATCATATAGTTCAGCTTGACTAATCGCTTTCGTTTAGACAAGGTTTGTTGCTGTTCCGGTGGATAGTGGTAGCACAGGGGAAACCATGACGCTCCTGCCCCTTGTAGCGCCAAGACATCAATTGGTTTTCCCAGTTGATTGCAAATTTGATGCAGTTGGGGCGTGGATAGTCGGGCGTCGTTGAGATTTAAGATCACCCGATTACCGAGTTCAACCACAACGGCTGCATCATGATTCATTGGTGATTCTTCTGGTACGAGAAAGACCTGAATCTGTTCAGCAATTTTCCAGGGGGTCCAGGCTTTAATGATGTGGATAGGACGGTTGCCTGCCACCAGAATTTTATTTTGGAGTTGGGGAGATGGATAATCTGGAATCACCACCGGAATGTGGGTAGGCACCTGATTGAGAAACCATGTATCCAGATGATCGAGGTGTTCGTGGGTGATGATAATTGCAGTAGGTTGCAATAAATCTGGGCAAAGTAGGTGTTGGTTTTCTGGAAATTGAAACCAAGAGGCTAAAAAAGCACCTTCAGGGGAAAACCAAGGATCAATTAGAAGGGTTGACTGAGCGACTTGAAACTTAAGTCCAGCATGTCCCAGGGCAGTAATTTCCATTGTTAAGAGGCCGTTCGATAGGCAGGGAAGAACGTGGATTGTTGGAGCTTCTCTAAAGGTAAGTGGATGGTATGGGCTCGATGTTGAAGGAGTTCAGAATAGGTATCGAGATCGATAATCAGCCGTAACGTATAAAAATCGTGCTGTTGCCTTGAGAAACCAGACTTAAACTTAAATAATCGATCCTCTTGAGATCCTCCCACTCCCCCGCCCAGATGTAGAAACTCATTCCCTCGCTCCTTTGCCCAGAGACGAACATGATGGAGGAGTAAGCTAAAGGGAGACTGAGACATAAACGCCGTGCGTGTTCCACCCAGGTGGGCTTGAACAATGCCACAACATTCAAAAAATAAACTAGCAGCAACAATTTGGTCAGTATTCTCTACAATGCAGCAGTGTAGCTTGTCACCTAAATTGAGTAAGTTTTCAAAATAGTCTTGATTAAAGTAATAGGACTGGGTGGCCGAAACTCGATTCATCGTCTCGGTATAAATGGACATAAAGATCTCAAGACTCTTAGAGAAAGGCACAATCCTGGCTTGAAGTCCCAATCGTTTGCATTTATTGATGGTACTTTGGTGACCTTTCCGCGTATGAGCCCATATCTTTGATTCCGACTGCAATAAATCAACCGAAACGGTTATACCATCTTGGGATGCGATAGAGGACTCGAGATGCTCGATATACTGAGAGCACAAGATAGGATGGAGTCGAAAAAATCCTGAACAAATGTTTCTCTCTTTAAAGGTTTGAGTTATCTTTTTGAGTGCTAGCTGAATAAAAGTTGGAGTGCTGAGTGCTTCCTGGCTTAATATGATTCCTGAGTATCCATAAGGGGAAACAGCATCAAATACTTCTCTCTCTTTTAGATGATCAGGGCAAAAATCTTTACATGCACGCAGTAGATAAGGTAAAAAAAGAACTTTATTTTCTTCTTGAATGACAATCGCTTCAGCAGGAGATTTTAGTCTCTTTGATTCAATGGAAACATATTCAGGTAAGTGATAAATATCGTGCCGAATACCATTAAGAATTTGAACCCAGCGAGGATCATCTAATGCAAATATCTGCACATCCATTTGCGATTTTGCCTACGACTTATGTTGCTTGTTTTGTTGGGTAGAAATAAGCAGTGCCCCAACCTCATTGCTGATTAGGGATATATCGATAAGCTGGAAAAAATGGAATAGAAAGTAAATGGTCGATGTCGATGTTATGTTTTTTTGCATGTGAATCAAGGAGCCATCTGTATTGTACCGGGTCGATAATGATGGATGCTGTATAAAAAGCATGCCTTTGCTTAGAAAAGTTAGCTTTGTATTGATAGAGGCCATCTTCGGCACCTCCTACTCCACCGCCTAAATGAAGGATAGAGTTCCCGCATTGCTTTGCCCATAAGCTGGCTTGGTAAAACTCCAAGCTGGTGGGCGAGAGTTTTAATCCCTCATGGGTTGTTCCCCCCAATAGCCCTTGGACAATGCCAGAACATTCAGAATAGAGACCAGCAGAAATTATTCTGCCTTGGTATTCAACAATACAGACAAATAGCTTATGGTCAAGGTTTTTTTGTAGCAGGAAGAAATAGTCTCGATTAAATGTTAAAAAGCTGGTCTCAGCTTGAACTCGCTGCATTGTGGCTTCATAGATATCACAAAAGTCATTAATATATTCAGAAAATGGCTTGACTTTTGCAATCAACCCCAGTCGTTTACCTCGGTTGATTTTGTTTCTTTGACTTTTATGGATATGACTCCAAAGTTCTGATTCTGAAAGTTCTAAGTTAATGGATACCGTTTGACCCACTTTTTTGACTAGAATGTTACTCACCCCTTGGGGATGAGTTGTATTCAGACTAGGATGAAGGCGAAGGAATGCTGAACAGATTCCCGTTGCTTTTGCTAAGCGGAGAAATTGCCGCCAAGCATCCGGTCCAAATGCTAAATCTTCTAAGGCTGCTTGATTGAATAAAAATCCAGAATAACCATTGGGTGACGTGATGTCATAAACTTCAGCAGGTTGCAGTGTTGCCGGAATGGGATGACAGGAGCGTCGTAAATAGGGGATAAGGCAGACTTTTTCCCCCTCTGTAATTAGAATGGCTTCTGGAATGCTTTGGGTTCTCTGAGCCTCACAAAAAAGATATTCAGGTAAGTGATAAATGTCGTGAGCTAGGTGAGCCAGCATGTCTGACCATAAGGGATCGCGCCAATCCAATACTTTGCTTTGCATGACTGATTAGGATTCTGACCATAGTTCTGGAAAAACATTCGGGTCGCTAAAGTCTGGATCGCCATTGGGGAGGGTTCGACAAAGTTGCTCGTCAAACATATGAATGTCCTGGCCTTTGTCATTTTTGTATGGGCGATAGCGATTGGAGGCATCTTGAAGATGAACTGCGATCGCAAGTCGGTTTCGTTGACTGTGGTTCGGATAGCTGCCATGAATCGTCCAACAATGGTGGAAGCTGACTTGGCCTCTACAGAGTGTAAGAGGAACTTCTTTAATTGAATGGGGAATACCGAGCTGCTGGAGTTGAGTCGATAAGGTGGTTAGGTTAGTTTGATTAAATCCTCGCAGATGCTCTAAGCCTGACCATTTGTGGCTGCCATCGATCACCACTAAAGGCCCCATCTCAACGTCACAATCATGGAAAGGAATCCAAGCAGTGAGCAGCTGATCAGAGGTACAAGTGGCCCAGTAGGCGTGATCGGCATGCCAACCGACACTGGTGGTGGCTTGAGCCTGAGGAGGCTTATAAACCAGTTGATCATCCAGGAGGCGGATTTGATGGGTACCTGTTAAGTTTGCGGCAATTGCCCCCACAACAGGTTGCAGTGCCAATTGCCTGAGGGCTTGACTTTGTAAGGACACAAATTCGTTATTGCGAATGGTGTCGAGGCCATCACTAGGCTGCCAATCACTGTAGCCTTGGCTGACAGGGAGGACAGCATCGCGCTCTCCAAGATAGAAGCATTCAGCACCCGCGATGGCTTGCTCGATAACAGCATCAGGAATGACTGATTGAGAGATATACCAGCCATGCTGGCGATAAAACTCAACATCTTCGTCTGTCGGCAGCAGAGCCATTTGCTGGGTGCTTAAGGTTTGATCCAGGGGCTCCCATTGTATGGAAGACAGCGCTTGACGCCTCATCGATCTAGGGTCCCCATAAACTCTTCTGAGGTAGCGAAACCTTCTTGGTTAATGCCATCTCGTCTCAGGACTTTCCACACCGTCAGGGCCAAGATTTTGCAATCGAGCCATAGAGACCAATGATCGATATACCAGACATCCATCTCAAATTTAGATTCCCAACTGATGGCATTGCGACCATTGACTTGAGCTAGCCCCGTAATCCCTGGCAGCACTTCATGACGGCGATTCTGCTCGGAAGTATAGCGGTCAAGATACTCAACAATTAATGGGCGAGGACCCACTAGGCTCATATGGCCTAGGAACACATTCCAGAGTTGAGGCAGCTCATCCAAACTTGTTTTGCGGATTAGTTCACCAAAGGGAGTCAAGCGTTGGTCATCAGGTAATAGCTGACCACCACTATCCCGCTGATGGGTCATGGTGCGGAACTTATAGAAGGTAAAAATTTGGCCATGCTTGCCGGGGCGAGGTTGCGTAAACAGGGGAGGCCAACCTAGGTTAATGCAAATTGCGATCGCAATGAGCCCCAACATCGGTGTGAGCAAGATGAGTGCTAACACAGCAACCGTGCGATCAATAACCCACTTCAGCATAATCTGAATTTGATGATAAACAGAGAAAGAAGCCATGGTGATCAAGCGTCAAGGTCGATAAAAGGCGAACGGATTGTCTCGGTCATTCAAGACCCCATAGTCGTGAGCCACGAATTGCACCATCAAGATCAGCCGATCTTTTTGTTGCGGTGGTGTCCCTTTATGAAAACAGAATGGATCTTCAGCAAAACCAGTACCTGCTGATCCAACGATTGTGATGATATTCCTAGCATCATAGTACTCAAGAATCTCTTCATCCGTACAGGCTTTCATGGGAGAAAAGGCATAGTTGAAACGGCGCTGAGAATGGCTACCTTTCACAAATTGGTGGGGACCACTCTGTTCATCCACATCTGTAAGGTAGAAAAAAAAGCGAAGACAGTGGTAATCATATAGGTCGTAATGAAAACAGTGCACGGGTTGCGGTTTGACCCGAGCGTGATGATGAAGCCCAAAGCTCCACCACACTTTACTGCCAGAATAAATAGGGACTGTGCCAAGGTACTGGGCCGCAAGAGTGGTGAGTACTGGGTCCTGGCTCAGTTGATTAACCTCGGCTTGGAGCAATGGGTTCTCTAGAGCTAGGTTGTTGCTGGTAGCATACTGTGCTCCATAGGAATACTCTATTTTATAGGTTCGTTCTGTGGGGATTGATTGCAACAACTTTTTGAGGATTGATGATGGCAAATTGATGCCTAAGCACAGGCCATCTGCTTTGAGGGTTTCGACGGTTTGGTTAATATCAAGATCTGGAAATATAGTGCCGCTAAAATGCTCACCTATCGGTCGTGTAGAAGGTTTTTGAGTCAGATAAACCCAACTTCTAATGAAGACAAATCGGCCAAAGAGGGCCATTACCAGCCAGCGAGGATTAATGATCGTTCTCCAGCCATAGGCTAGGAGTCTGAGGCCAATTTCTGTCCACAGAGGGCGAGGGTTCAAGTCCGATGACTGTTTCTCAGAAGCTGGCATTACGAGTCGATGGAACAACCGAACTACTCTAGAATTTTCCTCATATCTAGAGTGTGCCAATGCAGGATGAAGAAATAGATAAGAGGCTTTCTTAGATATTTATCAGGCGATGTGCAACTTTCCTGAAAGTACTGATACTACGTTGCTACTGATCACAACATTTAGCCAGAGGAAACGGGGAATCAACGGTTACAGGCATTTAG
>JANQPU010000325.1 GCA_028285315.1 Acaryochloris sp. IP29b_bin.176
TTAGGGAAAAGAATAAATCCTGGATGGGTCATTTCTAAAAATGGCCTGCTTTGTTTTGCGAGTGTTACCTATTTTGGGCCAGATTTGAACAAAGCCATAAAACGCTGCTCATGCAACAGGCCATGCAGGAATTGCCTCGGGATCAGACATGGATGCTAGGTGACACTGAAGCAGACACCATCGCGGCTCAGTCACAAAACCTACCTGCGATCGCAGTTTTGTCTGGCATACGAGATCGAAGCCAGCTATCCGTCTACAATCCTGACTACATTTTGGACGATATATCTGCAGCAACTGACTTTATGCTTGAACAGATTTTGATAACCAGTTCTTCCTAAGGATTAGCCTATCTTAGGTATCCCAGATAATAATCCAGCTCTTGTTAACAGAGACTTTAGTAACTCTTATCAGCTTTATTACAATTGTTGATCCCAATGCAGTGGATTAATAGTATGTATAGAGTGATTGGCTTGCAAAAACTGCTGCCTAGGCAGTGGCACAAGAGTACATTGATTGAAGGTTATCTAGGATGAAAGTTCAACTCAACACGTTATGGGATTGGAAGCAACAACTGCAGCGGTGGTTGATTGTTGGCATACTGACCCTTCTGGTCGGATTACCATTCTGGTCTTCCCCAGCTTGGGCCACTGTTGTTGAGGATATTCCCAATCTTTCTACCAGTCGGTCCACCTGGATCGCAGATAAAGCCGACTTACTTAGTGTCGTGACTGAGCGGTCAGTGAATAAAACTTTAAGCCAGATCTCCCGACAGACGGGTACAGATGTCAGGATGATCACCCTTCGAGGGCTCAATTACGGTGAAACGACCGATAGCTTTGCAACCACCTTATTTGAGCAATGGTTCCCAACAGAAGAATCTCAGGCAAACCAAGTCTTATTAGTTTATGATGCTCGCACCAATGCCCCTGCAATTCTGGTGGGTCAAGATACCCTTAAAGTCCTCCCTGAAGAAACAGCCCAAAGCATTGCCTTTGATAACCTCCTGATCCCCATTCGCAAAGGAAATTATAACGAGGCTTTTTTGGGAGCTGGGGATCGCTTCGCAGCTGTCATGACTGGCCAAACTGATCCAGGTCCACCCGAAGTTAAAGCAACCGCTTTTGCTGAAAGTAATTTTCCCACTGCTGAAGAAACAAACGACACCAACTCTGCTGTGTTAGTAATTGTCCTGCTGATCCTGGCTACAGCCATCCCTATGCTGACGTATTACTACTACCAGCGTTCGTAGACTTGGTTAGCCGGGAACTTCGAAACTGTTGATCAAAATTAAAAGGCTCCTCACAGAAGAGGGGCCTTTTGAGCGTCTGGTGAATCGACTGAGATTACTGCAGAATATCCATACGAACAGGGGCTACACCACTACTAGTAACACCAATCACTTGAGCAGCTCCCTGGGATAAATCAATAACTCGCCCAGGAATAAAGGGTCCACGATCATTAATGCGAACGACTACAGATCGGCCATTGTACAAATTCGTCACTCTAACACGGGTCCCAAATGGCAAGGTTTTATGGGCTGCGGTCAACGCATATTGGTTATAAACTTCCCCATTTGCGGTGTAGTTACCATGAAAACCCGGTCCATACCAGGAAGCCTCTCCGCTAATTTGATACCGCACGGGCGCTGTGGCGATGGTGGGAGCAGGGGGCTTAGGACGACCTGGAATCTCGGTTAAGGCAACGGAACTACCCATCTGACGACGCAACAGATTCGTGATCTTTAAGGCATCATCTCCCATATCTTTGGTAGTTTTGGGGAGTATCGTTAGCTTGCTCATCTCCAGAATGTGGTCTGCTTCTGTTTTGATCACATAGCTCTGACGATCTTTATCCCAAATCACCTGAATTTTGCTGGCGTCAATACCATCCCGGTCCAACTGATTAATCTTGGCGGCAACGGTTGTCGCCCGCCAGACAGGATCTTGCTGATTCGCTGCAGATTGAGACGTTTCTGATTTCGTTGTAGCCACTTTCTCAGTCTGAGCTGAGGATTTTTCTGTTCCTAGAAATGTGACAACGGGAATATTACGTACATAAAGGGTTGCGGCGGGTCGACCGGCTTTTTCATAGGCGTGAATTTTTGCGATCGCAGGCTCGTCACTGACCTGCTCGTTCGGCTGGCTATCTCCTACTTTGACAACATCCTCTTCCTGAGTTTTCTCAGGGTTGTTAGCTTCAGTTGGAGAAGCTTTTGTTGAATCTTGTTCACTAACAGCCTCTGGAGTAGGCTTCTCTATTTCTGGAGTTTGGTTGGCCTCACTCGTACTCAGCGCACTAACGATAGATACTGTTAGTGCAGCAGCTAGACCCGTTAAAACCAGTTTCTTTCTCATGAATGTTCTTACCTGGAGAGTATAGAAGGACAAGATTGAAGGCAGTCATCCACAACACAAAATACAGGAGAGACTTTGTTTACCTTTACAGGATTCAATCTTCCTTTACAGAACTTAATTACCCTATCACGAAGTTTCAACCCCTGAAATCAGGGATATTGCTGAGGCAAATCATATTGCCGACGAAATATAAACATCAGAGGAATACTAGAAGGTGACGTTGAAAGGGGTGAAAGCAAGAAAAGTTAACGACTTCAGGCTTTTTTGGACTCCAGATGAAAGATTAGTAAAATCTATAGATATATTTTTTGACGTTTGAATATTTAAATACTGAGTCAATCAATTCAGAGATATCGACTAGTATTTTTAGCATAGAAATAATATTCATCAATACAATAAATACAACAAATTACTAGCATATTTTCATTATCTATAAATACCGCATCCCTTACTGGATATGGCAAATAGAGTTTCAAAACACAATATGAAAGGCTAGATTCAAGCAATATATAGGTCTTTTTTATAGATCTGTTTTGGTTAACTGATTAGTATTAGATTGCCCCTAGAATTGAGGTGCAAATATCCTTGTTGACTCGTTATTTTTAGCAGAAGTACACCAATAATTAGCATCAGTCATTATGAGTTGATCCCTACAACGTATTGCTTTGGAGGATCATTATCTGTCATCATGACATGCTGCTTTTAGCAATCGGAAAGGTTTGGGCATGGACTATCGTGATGCAGGGGTTGACATTCAAGCAGGGCGGACCTTCGTCAGTGATATCAAGCAAATGGTGGCTGATACTGCCCGTCCAGAGGTATTGGGTAATTTGGGCGGATTTAATGGTTTATTTCAATTACCGAAAGGGTATCAAGAACCGATTCTCGTCTCAGGCACTGACGGCGTGGGTACTAAGCTTAAATTGGCTCAAGCTTTGAATCAGCACCACACCGTTGGCATCGATCTAGTCGCTATGTGCGTCAATGATGTTCTCACCTGTGGCGCAGAACCTTTATTTTTCTTAGATTATCTCGCTACTAGCCACCTCCAACCAGAACAGCTCAAGCAAGTGGTTTCAGGAATCGCACAAGGCTGCAAATTAGCAGGATGTGCCCTATTGGGAGGAGAAACGGCGGAAATGCCTGGATTTTATCAACCTGATGAATACGATCTAGCAGGATTTTGTGTCGGGATTGTCGACAAACAGAGACTGCTGAATGGGGCTAAGGTCCAGATCGGAGATACCGTGATTGGTCTAGCCAGTCAGGGCGTTCACAGCAATGGGTTCAGCTTAGTGAGGAAAATTGTTGCCGACGGCATAAACCCTCATACATCTGAGCTGGGGTGGGATTGGCAAGATTGTCCTGAACGTTTAGGGGGAATGAGCCTGGGGGAAACACTTCTCGCACCTACTCAAATTTATGTCAAACCTGTATTGTCAGCCCTCCGCTCTGGGCTAGACATTCATGGTATGGCCCATATTACAGGCGGAGGGTTACCTGAAAACGGGCCGCGATGCTTACAGCAGGATCAATCCCTCCAACTCAACATCGGGCAATGGCCGATCCAACCTATTTTTGAATGGCTAGCAGAGGCTGGAAAGGTCAGCAAAGCCGATATGTTTGATACGTTCAATATGGGTATCGGATTTATTTTAATTGTTGCCCCTGAGCAAACCCAGGCAACTTTGGCATGGTTTGGTGAGCATCAAGTTCCTGCCTACGAGATTGGCTCAGTGGTCTCTGGAGATCAAGCTGTGTTGGGGCTGCCAACCCGTGAAGTCTGATGTGTACGGGCAGCATGGAAAACCTATCATCATTGAACAGATGGAGAATGAGCTAACAGGACTCCCAATCTGGACAGGAACTTGATGGCGCACCATAGGGGTGCATTCCACACACCAGAAATGTTTCTCCATAGGTTTTGCCGTGATAATGGCGACAGCCTACACAAGCAGGCTGTTGATCGAACAAAGGATATAGCCGTTGAGTCAGGGGAGAGGCTAGTTCTTCAAGCGTATGCTCAAACGCCACGATGTCTACAAGAATGGGGTCGAGGAGATCATCTAATCCTTTTTCCATCTCTACGACGATAGGTTCAAGGTAATCCTCTAAACCTTGCTCAACCTTTGTGAACGTTTGGTCAAGGATTTCTGTAGAAGTATCAATCAGCTGCTCGGACTGGAGGGCAACCTGTTCAAAAAATTCTTGTAAATCCTTTGGCAAATCGTTCATATATGGTCCCTTTATCTTGGTATGGGAGGGATAAGCCCTTTATGAATCTTGAAGACGACGGAGTTCTTCTTCCAGCTCGTTAACTTGTGCTTGGATATTCTCTGATTCTGAAGAGGGTTGCTCGTCTTCCTCTCCGGTTACCAGTTCAATCGTCTGAGGCTCGTCAGGATAAGGAACCTCTTCAACTGAAACTTGTGTAGGGGTGTCACTAAACTGATTGAGCCACCGATTCGCTTCTTCAGTATTCATCTCGCCACGACGGATCATTTCATCGGCTAATTGCTGGGCTCGCTCTTGGATTTCAGCGACTTTATTGCCAGCCTGCTCACCTGCATAGGAGGCAACGCCAACCCCAAGGTAAAAGGCTTTCTTGACAAAATCTGGAAGGTCGTTCATTGCCTTTTAGGACTCTAATCGTACGGTGGAACAGGGATAAGTGAAGGATAGGTCTAAAATCTTGTAAAGCAATGTAGTGATCTCAGCCTCCTTCAAAACCATTATATCCAGAGACAAAAGTGACCCGGAGTCCACGCCTATCACAAGCATCCCGTATTGCTGCTACCTTCCGGTCCTGACAAGGTTGAGGCGTTGCGATCGCATGGGTCCGAGCCAAGATATAGTCTAACATCGTTGCCTTAGATTAACCCAACTAAATGACAAAAAGGGCATCAACGACTGGCCGTGTTTCGTCTTGATGCCCTTTTTTTAGTTCGCTCCTCACACAGTGGAGATTATATATAATCTATTCGCAATTGTCATCTATGAACAAACAGTGAACGAGTTTGATATAAATACAAAACTTACACAGAAACTCGCGTATTAGTACTTTTAATACTAGCTTGGCAACTATATGCAGTATCCAAAGAGTCCCACCTAAAGCTTTTGCATAAGTCATGAGATAAACATCATGCTAGGCTGGGGTGAAGGGTTGTCCAGTAAAGACCCTATAGCGGGATGTAGCGCAGTTTGGTAGCGCACTTCGTTCGGGACGAAGGGGTCGGAGGTTCAAATCCTCTCATCCCGATTTCTTCAAAAGTATTACTAGTAAAGGGTCTAGGGCTTTAGATAAAGGCTTCTAGGCTTTTTTATATTGTCACGAAGCCGACGATTTTTGGGCGTGTTTGGGCACGGTTGAGTGAAAAAGTGGTACGATTTTGGTACGAAATAAAAACGCTGAAACCCTTGCTTGGTGATAACTTCGCTTAATTTTGGGCTGATTGGAGTGGTACGTCTACAGACGATACCTAAAGAAAGATGCTTGAAGTCCTATCACAAGATGGTTTCAGAATTCTCTCCCAAAAAGTGGTAGGCATGGTTTAAAAACAAGGGATTTTGGGTAACACTTCCACGGCAAAATAAGCCATCAATTTTCGATGGCTTGAGGTCTACTTCCTCCCAGTCAGGTCAGATTACGCTCTTTGAAATCGCTTGAATCCCAATAGCTCCAGCCAATGAGGATGAGGTTCTCCGGTTAACAATTCCTTGGGACTTTTACCCTCGCGATCAGGAATCTCACTGCGCATGAAGCAGCGGTGATTCAAGAAGTACTGCAACAGTCCCAAATAAGAGTTTCCAAGGGTACGGCGTAGAAAGAAGTAATTACGCAGCCGGGAGTTGAGGTTCTCTACTAACGAACTGGCTCTAGGTGTCTGTTTGAGGACTTCAGTGACTGCCTCCATTAGGAGATGGACTTTTCCAGAAAGTCCTCGATGCAATTGATTCCACTTTTCCCAGTAGGCATTGGAGGTGGGCTGTTTACGATGCAGCAGACAGACTTCTCTAACTTTGGCTAGAGGGACTTCCAGGCATTCAGCGATTACTGCGAGTTTTTGATCTAAGACTTCTGAAAACGCCAGGAGCTGATCGCGTTGATTGTGTAGTGCTTTCCAGAGTTTACGCAGCATGGGAAACTCGCCATCATCGCGCTGTTGGAGTTCTGTCTGGATGAAGTCAAATAACTCCTGACGCACGCATAAGAGGGGGCCTGCCAGTTCGAGGACATCGTGGGCCATCCACTGGAACAGCGTTTTGACATCTTTGGC